>NZ_BADL01000215.1 GCF_000333615.1 Ideonella sp. B508-1 | reverse complement strand
GGATATTCCTCAGAATCCCCATTTTGGGGGGTAAAACGCCTTTGAAAGCTTGCCGAAAGCGTATTGAAGGTGTGTTGAAAGATTGAATGCCGCCTGGTGTTTGCGCCGACCGAAAGATGAGCCTGGTTGGTTTCTCTCGCTGCGGTTGCAGGAACAGACTGCGTCATCGTCACTGACGGCGCAATTCAACGGGCTGCAGCTCTCGGACGAAGGAAAACCGTGCTGCCCGGCGCGGTGGACACGGCCATGTACCGCAGCAAGAACGACAGCGCCGAGGCGCAGGCCTTCATCACCGGTCTGCACGCCCTCAAGCGCGTGGCCCAGCCCGAAGAGATCGCCCGCTCGGTGCGTTACCTGGCCTCGGACGATGCGTCCTTCGTCACGGGCACGGCGTCGCTGGTGGATGGCGGGCTGTCCATCACGCGGACCTGATGCCTCGCGATCGGCCGATCATCTGCCCAGCCAGTGGGGCAGACCAAGCTGTCAAAACAGACAGCCTCGCGGTGCCGCGGGGAGATGGGGTCAACGCCCGTGGTGGGCGGGCGTTCTTGTTTCCAGGCCCGTCGAACAGAGAAGACCGCAAGGTCGCCGACGGCCTGGCATGACCTCCACAAGAAAGGACATTGACATGAGACTCCCGACGACCACGACCGCTGCGTTCTTGCTTGCTGCGCTGCTGCCTCTGGCGGCTTGTGCCGACAACGTGCCGGGCCGGCATCCGGCCTATCTGCATGCGCTGAGCGATCTGCGCGCGGCGCACTGGTTGCTGGAGCACCAACCTGGCGATGCAAGGGTGTACGCAGGCGAGGATGTGGCCATCAACGAGACGGACGCGACCTACCATGAGATTCGCCGCGCCTCCATCGACGATGGCAAGGACCTGCACGATCACCCGGCCCTGGATGTGAACGGGCACGGCAGCCGCCTGCTGCGCGCGATCGAGGCCTTGAAGCAGGCGCGTGCCGACATCGATCAGGAAGAGGACAACCCGGAGGTTCATGAGCTGCGCCATCGCGCCCACGAGCATCTGGACAAGGCCATCCACGCCGCGGAGGCCGCGCACAACGCCTGGCTGCGGGAACACGGCGAGTGATGTCTCCCTGGGGCCGGGCGGCCCCAGCAGCGTCCTCATCAGGCGCGGTGGCTGTCGGTGATTTCGGCGCGGTTGCCGTTGCGCATCGCGTTGGCCGTGATGCCGAATCGCGCGCGGAACAGACGCGAGAAATGAGACAGGCTTGAAAAGCCCACCTCATAGGCCACCTGCGAAATGCGGTCTTGAGTCCGAATGAGCTGGTACTGCGCGGCGACCAGCCGGGTTTCGGTGACCAGCGCGCTGAAGCTGGTGCCATGGGCCGCGCAGGTGTTGTAAATCGTGCGGGCCGAGCATTTCAGGTCTCTGGCGGCATCGGAGGCCGACAGGCCGCGATGCTCCAGATTCTGGGCGATGAACCAGAGAATATCCCCCATGCGCCCGCGTGCCCGCGGCATGACGCTGTCCCCGTTGGCGCCAGCCGCCAGTGCCGTGCGCAGGAGGTCTGCGAGCATGTTCAGTGCCTGGGCAATGGTCTGTCTGTCGGCCTCGTCAAGGTCAAGAATTCGCTGCGCCAGGTCTGCAATGATTGAAGCCGCGAAGTATTCCCGGCTGATGTAGAGGTGGGGCAGGAGCTGGAACTTGTCCATGAAGCGCTGCATCGACCACCAGCCCGGCAAGGTGACGACCAGCATGTCCACCTTGCCAGACCCGGCCAGGGCCATGGGCTGCCACCCGCAAGCCACAAAGATGTCGCCCGCCACCAGCCTGCGCTGACGCCCATGCTGGTCGATGGTCAGCTTCCCCGAGCGCAGGAAGATGATGTGGGTGCAGAAGCCCCGGCCGTCCGCGCCGGCGCCGCCCTCGTTGGCGCAGGCGAAGGCGCCGGTGACGAGGTGATGCACGGTGGCAATGTCACGCGAGACGCTGCCGACACGCCAGCCTTCGCCCTCGCGGGAACCACGAAAGGTTTCGTCGAAGACGGCGGCAATGAGCGAGGGCAGCACTGACATGCGTTCCGTGTTCGGTCCGGCTGCTCGCCAGACCGCCTCCTTCAGCTGGGCACCCCCGGTTCACATGCCCAAGGTCTTGGCATCATCAAGCACTTTCTGCTGTATCGCCGTCCGCCAGAGGGCAAGCTTGGCTTTGACACGGGCTTGCTTTGCCAGGGATCGTACCTTGAGGGCCTGGGTCACGGGATCGGCGGCCCAACGCCTGTTGGCTTCCTCCAGGAACGCTTCGTAGCTGAAGTTGTCGTCGTCACCCTCATCGCCCATGGAGGCGATGATCTCTTCATTGATGCGGTCCATGGTGGACTTGAAGTATGTGGCCTCGGCCTCGGTGAACGGGTCTTCGTCGCTGGCCTCGGCCTCGGCGGACACCTGCGCCGTCCAGGCCACCATCGCATCCTGAGCCGCGCCGGGCGTCGTTTCAAGATCCCAGGCCAGCGAGAGCACCAGATCGACCACCTTCTCAGGCGCGGAGGCGTCCCGCTGGACCTGCGCGAGCTTGGCGCGGGCTGCGCGCCAGGTGGGCTTGTCGATGGTGGTGGCCGCCAGGGATTGGCGCAGCAGGGCGACGACCGCCTCGCAGGCCTCGCGGGCCGGGCCGGCCTCGACGAGCCGTGCGCGACCATAGACAGGGTCCGTCCAGGCCAGCAGGATTGCTCGGCGCGCGATGTTGCCCGTCTCGGCGCCGACCGGGATCGCCGCCAGCAGTGCGTCATAGAACGCGGGGGCTTCTTCGCCCTCGCCGAAGGCTCCCAGCGCGGGCAGCAGGCGCACCAGCGCCGGGTGCAGACCATGGTCCTGCGAGATCGGCGTCAGGTCTCCCTCC
Source organism: Ideonella sp. B508-1 (assembly GCF_000333615.1). Lineage (GTDB taxonomy): Bacteria > Pseudomonadota > Gammaproteobacteria > Burkholderiales > Burkholderiaceae_C > Ideonella. Next base: position 21,124 of record NZ_BADL01000215.1, on the reverse strand, counting down.
ATCGACGCATGGGTCAGCCACGCGGTGTACACGGGGCCCTTGTCCCGAATGTCGGCTCTCAGGGCCTGCTTGTTGGCTTCATCGCCAAAGGCGCGGTAGGCGGTCATTGCTTGCCTCCGGCGTGGGGCTCCAGGACCGACGCCAGCTTGCCGCGCGAGGTCTGGCCCATGAAGCGTTCCACCGGTTCGCGGTCCTTGATCAGGATGAAGGTCGGCACGCTGCGCACGCCGTAGGCCTCGGCGAGTTTGGGCTCTTGCTCGATGTCGACCTTGACGATGGCAATCTCGCCCTCGAACTCGCGCGCAGCGTCTTCAAGCGCTGGCATCGACGCCTTGCACGGGCCACACCAGACGGCATGGAAATCAATCAGGACCGGAATCGGCGAGTTGAGCACATCGTCCTCGAAACTGTCGGTGGTGGTTACTTTGAGCAGGGACATGGTGGATCCTTGGTGTGAGGCTGCCGCACCACCATGGCGGGCGGCACCCGGGGAGTCATTCGGCCTGGCTGGCGCCGGCCTGGGTATTGATGAGAAAGCGCTCGGCCTCCAGGGCTGCCATGCAGCCCATGCCGGCCGACACCACCGCCTGGCGGAAGTGCTTGTCCTGCACGTCACCGGCGGCAAACACGCCCGCGACGCTGGTGGCGGTCGATCCCGGGGTGACCAGCAGATAGCCGTCCTCGTCCATCGCCAGTTGGCCCTTGAACAGGCTGGTGGCGGGGTCGTGACCGATCGCCACGAACAGGCCGTCCACCGGCAGGGTCGAGCTCTCGCCGCTCAGGCGCTGCTTCAGGCACAGGCCCGTGACCTTCTTGCCGTCGCCCAGCACTTCGGCCACTTCCGTGTTCCAGATCGGCCTGATCTTCTCGTTGGCCAAGAGGCGGGCCTGGTTGGTCTTGTCGGCGCGCAGGCTGTCGCGGCGATGGATCAGGTACACCTCGCTGGCGAAGTGGGCCATGTGCAGCGCATCTTCCACCGCGGTATTGCCCCCGCCCACCACCGCCACCACGCGCTGGCGGAAGAAGTAGCCGTCGCAGGTGGCACAGGCCGAGACGCCCTTGCCGCGGTACAGGCGTTCACTGTCCAGGCCCAGCCAGCGCGCATTGGCACCGGTGGCGATCACGAGGCTGTCGGCGGTGTAGCGCGCACCGCCATCGCCCACGGCCACGAAGGGGCGCCGTGACAGGTCGACCTCGACGATGTAGTCCTGGATGATCTCGGTACCCAGCTGCCGCGCATGCTCGCCCATGCGGGCCATCAGGTCGGGGCCCTGCACGCGGGTGTCGCCGGGCCAGTTCTCCACCTCGGTGGTGATGGTCAGCTGCCCGCCGGGCTGCAGGCCCTCGATCAGCATTGGCGCCAGCGCGCTGCGCGAGGCGTAGATCGCAGCCGTGTAGCCCGCCGGCCCGGAGCCGATGATGAGGAGCTTGCTGTGGCGCCGTGCCGCCGCTTCTGTCGTTGTACGCATGGCTTACCCCTGTGCTCCACCGACGACGACCTGGTCGATCCGGATCGTCGGCTGGCCCACGCCCACAGGCACCATCTGGCCGTTCTTGCCGCAGGTCGCGACGCCGGCATCCAGCGCCAGGTCATTGCCGATCATGGAGATGGCCTTGAGCGTCTGGTTGCCCACGCCGATCAGCGTGGCCCCTTCGATGGGGGCGGTCACCTTGCCGTTCTCGATCAGAAAGGCCTTCTCGGCCGAGAAATTGAACTGGCCCGACGTGATGTCGACGGTGCCACCGCTGAACTCGACCGCATAGATGCCGTGGCGCACCGAAGCGATGATCTCCTGCGGCTCATACGGCCCGTTTTCCAGAAAGGTGTTGGTCATGCGGGTCATGGGCAGGTCCGAATAGGACTGGCGGCGGCCGTTGCCGGTGGCGGTGTCGCCCATGAGCCGGGCACTGGTCTTGTCCTGCATCAGCCCGACCAGGCGGCCGTCCTCGATCAGCAGGGTGCGCTGGCCGATCACGCCTTCATCGTCGACGTTGAGTGAGCCGCGGGCCTTGGGCCGCGTGGCGTCGTCGAACACGTTGACGCCGGGGGCGGCGATGCGTTCGCCCAGCATGCCGTTGAACACCGATTCGCGCTTGCGGTGGAAGTCGCCTTCCAGCCCGTGGCCGATCGCCTCGTGCAGCAGCACGCCGGGAAAGCCCGAGCCCAGCACCACGGTCATTTCGCCCGCGGGGGAGGGCTTGGCGTCCAGGTTGGTCAGCGCGATCGAGGTCGCCTTCTGCACCATTCTTTCCAGCCGGGCCTCGGTGATCTCGCTCAGCGCAAACCGTCCACCGGCGCCGGCCGAGCCCGACGAGCGCTTGCCGCTGCGCTCGGCGATGACCGAGAGGTCCAGCCGCACCAGCGGGCGGATGTCGCCGGCCAGCGTGCCGTCGGTGGCCGCCACCAGCACGGTCGAATCCTCCACCGACAGGGTGGCCGAGACTTCGGCGATGCGTGGATCCACGGCGCGTGCCATCTGGTCAAGCCGCTGCAGCAGCGCCACCTTCGCAATGCTGTCCATGCCGCCCGCTGCTTCGAGGGTGGCGTAGGCGCTCGCGTCACGGGTCACCCCGGCCATCTCCACACCCCGGCCGGTGGCGCCGGCATTCTGGCCCTGGGCCTGCATGGCACGGGCGGCGGCGGTGATGGCGGTGATGGATTTGTGGCTGATGTCGCTGGAATAGGCAAAGGCCGTGTTGTCCCCGTTCACGGCGCGTGCGCCCACACCTTGCGTAATCGAGAAGGCGGCACGCGCCACCTTGCTGCGTTCCAGTGACCAGGAGTCTCGGGTGGTCAACTCGAAGTAGAGGTCGCCGTAATCCGCGCCCCGTGCCCACAGGCCGGACAGGCCTTCCTGAAGTTGGTGGGCGTCGAGGTCGTTGGCGACAAGCAGCCTGTCCCGGGCCAGGGCCAGGCGTTGGGATGCGGTCAAGAGCATGTCAGTCGATTCTTTCAGCAAAGGGGCTCGATCAGCGGCCGGCGATTTGCATGTCGGGCAGCAGGATGGAGCCGACCCGGATCGCGCCCTCGCGGTGCACATCGGCGCCCACCGCGACGATGGCTTTCAGCATCTCCTGCAGATTGCCGGCGACCGTGAAGCCATGGACGGGCCGCACGACCTGGCCGTTTTCGACCCAGAAGCCGGCGGCGGCCTGCGAATAGACGCCGGTGGCCGGATTGCTGCCGCCGCCCATGAAGCGCGTCAGCCACAGGCCGGTGCCCAGCTTGCGCAACATGGCGGCCAGGTCATCGCCTGCCTGGGTGGTGGTGCTGGTCAGCGTGAGGTTGCGCATGCCGCCGGCGTTGCCCGTGGAGGCCCGCCCGAGCTTGCGTGCCATGCGCGTGTCCAGGAACAGGCCCTCGACCATGCCGCTGCGCACGATGGCCCGGCGCGACCCCGAAACGCCCTCGCTGTCGAAGGTGCTGCTGGCCAGGCCGAAGGGCTCGAAGGGGTCTTCTTCCAGCGTCAGGTGGGAGGCCGTCAGTTGCTGGCCCATCGCATCGGGCAGGAAGGTCATGCGCCGAAACTGCGCAGTGCCGGTCAACTGCCCGCACAACTCGCGCACCAGACTGGATGCGACGGGCGCATCGATCAGCACGGGCGCACGGCGGGTGGTCAGCCCTTCGGCACCCAGCATGCCCAGGGCCTTTTCGGCAGCGATGCGGCCGACATCGACAGGGGGCAGCAGCCCATCGAGACGGCGGCTCATCGATGCCCAGTTGCCTTGGCGCATGTCGTCGCCCCGCTGGGCGATGGTCTGGCACCAGCGCTGCTGCATCGAGCCGCTGCCGGTGCGGCAGAAGCCCTGGCTCGTGGCCAGCGCAAAGCGCATGTCCTGGCTGGCCGCGCCGGCCTCCGAGACGCGAACGCTGTCCCTGCTGGCGGTCGAGCCGGCGGCGTGCTCGATGGCCATCGCCGCTTCGGTCAGCTCGTCTGCGGTCTGGCCGGAGGGCGCAAAGAGCGGAACCTCCGGCGTCGTCCATGCCAGGGTTTCCCGGTCTGACAAGCCTGCATCCGGATCAGATTCAAGTTGGCCCGCCATGGCGACGGCCTGTTCGACCACCCGGTCGATGGCGTGGCGGCTGAGCGACTCGGTCGAGGCGATGCCGGTGCGACCGTTGGCATAAACGGTGATGCGCAGGCTTTGGTGGCCTTCGCGCACCGCCGTCTCGACCTTGCCGCCAGCGACAGTCAGGGTGATTCCGCCCTGTTCGCTGACCATGGCGATGGCCTCGCTGGCGCCCAGCACGGCGCTGCGCTCGATGGCGTAGGTGACCGCTTGGGCAAGGGTGCTCTCACTTTGGAGAAGGTAGCCATCGCCACCTTCGGGTGAAGCATGTCCGGTGGAGCGGGTAAGGCTGCTGGCGCTCATCTGACTTTCTGGTTAATCACCGTGTAGGGATGCAATCGATTTCGGCGGTCTGACCGAGGAGGCGGCCCATGATTTCTGGCCTGTCAAACCATGCTGCCAATGCTAGGGTGGCTGCCTTTGGGCGGTTGTTCAGCAGGACCTGGCTTGTTGTCTGAGAGCGCAATCTGCACCGGCCTGCGGGTCATGAGGCTGCGAACGCGTCGGTGAACACGCTGATGGGCGAGCGCCGGCGGGAACGTGAAAACGGCGCCCGCGCCGCCAGGTGGCGGATGTGGGCGCCGTCGCGAGTGATCAGAAATGCTTGTGCAGCGACAGCGTGAAGCGACGCAGACGCGGATCGAGGTAGGACGTCGCGCCCACGACATAGGCAATGCCGCTGCTGATGGTCGAACCGTGGTTGTTGAACACGTTGTTCACGCCAAAGTTGACGTCAGTCCCGGCCAGAATGCCCGCCGCGTCCAAGTCATAGCCCACATTGATGTCGTGATAGATCTGGCTTGGCACCTTGCTGGCGCCCTGCCAGGCCTCCCACTGGCTGCAGGTGAAGGGGTCGAGGGTGGACTGGCAAACCCGGTAGCTGTCGTAATACTGGGCATTCCAGCCCGCGCTCCAGGCGTTCTTGTGCCAGTCGATCCCGAAGTTGGCGCGCCACTTCAGAGGGCCATCGGAGAAGCCGGCGCGGTCCACTGCCGGGTCCGTCGCCAGCACCTTGCGGCTCAGTGACATCGTGTGGGTGGCCGCAGCATAGAAGCGCAAATACCCCCAAGCCAGGTCGTAGGTGGCGTACTCGGCCTGGAGGTCCAGCGCCTTGAGGCGGGTGCTGGCGATGTTGAACAGGGTCGAATCGATCTGCGTGATGGGGCCAGGCTGCCCGCCCGAACCCGGCCCGCGGACCACGCGCCCCGGGAACGAGGCCTCGTTGTCGACAAAGTAGCTCAGCGGCAGCGAGCTGACCTCATTGGACTTGCGAATGTCGGTGTAGTCGACGGAGACGCGCAGACCCGGTGCGACCTGTGGCGTCAGGATCAGGCCCAGTGAGGTGCTTTGCGATCGTTCCGGCTTGAGCGAGGGGCTGCCGCCGGAAAGCACCGTCAGCGGCCCGGGAATGAGCGAGTTGCCCAAGGCCGGATCGCGCAGGTCAAGCAGGGAGATCAGGAAGGAAGAGAACAGGGCGGGCGCTGCGCCGCGGATCTGGCCGAGGTCGGGCGGCAGGAAGCCCGTGCCATGGCTGGCGCGCAACATGAGATCCGGCGCGGGCGCAAAGCGGAAGCCCAGCGTGGAGTTGGTTGAACCGAAGCTGTTGACCGACGCTGTCTGGGGCGGGAACGGTCCGGTTGTGCTGTCCACCGGAATCGCATACCCCTCGTAGTCGGTTCGATAGGCATCATGGCGAACCGATGCCATGAGTTCCAGCCTGTTGACGAGCGACACGTTGTTGCTGGGCGAAATCACCGGCGCGCGCAGCTCCAGATACTCCGAATCAACCTTCCGATGGGCGGGGGGTGACCAGTAGAACGAGGTCACGCCGCTCGTCTGGCTGGCGCTGACCGAGTTGTCACTGGTCTCGTTGCGTTGTTCGAGCAGCGTGGTGGCGTTCAGTTTGCCGCCCGGGAGGTCCATGACTGGGCCGCTGAGCCGCAGGGACAGGGTCTTGACCGTGCTGCCGGATTCACCGTTCTGGCTGAAGAAGGAAAACAGCGAGTTGGGATCGTTGAGCGGCGAGGCGACGATGTCGCGGAAGACCGCGCCCTGCAGCGTCTCGTCGGCGGTCGACGACGCCGCGCCGAGGACCGAACTGTTGCTGCTGGAGACGGTGTTGTGCAGCCAGCCATAGTCCAGCACCGCGCTCCATTGGTAAGGCAGGCGCACGATCGATCCGACATAGAGGCGCGTGTTCTTGACCACCTGTTCTTGCTGCGCCAGGCTATTGGGCACGGTGAGGTAGGAGAGCACGTCCTGCTGGAAGGGATTCACAGCCGCGCTGGCCGGCACATACTCGAGGCTCTGCGTCGGCGTGGTGACGGATGTCTTGGACGAATCGTGCGCGAAGTCCACATAGGCTTCGATGCCGTCCGCGAACTCGCGGCGCGGGTTGAAGGTGAACGTCGTCGTCTCGGGTGCGGACCAGATGGGAACCGACGTGTTGTTGAGCTGAAGATGCCCGGCGTTGGCGGCCAGCGCTGCGCCACCGTCGCTGGCCGCCCCGGTGTACTGGCCGGGAACGCTGGTGAACGCCGAATTCAGCGTTGCGCCACTCTTGAGCTGCAAGGGCTGGGTCGAGCAAGTGGCACCGTCTTCGGTGGCGCAGATGTTGGCGCCACCCAGAAGAACGCTGGGATCGCTGGGGTCGTTGCGCAGCTGCCGTTGGGCCGATCGGCTGGCGAAACTGCGCTGCGAAGACTTCAACACACCCGCATTCGCATGCGAGGCCGAGAACAGCACACGCGTGCGCCCATCTTCGAGCGAGAAGCCACCGCTGATGCCCACGCGGCTTTGGCCCACCGCACCATCGAGCGCATTGCCGTAATTGAGATCCACGTCGATCCCGGAGTAATCCCGCTTCAGAATGATGTTGATCACACCACCCGTTGCGCCGCCTCCGTAGATGCCGCTCGCCGTCGCTGGCAGGATCTCGATGCGTTCGATCTGCGACAGTGAAATGCCGTTGATGTTGGGCTGCTTGAAGGAGTCGCCCGTCGAGACGCTGGGCAGACGGCGCCCGTCCACCAGGATCAATGTCTGATTCGAACCCAGGCCGCGCAGGTCGATGCGCCCCTGCGGTGACACCTGTGGACCCAGCTGTGCGCTCGAGGTCTGCTGCGCGTTCATCGGCAAATAGGTTTGCAGGAACGCTTCGATGTTCGGCGCGCCACTCCTGGCGATCTGCTCCGAATCAAACACCACGTAGGGCTGGATGTCATCCCGGCTGCGGGCGATGTCTGCGTCGAGGGTGCGCTTGCCACGCACCAGAATCTGGGCGAGGCCTTCCTCACCGCTTGGCTTGTCGGCCTTGGTCTTGTCCGCACTCGCCTGATCCTGCGCGTACGCCGTGCCGCACAAGGCCACGCCCATGCCCACGGCCAGATTGCCCAGCCCCATCAGGGCCCGAAGACGTCCGCCTTTGACGACAAATCTCATCTGCTTCTTCCTATGATCAATTGATGGGAGAGATGCTGGCCTTGCCTTGCTCAAGCCTGAGGCGCTGTTGGTGAAAGGACGCGACGCTCTCACGGTGCGCCACGGAGATGAGGGCTGCCTTGGGCAGGCGGTCGACGATGGCCTTGTAGACCTGGGCTTCCGACGCGGCATCGAGCGCGCTGGTGCCTTCGTCGATGAAGAGAAAGTCAGGTTGGGCCAGGATGGCGCGAGCTGCCGCTATGCGCTGCTGCTCGCCGGGCGACAGGATCCGGCTCCATGGTTGATAGCTGTGCAGATCCGGGACGAGGCGCTGCAGGCCCAGTGCATTCAGGAGGTCGATGTACTGCGTGTCGCTGTAGCGATCCACACCCTGCGGATAGGCCATCAGGCTGGCAATCGAACCATTGGGCATGTAGTTGCGCTGGGGAAGGAAGGCGACCGCCGCGTTGGCAGGAAGATCCACAGACCCGCTGCCGTAGGGCCACAGCCCGGCGATGCTGCGCAGCAGCGTGCTTTTCCCGGCGCCTGACGTCCCCTGGACCAGCACGCGCGAGCCCGGCGCGATGTCCAGTTCGCCCAGCATCACCATCGGCTTGCCGTCCGGGTAGGTGATGTTCAGGCCGTGGGCGGCAATGTGCGGCGTGGGCTTTTCGCTGATCACGATGCCGCTGCTGAAGGACTGCTGTGACAGTGCCTCGTTCAGCAAGCGCAAGCGCGCGATGGACGACCGCCAGGTGGCGATCTCGGCATATTGCGTGATGAACGCGCCGATGCCGTTGTAGACCTGGCTGAACGAGGCCGAGACGATCTGGATGTCGCCGATCTGCATGCGCCCATCAAGCACGAAGGGAATGCACAGCAGGTAGGGCATCAACATCAGCAGGATGTCGGGCAGCCCGGTGGTCACCGCGATCCGCATGTTGGCGAAGGTGTAGGTGCGCCAGTTCGCCACGATCAGCAGGAAGGTGTCGGCCAGCCGCCGACGCTCCAGCGGTGCCGCGCGGACAAAGGCGATCGACTCGCCGTTCTCCCGGACCGCGTGCATTTCCGAACGGAACTGCGCTTCAAGCCGCTGGCGAACGACCTCGGCCCGCGTCAGCAGTGCGCCCACCCAATGCACCAGCAAGGTCATTGCCACGGCAAAGCCAAAGGCGAGATAGACCAGCAAGCCGGGGACGGGCTCGGTCATCCCGAGGGCCGGCACCACCACCGGCGGCGACAGCCGCCACAGCTGGCCCGTGTAGAGAAACACGCCGAACAGCGAGGCCAGGATGGAAACGCCAATCAGGGTCAGTTTGTCGACGAACTGGTAGACGTCCTCCTGAATGCGCTGTTCCGGGTAGTCGATCTGCGCACGCCGCTCCAGGTGGAAGAAGCGGTTGCCGTTCATCCATCGGTCGAGCAGCGTGGTCGTCAACACCCGGCGCATGCGCATGCGCAGCGACAGGCGAGACCAGGTGCCGATGGCCGCCAGGACCGTGGTCACGACACCGAACATCAGGATCTTGGTGATGATGCTCGGAATGACGGCGGCATTGTGCGCAGCGAGCGCATTGACGATGTCCGCAAAGGCCAGCTGCATCTTCAAGAAGAAGGACATCGCCAGCCCGCTGTGAGCAAACTGATAGGCGATCAGCAGCGAGCCCAGCAGCGGGTCGGCCTTGACGTATTGCGCGACCAGCGACGCGCCATAACGAAGGTCGGCCCGCAAGGACTTGCCATTGCTCTCCTGGGGCATCTCGGTTCTCACCGCATCGACTGCGGCAGGGTCTGTGATCGCGTCGTCAGTCATGCTGTGCACCTGCTGCGATGGAAGCCGTCATGCGGCGCTCGCCGGGCTTGGCTCGGCTGTCTCGATGAAGCTGAGAAGGCTGTCCATCTGATGGCGCAGCAAGCGATCCGATTCAGACTGCGCCTGCTGCTTGGCTGCATTCATGCGGGCCTGCATCTCCGGCTTCATCGACGCGAGCACCGCCTGCTTGGTGTGCGGATGGCGCTCCAGCAGCGTTTCAGTGGGCAGTTGCGACAGCTCAGGATCGCGCTGGGCTCGGCCCAGTTCACGAAAGCCGACCAAGGACTGCGCCAGGAGGGCCCTGTCCTCGCTGCACAGGAAGGGGGCAGCCAGGAACTGGCGCAGTTCCTTCATGAAGATCTGGAGGATCGGCGTGAATTCAGGCGCCAGCCCGTGGACCGGCCACGTCAGGGACTCGACCAGTTCCGACAGGGCGTAGCCCCAGGGATCGCCGGGATCTTCAGCGGCCCGCAGCGCTTCGGTCCGCAGGCTCCGCCATTCCTTGGATGCCACCGGCATGCCGCCCATCTCGCGCTCCCACAAGCCGAGAATTCGCTCGCCGCATGCCCGCATGGCCGGGGACAGGTGGGCGGCCATGGCGAAATCGTGCGCCAGGATGGAGGCCAGGAAGCTGTGCATGAAGCACGGCACGGCATGTCCAAGATCCGCGCCCACCGGAATGGCCTCCAGCCACGCCATCGCAAACCCGGTGATGGCGTCGCCACCCTTCATGGCCAGGCCCAAGGGGGTACTCTTGTCCTCGCCGAACTCGACACCCATGTAGACCAGGCCTTCGCACAAGGTGGCCAGCTCGATCGGCAAGCCGGTGCGCGCCGTGAACTCTTCCGGATCCTGCGTCTCAGCCAGGGCGCCCGACAGCGAGACCATCCCGCCATCCGTCCGCCACTTCAGATAAGGCAGCGGAAAAGCCCGCCCCAGGGCCCGCTGGTCGCGGACCCGGCTGACCATGTGCGCCTTGCGCGCCGGATCACCGAGGAAGGCGCAGTACCGCGTGTCGCCGCTCATGCCTCACCCTCCTGATCGAGGAGTGCATCGAGCTCGTTGACCAGACGGGTGCGGCTGCGGTCGTGCAAGGTGGCCGTGGCTTCGCCGCCTTTGGCCAGCACAAGGTAGGGGATCCCTTGGACGTTGAACTTCTCAGCCAGCACGGGGCATTCATCGATGTTGACCTTGACGATCTTCAGGCTGCCTTCGTAGAGGGGGGCCAAGGCCTGCAGGGTCGGCATCAGGGGCATGCAGGGCCCGCACCACGGCGCCCAGAAATCGATCAGGACGGGAAGTTCGCTGCGCGCCACTTCGGTATCAAAGTTCGCATCACTGACAGAAGTGATTTGTGAAGTCATGGGTGGGGCCCTTGTTTGTTGTGACGAGCATATGACCCGCCTGACCGGACGATTGCCCGGCAGGACCAGGCTTTTTGCCTGACAGCGCAAACCGCGCAGAAGCGCAATGGCGCGTGTGCCGCTTCGGCAGGCCCCGGACATCGGCGCCGCATCCATGCGCTGGCTTCTGGTGGTCTAGAGGTCTGACCCGAATACACAGACCGCGCCTGTCGTCTTAACGTGCGATCCTTGTGCTGCCCGGCGCCGGGGCGCCGCTCATCAGAACAGGAAGGACGCAGACCATGGAACCCTTGGATGCACAGGTGCTGCGCCAGAGCCTGCAGTGGCAGGCCCAGGGGCAGCGGGTGCTGCTCGTCACCGTGGCCCGCACCTGGGGCTCGTCGCCCCGGCCACCGGGCTCGCTGATGGCGCTGCGCGAGGATGGCCTCACGGTCGGGTCGGTCTCCGGCGGCTGTGTGGAAGACGACCTGGTGCACCGCCTGCGCCAGGGCGACATCGGCCTGGACGCCGCCACCGACCGCCCGCGCCTGGTGCGCTACGGCGTGACGACCGAGCAGGCCCAGCGCTTCGGCCTGCCCTGCGGCGGCACGCTGGAGCTGATGTTGGAGCCCCTGTCGGCCCACAGCCGCTTGGCCGAGACCCTGGCTGCGCTGGAGCAGCGCCAGAGCCTGCAGCGCACGCTGGACCTGCGCAGTGGGGTCGTCACGCTGGCGCCCGGCGCGCATGACGCCGTGCCCCATTGGGCCGATGAACACCACTTCGTCAGCCAGCTGGGGCCGCAGGCGCGGCTGCTGCTGATCGGGGCGGGGGATTTGTCGCGCTACCTGGCCGGCATGGCGCGTGGCATGGGCTTTGACGTGACCGTGTGCGACCCGCGGCCCGAGCAGGCGGACTGGGCAGAGCCTGGCATCGGCTTCAGCCGCGAGATGCCCGACGACCTGGTGCAGCGCCTGCGGCCGGACCACCGCACCGCGGTGGTGGCCGTCAGCCACGACCCCAAGCTGGACGACCTGGCCCTGATCGACGCGCTGCAGACCGAGGCCTTCTACGTCGGCGCCATCGGCTCGCGGCGCAACAGCGCCACCCGGCGCCAGCGCCTGCGCGAGCACTTCGGCCTGACCGACGCCCAGCTCGACCGCCTGCGCGGCCCGGCCGGCCTGCCCATCGGCAGCAAGACGCCGGCCGAGATTGCCCTGTCCATCCTGGCGGAGGTGGTGGCCACCAAGAACGGTGTGGCGCTGGCCTCTGCTCCTTCCCAACCTTCCACTCAAGCGGTGACCCACCCATGACCACCCTGAAGATCAACGGCCGCCCCGTGGCGGTGGACACCCCGCCCGAAACCCCGCTGCTGTGGGTGCTGCGCGACGAGCTGGGCATGACCGGCACCAAGTTCGGCTGCGGCATGGCCTTGTGCGGTGCCTGCACCGTGCACATCGACGGCCGGCCCACGCGCGCCTGCGTGACGCCCATTGCCGCGGTGGGCGACCAGGCGGTGAGCACCATCGACGCCATGGCCGACGACCGCGTGGGCCGCGTGGTGCAGCAGGCCTGGGTGGAACTGGGCGTGGCCCAGTGCGGCTACTGCCAGGCCGGGCAGATCATGTCGGCGGTGGCCCTGCTCAAGCAGCAGCCGAAGCCCTCGGAGCGCCAGATCGACGAGGCGATGAACAGCAACATCTGCCGCTGCGGCACCTATCCCCGCATCCGTGCGGCCATCCAGCTGGCGGCCAGCCGCCTTCAAGGAGCGAAGTGATGAACACCGCGAATCTGTCACTCTCGCGTCGCACCCTGCTGAAGGCCGCCACCGGTGGCCTGGTGCTGTCGGTGGGGCTGGACGGCGTGGTGCACGCCGCAGAAGCCAAGAAGTACGGCGGCGACGCCATGCCCGGCGGCACGGTGGACGACCCGCGGGTCTTCGTCAGCATCGGGGCCGATGGCCGGGTGCAGATCATGGCCCACCGGGCCGAGATGGGCACCGGCGCGCGCACCAGCCTGCCCATGGTGGTGGCCGACGAACTGGAAGCCGACTGGGCCCGGGTCAAGGTGGTGCAGGCCGACGCGGGCCAGGCCCGCTACGGCAACCAGAACACCGACGGCTCGCGCAGCATCCGCCACTTCTACCTGCCCATGCGCCGCGTGGGCGCCGCAGCCCGCCAGATGCTGGAAGCCGCCGCCGCCGCCAAGTGGAGCGTGCCGGTGGGCGAGGTGAAGGCCGTGCACCACGAGGTGCTGCACAGCGCCAGCGGCCGCCGCCTGGGCTATGGCGCGCTGGCCACCGCGGCCGCCCGCCAGCCGGTGCCGGCGGGCTCGGCCCTTCGCTTGAAGACGACGGCCGAGTTCCGTTACATCGGCAAGGGCCAGGTGCGGCCGGTGGACCTGGCGGACATCGGCCAGGGCCGCGCCGTCTATGGCCAGGACATCCACCTGCCCGGCATGGTGTATGCCGTGGTGGCCCGCCCGCCGGTGGTGGGCGGCAAGGTCAAGACGGTGGACAGCGCCGCGGCCCTGCAGGTGCCGGGGGTACAGAAGATCGTCGACATCCCGCCCTTCAAGGGCGTGCCGGCCTTCCAGCCCCTGGGCGGCGTGGCCGTGGTGGCCCGCAACACCTGGGCGGCCATGCAGGGCCGCGCGGCGCTGAAGATCGACTGGGACGACGGCCCCAACGGCGCCTATGACTCCGCCCGCTACCGCCAGGCCCTGGAGGCCAGCGCCCGCGCGCCGGGCAAGGCGGTGCGCAGTGATGGCGATGCGCTGGCCTCGCTGGCCCAGGCCGCGCCGGCCCAGAAGCTGGTGGCCGAGTACTACCTGCCCCACCTGGCCCACGCCAGCATGGAGCCGCCGGCCGCCACGGCCCTGGTCACCGAAGGGCGCTGCGAGGTCTGGACCTCCTGCCAGAACCCGCAGGCTGCGGTGGAGGGCGTGGCCGGCGTGCTGGGTCTGAAGCCCGAGCAGGTGACGGTGCACCAGGCGCTGCTGGGCGGCGGCTTCGGCCGCAAGTCCAAGCCCGACTACGTGGTGGAGGCCGCACTGATCGCCAAGACGATGCCCGGCACGCCGGTGAAAGTGGTGTGGACGCGCGACGACGACATCCGCCACGATTACCTGCACACCGTGTCGGTGGAGCGGCTGGAGGCGGTGCTGCGCCCCGACGGCCGGCCCGAGACCTGGCTGCACCGCACGGTGGCGCCGTCCATCGCCTCGCTGTTCGCCCCGGGCGTCAAGACCGAGGCCGAGTTCGAGGTCGGCATGACGGCCATCAACGTGCCCTACGCCATCCCGAACGTGCGCATCGAGGTGGGCGAGGCCGAGGCCATGGCCCGCATCGGCTGGTTCCGTTCGGTGTCCAACATCCCGCACGCCTTCGCGGTGCAGTGCTTCCTGAGCGAGCTGGCCCACCGCGCCGGCCGCGACCCGAAGGACTACGCGCTGGAGCTCATCGGCCCGCCGCGCCAGATCGCCCCGGCTGCGCTGGGCGACCACTGGAACTACGGCGAATCGCCCGAGCTGTACCCGGTGGACACCGGGCGGCTGCGCGGCGTGATCGAGGCGGTGACGCAGGGCGCTCGCTGGGGCCGCAAGCTGCCCAAGGGTCACGGCCTGGGCCTGGCCTTTGCGTACAGCTTCATGAGCTACACCGCCACGGTGGTGGAGGTGGCGGTGGACGCCAAGGGCGCACTGCAGATCGTGGCGGTGGACATGGGCATCGACTGCGGCCCGCAGATCAACCCCGAGCGCATCCGCGCACAGCTGGAAGGCGCGGCGGTGATGGGCATCGGCCTGACGCTGACCGGCGAGATCAGCTTCGAGAACGGGCACGTCAAGCAGAGCAACTTCCACGACTACGAGGTGCTGCGCCACGCCCAGTCGCCACGCACCCTCCGCATCCACCTGGTCAACAACGACCCGGCGCTGCCACCGGGCGGCGTGGGCGAGCCGCCGCTGCCGCCGGTGGCACCGGCCTTGTGCAATGCGATCTTCGCGGCCACGGGCCGGCGCATCCGCCAGCTGCCGCTGCGCGATCAGCTGACGAGGAGGGTTGAGCGTCGCCATGCAGCGCCCTGGCACGGAGCCTGGCCCGCTTGGCATCCTGCTGTGCGCGGGTTTCGGCCGGGGTTTCGGCGGCGACAAGCTGCTGGCACCGCTGGCCGATGGCACGCCGGTGGCGGTGGCCAGCGCCCGCACGCTGGTGGCCGCACTGGGGCCACTGGGCCGGGCGGTGGCGGTGCTGCGGCCGGGGCAGCAGGCACTGCGGTCGGCCCTGGCGGACACCGGCATCGCGCTGCTGAGCAGCGCCGCGGCGGTGGAGGGCATGGGTGCGGCGCTGGCAGCGGCCGTGCAGGCCCACGCGCAGGCGCCGGGCTGGGTCGTCGCCCTGGGCGACATGCCCTGCGTGGCCAAGGCCACGGTGCGGCAGGTGGCCGCAGCGCTGGTGCATGACGACGCGCTGGTGGCGCCTTTTCACCAGGGGCGCCGGGGGCATCCGGTGGGCTTTGGCCGGCACTGGGGGCCCCAACTGACCAGCCTGGGCGGCGACGAGGGCGCCCGCGCGCTGCTGCGTCAACAGGAAGGGCGGCTCATCCACATTGCCGTGGACGACCCGGGCTGCCTGCTGGATGTGGACACCCCGCAGGATCTGGCCGGCTTGCCCCCGCCCGCGGGCTGACTCAGCCGCGCACTTCCATCTGGTTTTCCACGGTGCGGACCCCTTCGACCTGCTGGGCCAGCTGGGTGGCGCGGGCGCGGGACTGCTTGTCCGGCGCTTCTCCCTTGAGCAGCACGTGGCCGTTGCGGGTGTCCACGTCGATCTTCAGCACATTGAGCTTGGGGTCCTGGGCCAGCTTGGCGTTGACGGCGGTGGTGATGGCGGCGTCGTCCACCGCGCTGGCCACCTTCTTGGATGTGCGCTCGAACTTGTCGCCCACTTCGGCGGCGGCCTCGGCGCTGGCGTCGCGCGCCTGGCTCAGCTCTTCGGACGCGCGGGCCTGGGCGGCATCGATCTTGGCGTCGGCCTGCGCGATGGCAGCATCGACCTTGTCGCCCGCGGTCTTGTCGGCGTCGTGCTCGGAGCAGGCGGCCAGGCTCAGGCCGCAGGCGCACAGGGTGGCCAGGGCCAGGGTGCGCAGGGTGGGGTGGTGCAGGGGGGTGTTCATGGTGGGCTCCTGATGGGGTGAAGGGCGGAGAGTGGTGCTCAGCGCTTGCGCAACAGGCCGGCCACGAAGGACGCGACCGCCATGATCAGAAAGACCAGGAACAGGATCTTGGCGATGCCTGCCGCGCCGGCGGCGATGCCACCAAAGCCCAGCAGGGCGGCGATCAGCGCGATCACGAGAAAGACGACGGTGTAGTGCAGCATGGTGAACTCCTCTCTGTGGGAAGAAGACGGTGTCTTCCATGGGTTCGCGGCCCCGTGCGGGCCGGCGATGGGTTCACTGTAGGCAGCACGCTGGCCCCGGGCCATCGGCCCAGGAGAGGTGCCCGTGTAGGAAGGCGTGCGTCCTGCGTGTCAGCCTGCCGCACTGGGGGCCGGCGTCAGACCCTGGCCCTCGGGCAGGGCCAGCTGCAGGGTGCGGGTGGGAAAGGCGAAGCCGGTGCCCAGCTCGCGGGCCATGTCCATCAGCGCCAGGTTGATCTGCTGCTGGGCGTCCATGTAGGGGCCGTAGTCCGCCACGGTCATGATGTAGACGACCTCGAAGTCCAGGCTGCCTTCGCCCAGCGCGGCGAAGTGGGCGCGGTCGAAGCGGGCGTTGTCCAGGCCGTCGATGATGGCCTTCACCCGTTCGGGCACCTGGCGCAGGGTGTCGGTGGGGGTGTCATAGGTCAGGCCGAAGCGGAAGACGATGCGCCGCTCCTGCATGCGCTTGTAGTTGCGGATGCGGCTCTTGAGCAGGTCGTTGTTGGCCACCACCACCTCTTCGCCGGTGATGCTCTGGATGCGGGTGGTCTTCAGGCCCACATGCTTGACGGTGCCCGAGAGCGCGTCCACCACGATGAAGTCGCCCACCAGGAAGGGCTTGTCCAGCGAGATGGACAGCGAGGCGAAGAGGTCGCCCAGGATGTTCTGCACCGCCAGCGCCACGGCCACGCCGCCAATGCCCAAGGAGGCGACCAGGGCGGTGATGTTGAAGCCCAGGTTGTCCAGCACCATCAGCACCACGACGGTCCACAGCAGCAACTGCATGCCCCAGCGCATCATGCTGAGGTTGGTCTGCAGCTGGGCGTTGTGCTGCTCCAGGCTGGCACGCTGACGGCCCAGCAGCCAGGCCTGCAAGGCCGCCTGCATCCACAGGCCCGCCTGCAGGATGAAGACCAGCACCATGCCCTTGTCGAGCAGGTGCCCCAGGCGATCGGGCACCTCCAGCATGCGCAAGCCCAGCATCAGCGACAGGGCCAGCAGGGCGAAGCGCCGGGTGGCCCGGGCCACCTCCAGCAGGGTGTCGTCCCAGCGCGTGTCGGTCTGCGGCGCATACTTTTCCAGGCGGCTGATCATCAGGCCGCGGGCGCCGGTCAAGAGCAGAAGGGCCGTGGCAAACACGCCCAGGGCCACCGCCAGGTGTTCGAGGTCGTTGCCGGTGTAAAGGGTGATCCAGTCGTTCATGCAGGGGGCTCCTTGGCCCTCCATGCTGGCGGTCACCCGCGTGCGCGTCTGTCGGAGCAGTCCGATTTGCGGCAGGGACGACGCCGAGGCGCTCAGGGCCAGCGGCTGCGAAAGCTCGCGGGCACGTCGGCGACCTGGCGGGTCTCGTAGTTGAAGAACACCACACCGGCCTTGCCCAGCGCCACCTCGCGGCCGGAGAGCTTCTCGGTCATGCGCCAGACGAAGTCGCAGCCGCGGCGGCTGAAGTCGTCGGCGGCCATCTCGATGACCATGACCTCGCCGTAGAAGGACTCGCTGCGGTACTGCACCGCGTTGTCGGCCAGTATGATGCCCAGGCCCTCGATGTCCGCTTCCGAGCGGTAGCCCATCCAGCGCAGAAAGCGCTGGCGGGCTTCGCTGACCAGCACCAGCACCTGGGCGTTGTCGAGGTGACCGGCGTGGTTGATCTGGGAGATCAGCAGGGGCAGCTCGGTGCGAAAAGGCAGGCTGGCGGGCAACTGGATGGTGACGCGGGGCATGGTGTGTGCGGGTGGTGGGTGGTGGGAGGTGGCCATCATGCCCGACGGGCCCCGGCGGCTGCGGCCAGGTGCCGACGGCAGAAGTCCTCGAAGGCGGGCAGGGGCTTGGGCCGGGCGAAGAGATCGCCCTGGAAGGCGTGGCAGCCCAGGCTTTCCAGGGCGCTGCGCTGCGCCGGCAGCTCCACGCCCTCGGCCATCACCTCCATGCCGAAGTTGCGCGCCAGCTGCGTGATCGCCTGGGTGATGGCGGCGTCGTCCGGGTCGTCCAGCAGGTCGCGCACGAAGGACTGATCGATCTTGATCTGGTCCAGCGGCAGCTTCTTGAGGTGGCCGAGCGAGGAGTAGCCGGTGCCGAAGTCGTCCAGCGAGAAGCGGATGCCCAGGGCCCGCAGGGCGGTCATGGCCCGGATGGCGGTCTGCTCGTCACCGATGAAGGTGCTTTCGGTCAGCTCCAGTTTCAGGCGCTGCGGGTTGCAGCCGCTGCGCTCGATCAGCCGCGTCAGGTGCGGCACGAAGTCGGGCTGCTGGATCTGGTGGGCGCTGACGTTGGCCGACAGGGTCAGCGGCGCCAGCAGCGGGTCGCGCCGCCACTGGGCCAGCACGGCGCAGGCCTGCTCCAGCACCCATTGGCCCAGGGGCACGATGAGGCCGCAGGCTTCGGCCACCGGGATGAACTCGCCCGGCGGGATGAGGCCGCGCTCGGGGTGCTGCCAGCGCACCAGGGCCTCGGCGCCGATGGGCCGGTCATCGCGGACCTGGGGCTGGTAGTGCAGCAGCAGCTGGCCCTGCTGCAGGGCCAGCCGCAGATCGGCTTCCAGCCGGGCGCGTTGCTGGGCGATCTCCGCGCGGTCCGGGTCGAAGAAGTGCACCCGGCCCCGGCCCAGGGCCTTGCCCTGCGCGACGGCCTGTTCGGCCTGGTGCAAGAGGTCACCGGCACTGCCGGGGCCGTCGAAGGTGCTGATCCCCACGGTGGCCGTGTGGGACTGCGGCTTGCCTTCCAGGTGGATGGGCTGGGCCATGGCCCGGCTGATCTGCTCGGCCAGGCGGGTGACCTCCAGCAGCAGCTCGCCGGCCTGGGGCCGCCCGGTGACGAGCACGCCGAAGACATCGCCTTCCAGCCGGGCCAGGGTCATGTCCGGCCCCACCAGCAGGCGCAGGCGCTCGGCCACGGTCATCAGCAGGGAATTGCCCAGGCGGGCGCCGAAGGCGGCACCGAAGTGGTGGAACTGGTCCACGTCGATGAGCAGCAGGGCGCCATGGCGCGAGGGGTTCTGGCTGTCCTGCCGGGACTGACCCAGCCGCTCCATGAACAGCCGGCGGTTGGCCAGGCCGGTGAGCCCGTCCACGAAGGCATGTTCCTGCGCGATGCGGATCTGCTCCCGGTGGCTGGATTCCGACAGCAGGCCGATGGACAGGCTGCTGAGCAGAAAGACCAGCAGTGTGATGGCGTACTGCAGGGGCTCGGGAGGGGGCAGGCGGGGCTGGCCGCCCAGGTGCAGGTACAGGCCCAGGCCCATCACCTCCAGCACGGCGGCCGCGGTGATCCAGACAGCGGCACGTCGGCCGAGCAGCCAGGCCGTTGCCACCACCATCGGCGGCAGGGCCGCCACGGCAGGGATGTAGATCGAGCGCGCGGTGAAGATCACCAGCATCAGCAGGGCCGGTGGCAGGGTGGCCGTCAGCAGGGTCACCCGCTGGATCTGGCCCCGCTGCAGCAGCGCCAGGGCCCCCAGCGCGCAGACCAGGAAGACCGCGTTGAAGAGCAGGCGCGACATCGGGTTGCCCCCGACCCACAGCGAGTAGCCCTCCAGCAGCAGGATCAGGGCAAAGCTGCTGACCCAGAACAAATGCAGAAAGGCCCGGTGCGACCGGGTGCCTTCCGGCCCACCGGCCGCCAGCCAGCTGCCGCCTTCTTCTTGCCTGTTCTGAGGAATCACCGGTCCGTCCCGACGCCTGCTGCGGCAAGTCCTCCCAACGGCTGTGCCGGCGAAACGTCAGACGTAACTTACTGCAAATCGGCGACTTTGAGCAAAGTCATGCCGCCGGTCCCCTGAATCGAGGACAGGGCTGTGGTCGGCCGGGCACACCCCGGCCACGAAACGCACGGTTCAGCCGATCTGGCGGGCGCGGTAGAGCATGTCCAGCGTGATGTGCCTGACCTCGAGCTTGCTCTGCTCGATGTGGGCGCGCAGCAGGCGCTGGGCCTCGGCGGCGCGGCGCCGGGTGATGGCTCGCAGGATGGCGCCATGCTCGTCGTAGGTGGCCTCCACCCGCGGCGGCTTGGTGAAGTCCAGCCGCCGGATGATGCGGATGCGGTCGGTGATCTCGGCGTGCACGCGCATCATCTCGTGGTTGCCGCTGCCGTCGACCAGGCTGCGGTGGAAGGCCTCGTCCAGGTCGCGCACCGCGGCCGGGGTGTCCAGACGCTGTTCGGGCGCCACCTCCCACAGGGCGCTCAGGGTTGCCAGGCCGGCGCGGTCCACGCTTTCGCACAGGCGGCCCACCGCATGGCATTCCAGCAGGATGCGCAGGTCGTAGAGCTCGTCGAACTTGTCGAAATCCAGCGGCGCCACCTGCCAGCCCAGCTTGGGAAAGACCTGCAGAAAGCCCTCGCGCTGCAGCCGCTGCAGGGCCTGGCGCAAGGGGGTGCGGCTGACCTGCACATGCTCGGCCAGCTCGGTCTCGCTGAAGCGGTCGCCCGGCATCAGGCTGAAGTCGAAGATCAGGCCCTTGATGCGCTCATAGGCCTGGTCGGCCAGGGTGGGGGCCGCATCGGCGGGGGCCGGGGCCGCAGGGCCGAGGGCGGAGGCAGGGGCGAACGGCAGGCGCGGCTTCATCGGAGGGTCATCATACGGTGGCGGTCTGCGGCTCAGTCCGCGGGCCAGGGGATCATGCTGACGTGCGCGCTGACGATGCGCCAACCCTCGGCCAGCCGCACCCAGGTCTGGGTCTGGAAGCCGCGCAGCGCGGTGTCGCTGCGCACGAACTCCACCTGGGCCACCGCATGGTCGGGCCCGAAGGCATGCAGGCGCAGGTGCTCCAGCCGGCGGGTGAAGCTGGGCGCCGGTGTGGCCTGGCGGTAGGCCACCAGCTCGGCATGGCCCCACTGCCGGTCGCCAATGCCGTAGCGGGTGGTGCGCGGGTCTTGCCAGAAGAAGGCGTTGAGGGCCTCGACATCGTTGCCCATCAGCGCGGCCTCGTAGGCATGGAAGGCGGCTTCCACCTCGCGCAGCACCTCGGGCAGGTCGATCTGTTCGGTCGGCAGGGTCATGGTCGGTCTCGGTGCGGCTCAGCGCTGGCTGGCCAGGTAGGCGCGCCAGCCGCCGTGGGCGCTGATGTCGGG
>NZ_BADL01000216.1 GCF_000333615.1 Ideonella sp. B508-1 | reverse complement strand
GCTGGTGGCGTGGTACGGCGCGCCGCTGTCGATCCGCATGGACAACGGGCCGGAGATGACCAGCCACGACTTCGTCGCATGGGCCCAGCGCAAAGGCATTGCCCTGAACTACATCGAGCCCGGCGAGCCCAACCAGAACGCCTACGTCGAGCGATTCAACCGGACCTTCCGCACCGAGGTGCTCGATGCCTACCTGTTCAATTCCATCGAGCAGGTCCAGGCCATCGCCGACGACTGGTTGACCCAATACAACGAGTACCGACCGCATGACGCGCTCGGTGGCGTGCCGCCCAAGCAGTTCATGCCCAGACTGATCACCACAACTGCCGCAGACTCTAGGAATCAACTGTCTGCTTGACAGGGGAGCTTACGCGCTGCCGCTGTCGTAAGTCGTGCCGTTCGACGCCACTTGGATGTCGCCGTTGTCGAAGTCAGCCGCCCCCACCTTGATCGTTGAGATTGGGTGCCCCTTGCTGTCGTAGGTGATGGCGGTGCAAGTGCCGTTTTGCACGCCCGCCGATCCCCCGAGCGGGACGAGCTTGCCGGCCTGGAGACCGAACGACAGGTTGGCCGAAAAGCCGGTGCAGATCACGGCCAGCGTGGCGCCGCCCGGCAAGCTGAAGACGGATGTTTGCGTGGTGCCCTGGATCGCCGTGCTAATCGGTTTTTGCACCGGAGGAGCTCCGGCGCCGCCGGCGATGTGGCGGAACATTTCTCTTTCAATGACTCGCATGTGAATCCTCTGCTGTTTTGGCTTGATTGCTGATCATGGGGATTGCCCCCCGCTTTCTACGTCAGCGGACTTTTTCGACCATAAATCCGTTTTCATGTAGATCTTGAAGAAGCCCCTGGCATGACGCGACAGGGCCAGTACTTGGAAATAGATGTGCAGCGCCGAGCGCAAGAAAGTGAACCTTTCCGTCGAGCATATCTTTAAAACGTTGCTCCCATAGGTGGGTCCTGAAGCAAGTGAACGCCGATTCGTAGAGATCCAGATGTAAAAAATGGTCCTCAAGAGCGCTTCGCATTTCTTTATCGACCTCTTTCACGGCTGAATCAATTGATTCCCCATCATTGCTCATGTCGTATAGTTTCATATATTCAGCAATTATCCCGGCGCGTTTTTCGCCGGCTGAGCAAAATGCCCTCGCCAGATCATTCGGCTCATCCATCGATTTGATTTGAATGGATGGCTTAAGTTGCACTAGACGCTCGACTACCGGTCGAAAGGGATACCCAGGATATTTGGCGTTCGTGGAACTTTGAGACTTCAAATAGATGTATTGGGCTCTGAGTGTCTGCACGATGCTGTACTCGCTAAGGCCCTGGGTAAAAATCTTCGCATTGCTGCGGATCAGAGCTTCGTCATTGGCCGGCGCTGGCAAGAATTTCGCAAGGCGTCTGAAGTACTCGACTGAGTTCCTTCCGACAGTTTCACGGGCTTTGTTGAGGATTGCTATCCCTGCCGGACTCGAGAGGCTCTTTTCGCATTCTGGTTGAGTATTGGTCGGCAGTTTGCCTCCATCCTCGAAGTGCAGGACATCCGAGCCCAAATACGCGGGAACCACGACGGCGTCGAAGTACCCGTCATATTCAATTTGACTTCCGACATGACTAATGGCCAATATATAAAACACAGTGTCTTTTTTGTCGCCTGGAAGCGAAGCGCGCCACATTCTGGGAATGCCCTCGCTACCGGCTTGGGATT
>NZ_BADL01000217.1 GCF_000333615.1 Ideonella sp. B508-1 | reverse complement strand
CGCTCACGCTGGTACTCGGACAGCCGCGTCTGCGAGGCCTCGAGCTTTTGGCGCGCGCCCTGGGCCCGCTGGTTGAAGAACCCGCTGTACTGCCGCGCCGGCTCCACTCTCAGGTCGATGGTGGTGTCGATGTAGGCCTGCACGAAAGCGTTTGCCACCACCGCTGCAAAAGCAGGATCGGCCGCCTGGTAGTTGATGGTGATGACATTCGATTCCCGGCTGGGCAGGATCTCCAGCTGGCGTTTCAGCAGCCCGGCCAGCCAGTCATCCATCGATCCCTTTCCCTGGGTGGCGTCCCGCCACTGGCTGACGATCTCGGGGTTCTGCGCGAGCTTGAGGCTCTTGGCCACCTGCCGCGCGACCCGGTCGCTGGTGAGGATGTCGGCCTGGGTCGCCATGATGCTCGGATTCATCATGCCGCCGTAGACAGCGCCGCTGATGGGATCGGGCTTGACCTCGACCACCACGCTGGCCGTGGCGGTGTAACGCTTGGGCAGATAGAGGCTGACCACAACGGTTGCCAGCACGGTCACGGTCAAGACCAGCAGGGACAGACGCCAGCGCGCCCGCAGGATGGAAATGAATTGGGAAAAGCTCATCGAACCCACCTGCTCAGAACAGACTCTGCTGCACGTAGATCACGTCACCGTCCTGCAGTCGGATCTGCATGTCAGGCTCGAGGACCTGCGTGCCCGTGGGCGTACGGCGGTGGATGCGGATGCCCCGCTCGGTCCCCCGCTGCGTCAGCCCGCCACCGGCGGCCAAGCCCTGCAGCAGAGTCATGCCGCGCTCCAGCCGCAGTTGCCCCGGCTTCTGCACTTCGCCATAGATGTAGATGACCGGCGCCCGGTCCACGTAGACCACGTCATTGCCCTGCATGATCAGGTCGTTCGGACGCTCCGCGCTGCTGAACATCTGGGCCAGGTCCACTTCCTTGCGGAAGGGCTTGCCATCGCGCGTGCCCACCACGACGACCTGATCCGCCCCCAGCTGCGGCGTGATCCCCCCGGCCATCGCCAACACGTCGCTGAGATGGGTCTGCCCCGTTTCCAGCACATAGCGCCCCGGCTTCTGAACCTGTCCCAGCACGCTCACCTGACTGCCCCGCGCGGTCTCCAGCACCACGGTGATCTGAGGGTCCTTGACGAACTCGCCCTTGCGCAGGCCGTCGGCGATCAGACGCTCGGCCTCCGCCACAGTCAGCCCACCCAGCTTGATGGTCCCAAGAAGAGGATAGGACGTACTGCCACTGTCCGACAGACGCGTTTCCAGCGTCAGGTCGGGATTCTGGTAGACCAGAATCTTGATCAGATCACCGCCACCCAGGCGGTACTCCGGGATCTCGGCCGTCCCGGCGGCTCGAACAGGCGACAGGACGACAAAGGCCGTCAGGAGCGCAAGGAACAGACTGCGCAGGAATTGCTTCATTTCAAGCCCAAGCCTTTCTTCAAGGTTGCATCGGTCAGCCCCGCGGACGCCGCAGATCCGGCGGCCTCCACAGGCATCGTGGCAAGCGGCCCCATCGCCCCTTCGGGGGCGGAGGCAGCAAACAGCCCAACATACTCCACCTTGGCGGCTCCACGCAGCCGCCTCACCTCGTCCACCGCCGCCTGGCGCTTGCGCTCGTTGGCAATCGCGGCCTGAATGGCTGCGCGCGCCTGCTCCAAGGTCACCGGCTCGGCGCGGCGAGACTCGACAAAAAAGACATGGGCCGAGCCGCCCTCCATCTGCATCACCCCCTGCCCATCCGCCGCGGAGGCCAATTGAGGCAGCATGGTCAGCGGCAGCCCCTCGGCCGGCCGTGCAAGGTGGTTGACCAGCATACGGTACTGCTTGCTGCCAGCCCATTGGGCGAGAAACTCGGCAGTCTTTCCAGACTGCAACAAGGACCGCAGTTCGGCCACCGCCTCAGGCGGCAAGGTCAGCTGCACTTCGGTCAAAGTGTAGATCTGCCGCTGCGCAAAAAGCTCCGGCTTGCTGTCGAAGTAGGCCTGCACCTCCTGCGGTGTCGGCGCGGGCACTCTTTCCAGCTGACGGTCCATGTAGGCCCTGGCAAGGATATCTCGCCTGGCGGCCTCGATGGCCGCGGCCACGTTCGGGTCGCGATCGAGCTTTTGCGCCTGAGCTTGCTGCAGCGTGACTTCCTGATCGATCAGGCGTTCCAGCACCTGACGAGGTGCCTCGCTGCCGACCGCGGCGGCCAGCTGAGGATTCTGCTGCAACACGAAATTGATCTGGTGGACCGTGAGCTCCTGTCCATTCACTTTGGCCGCCACCTGCGTGGCGGCCCCGTCATGTCCACCACACCCGGCCAGCAAAACCACCCCGGACCAAGCCAGTGCGACGCACAGGTGAGTCAGACAAGAACTGCACTGATTCTTCATTGGCACTTCCGACAAACTTTGACCCCGACGACACCCTCAGCAGGACGCGCCCGGAAAATGCATGAACCGTTCCAGCCCAGGTGACAGACTGCAACAGCCATCCCAATCCTTCAGGATTTCCGATCGAAAGTCACTATAGCCCTACAGGAGGTTCCGACCGGCGACGGACATGTGACAGGTCCCCTATGGGCAGACGATGGAGCCCGCCCTGACTTGAGTTAAGAGAGATGTGCATCCGAGCCCAGGCGGAACACCCACGGCACATTATTGATTCAGCGGTTGTTCCGTGTTCCTTGCGCGTGGCCATGGGGCCAACAGCGCGCATCGCAGACCTGCAGCAGGGCGATGCCTTAAAGTGCAAGCATTCGCCACCGCACCCATGGAGTCTGCCACCGTGAGTTCGCCGCCCGTTCCGTGCCTGTGCCTGCGGGATGCGCGCGACCAACGCCTGGGCACCGCCGTGCGTGAAGCGGCCGACCATGCCGAATCCGCGCTGGCGCGGATGATGTCCTTCCAGGGCTCGCCCCTGCCCGACCTGGACGCCGCCCGCAGTGCGGACCCGAGCTGGGCCCTGCCCCTGCTGATGCAGGCCGGCCACTGGCTGAGCCTGGACGAAGCCACCCACCTGCCGCGCGCCCTGGCCTTGCTGGACGAGGCCGCCCCCTTGTGCGCCGACGCGCCGCCGCGCGAGCAGGCCCACCTGACCGCCCTGCGCGCCGTGGCCGAGGGCCGCTGGCAGCAGGCCTGTCGCCTGTGGGACGAGCTGCTGCTGGAACACCCGCGCGACGCGCTGGCCCTGCAATGGGCCCACCACTGGGACCTGTGCCTGGGCGACACCATCAGCCTGCGCCTGCGCCCGGCGCGCAGCCTGCCCGAGTGGGACGAGAGCGACCCGCTGTTCCCGCACATGCTGGGCCTGTACGCCTTTGGCCTGGAGGAGAACAACCTCTACCCGCAGGCCGAGGATGTGGGCCGGCGCGCCGTGGGCGCCAGCCCCAGCGCGCCCTGGGCGGTGCATGCGGTGGCCCATGCGCTGGACATGCAGGGCCGCTTTGAAGACGGCACGGCCTGGCTGCGCCAGCACCAGCCGCGCTGGGCCGAGGACAACGCTTTTGCCGCCCACCTGTGGTGGCACATGGCCCTGTTCCGCCTGGAGGCGCTGGACCTGCCGGGCGTGCACCGGCTGATGGACGCCCACCTGACCGGCCCGGCCACGCCCACGCTGGCGCAGCGCCTGGACGCGGCTTCGCTGCTGTGGCGCATGCACCTGCTGGGCGAGGATGTGGGCGCACGCTTCGTGCAGCTGTTGCACGAGGCCGCGGTGCCGCCGGAGGAGGCCGGGCACTGGGCCTTCAATGACGTGCACCTGATGCTGGCTTACCTGGGCGCGGGCGAGCTGGTGCAGGCCGAGAGCTGGCTGGCGCGCTGCGCGGCCCGGGCCATGCAGCCCGAGGAGGCCCGCCGCAGCAACCATGCGGTGGCACGCGAGGTGGGCCTGCCGGTGATGCGCGGCCTGCTGGCCCTGGCCCGCGGCGAGGCCGAGCAGGCGGTGACCACGCTGCAGGCGGTGCGGCCGATGGTGCGCCGCCTGGGCGGCAGCCATGTGCAGCGCGATCTGGTGGACCAGAGCCTGATGGCGGCGGCCGCGCAGGCGCCGCATGCGCCGGTGGGCCGGGCGCTGCTCAACGAGCGGCTGATGGCCAAGCCGGCCACGCCGCTGACCCGGCGCTGGGCCGAACGGCTGCGGCTGAGCCTGTCCTGAACAGCCGGGGTCAGTGCCGGGCGGGCGTCAATGGCGCGCAGGCAATTGGCTGGCGTGATCCAGCCACTGCTGCAGGGCCTGGGCCAGCTCGACGCGGCTGAAACCGCAGCTGTCGTCGCCCAGCATGACGGCGGTGTCCAGCGGCTGCAGCAGGCGCTCCAGCACGCTCTCGAAGCGCTCGGGCAGGCCGTTCCACTCCAGCGCGGCCAGGCGGAAGCGGGCGCAGACCACATCGGCAGGCAGGGTGCCGCTGGACCATTGATCCAGCGTGGTGCGCAGGCGGCTGAGGGTGGGGGTGCGGTCGTGCAGCATCATGGTTGTCTCCTTGTGGCGCATCTCACCAGAACTCACCAGAACAGGGCACCCCGCCGTGCTCAGGCGCGGGAGGGGGCCTTCAGGCGCGTGGACAGCAGGTTCAGTGCCAGCCCGCCCAGCACCAGAGCGGCAGCCCCCAACTTCCAGGGGGGCAGGGGCTCGCCCAGCACGGCGCTGGACGAAAGCATGCCGAACACCGGCACCAGCAGCGCGGTGGGCGCCACGGTGGCGGCCGGGTGGCGCGCCAGCAGCCAGTTCCAGGCGCCGTAGCCGAACAGGGTGTTGCCCACCGCCTGCCACAGCACCGCGCCCCAGGCGGCCAGGCTGGCCGCGCCCACCACCTGGGCCAGGTGGACCGGGCCGCCTTCGGCCAGCAGGCTGATGCCCACCAGCGGCGGCACGGCCGCCAGGCTGGACCAGACCATGAAGCCCAGCGGATCGACCTTGCCGGCCGAGCGGGCCACCAGGTTGGCCACGGCCCAGCTGAAGGCCGCGCCCAGCACCAGCAGCAGGCCCAGGGTGCTGACGCCGGCCGTGCCGGCCGCGCCGGTGACGTGCAGGCCGATCAGCCCCATGCCGGCCAGGGCCAGGGCAAAGCCCAGGATCTGCAGCGGGCGCAGGCCCTCGCCCCGCAGCAGCATGGCCAGGCCGATGGTGAAGAAGACCTGGGTCTGGATGACCAGGGAGGCCAGGCCGGGCGAGATGTCCGAGTGCATAGCCAGGAAGAGCAGGCCGAACTGGCCCACGCCCAGCAGCACGCCGAAGCTGGCCAGGGTGCGCCAGCCGGTGGCCGGCCGGGCGATGAAGGGCAGCAGCGGCAGCGAGGACAGCGCGAAGCGCAGCGCCGCGAAGGCGAAGGGCGGCAGCTCGGCCAGGCCCCAGCGAATGACGACGAAGTTGGTGCCCCAGACCGCGACGACGGCCAGGGCGAGCAGCAGGTGACGCAAGGGCATAGGCGCGCCAGTGTAGGCGCGGGGCTCAGCCACCACCGCCGGTCAGGGCATGGGCGGGCGCGCCGGCGTGGCGCAGGTAGTCGGCCAGGCCGCGGCCGGGCTCGTGGCGGAAGCGGCTGTCCTGCACGGCGAGCGCGTCGATGCGGTCCAGGCGGAAGCTGCGGAAGTCCTGCCGCAGCTCGCACCAGGCGCCCAGGGTCCAGACCTGGCCCCAGAAGAAGCAGCCCAGCGGCCGCACGGTGCGCTGGCTGCCCTGGGCCCCGGCGTCGCGGTAGTGGAACTGCACCCGCTGGCGCCCGGCGATGGCCTGGCGCAGCAGGCCCAGGCGCTGCAGGGTGGCGGCGTCTTGGCCGTTGGCCGGCACCCACAGGGCCAACCCCTCGGCCTGGGCCCGCACGCTGGGCGGCAGCACCGAGAGGATGCGGCCCAGCGCCAGCTCGCCCTGGGCGGCCAGGGCCGGGTCCATCTGGGGCTGGGCCAGGCGCAGGGCGGCCACCAGGGCGCAGGCCTCATCGGCGCTGAACATGAGCGGCGGCAGGTCGAAGCCCGCGCCCATGCGGTAGCCCACGCCGGCCTCGCCCTCGATGGGCACACCCTGGGCCTGCAGATCGGCCACGTCGCGGTAGACGGTGCGCAGCAAGACCTCCAGCCGCTCCGACAGCCAGCCGGCGGTGGAACGGCGGCGGCCCCGGATCAGCTGGGTCAGGCGGAAGAGGCGGTCGGCACGGCGCATGGGCCGATGATGGCTCAGCCGGCGGCGTGCAGGCCCACGCGGTTGCCTTCGCTGTCCTGGAAGTGGACGAAGCTGCCCATGCCGTCGGGCAAGTCCACCCGCGGGGTGAGGATCTGGCCACCAGCCTCGGCCAGGCGCGCCAGGCCTTCTTCCAGCCGGGCGCCGCCGTCCAGGTAGACCACCACGCCCTGGGCACGAGGGCGGGCGGCCGGGCCGGCCAGCAGCGCGCCGCCCACACCGGGCTCGGCATAGGGCAGCACGGCCAGCGTCTGCGGGCCCATGGCCTCGCGCCGCAGGGGCGCGCCGAGCAGGGTTTCGTAGAAGCGCTGGGCGCGGTCGATGTCGGCCACGGGGATTTCGAACCAGTGCAGGGCGGATTGGGGAACTGAAGACATGGCGGGGGACTCCTGTGAAGGGTGAACCGGCAAGCCGGTGTGGAACCTGTCGCCATGGTGCGCAGGGGCTGCTGCCACCGTGCTGTCAGCAGAGACTCACCCCCCATTTCGTGGGGGGCCAGGGGCCCGACACCTTTGTATCCTTGCCGGCCTGTCTTTCAGGAGCTGTGTTTGATGACTTCCTCGATGCGTCGGCGCGACTGGCTGCGGCTGGGTGGCGCGCTGGCCGCCAGCGCCGGCCTGCCCGGCTGGGCCCTGGCCGCTTCCACCCTGACGGTGGCCCCCATGAATCTGCAGCGCCGCACGCTGGCCAATGGCCTGCAGGTGCTGGCCCAACCCGGCGGCGGTGGCGGCAGCGTGAGCGTGCAGGTCTGGTACCGCGTGGGCGGCAAGGACGACCCGCAGGGCCGCTCGGGCTTCGCCCACCTGTTCGAACACCTGATGTTCAAGAGCACGGCCCACCTGAAGGCCGAGCAGTTCGACCGCCTGACCGAGGACGTGGGCGGCGAGAACAACGCCTTCACCGCCGAGGACACGACGGCCTACTTCGAGACGGTGCCCTCGCACCACCTGGAGCGCCTGCTCTGGGCCGAGGCCGAGCGCATGTCCACCCTGAATGTGGACGAGGCCAACTTCCACAGCGAACGCAAGGTGGTGGAAGAGGAGTTCCGCCAGCGCGTGCTGGCCGCGCCCTATGGCCGGCTGTTCGAGGCGGTGGCGCCCAATGGATAGCTGGAGCACCCGTACAAG
>NZ_BADL01000218.1 GCF_000333615.1 Ideonella sp. B508-1 | reverse complement strand
CACCCGGCAGGCCCCAGTCGCTTATGGACAGCACCTGGGAGTCGCCTCGTCCATCTCCGTCAATGCAGTTCACCTGCCACGGCAGCGCAACACGGTTGAGCGACACCACGAAATGGTCCAGTCCTCGGCAGGCCTGGATGAAATTGCGAACGGCCAAGGTGGTCTCGGCCCGGTTGGCATCCGGATAGTCGGCCGACAGGTGAAGCACACAGGGCGGCTGTGCTGCGGCGTGTCGCAGGTTCACTGCCGGTCCCCCCAGGCTGCGCGCAGGAACAGCATGTTGCCCAGCAGGTAGCGCCGCCACATGCGGCGTGGCTCCCGCCAGAGCCGGTACAGCCATTCCAGCTTCATGGCGCGGAGCCAATCCGGCGCCCGCTTGGCCGTGCCGCTCCAAAAGTCGAACAGCGCCCCCACGCCGATCGCCACCGGCACGCCCGCTGCCGGTGCGCATCGCGCAATCCAGTGTTCCTGCAGCGGATTGCCCATGGCCACCAGCAGCACATCGGGTGCCGCCTGCCGGATGCGCTCGCAGAGCGCCGCCTCCTCCTCGGGACTGAAGTAGCCATGGGCATGGCCCACCCAGTCGTGACGCGGAAAGAGCTCGCGACACCGCGCGTGGGCCGCGTCCACCACCTCGGGCCTTGCGCCCAGCAGGAAGACCCGAAGTCGCGAGCGACTTTCGCGCAGCCAGCGGGGCACGAAGTCCGTGCCATTGAGGTTTTCAGGGAAAGTGTGCCCATAACGCCATCGGCTCGCGATGTCCATGCCCACGCCATCGTTGACGATGAGGAAATGCCTCAGGGTATTTTGGTAGGACAGCTGCCGACGCGCCTGGTTCAGGGTGTGAGCATTGGCAAAAGCGAGATACACGGATCGACGCCGTGTGGCGCAGTCGTCCAGTTCGCGCATGAGGACCTCGCCGGTCATCACCGCGATGTCCACCCCCTGCAAACGTCGCACCTGATGCCCCGGTATCTGGTCGTAGTGCACCATGAACCGCTCGGCAGTGGCGGGCCAGCTCCAGTGGCTCGCCGCCTGCAGCGCGGCGTGGCGAAGCCGAGGATGGTCCGCCGCAACCCGGTCGATGTACTGGTGGGCCACGCTGGCCGCGACCTCCGGTCGAGTGAAGTCCAGCGTCTGCCCCACCCCGGCGCGCTCGACAATGACCTCGAAGCTGCGAATGTCGGACGCCAGTGGAATCAGCCCAGCCGAAAGCCCTTCCACCAGGGTCATGCCAAAGCCCTCGTACTCGGAGGCGCTGGCCACAAAGGACGCCCGGCCCAGCTGTGTCCGGATCTGCTGGTCACTCAGGCCCGTGTGGATCTCGACGGCCTCCTGCACCCCCAGCGACCGGACCAGATCCTGCAGACGGGTCAGATTGCCGTCCCAGTCCCGTCCGATCACCAACAGCCGTGCGGCGCACCCTCGCGTGCGCAGATCCGCGACCAGCCTCACCAGCCGGTCCACCCGCTTGTTGTTGGAAAAGCGCCCCACGAAGGCCAGCACCGGCTGGAAGCCTGCTGCGGCTGCCCCCCGGAATTTCTCGGTGTCCACGCCGTTCTCGATCAGGGTCATGCCATTGGGACGGATGACCTGAAAAGTGTCGAAGTCGCCTTCGCTGCATGCGAACACGTGCGCATACCGATGCAGTGACCAACGCGTCACGGTGTGAAAGAAAAGCCGCTTCAGGCGGGATGCGTAAGCCGTGTGGAAAAAGCCCCCATGCGTTGAGAGCAGCAGGGGGCGTCGGTGGAAGAACTGGGTGAGGGCCAGAAAGTCCGCAAAGAAGTCCACACCATGCACATGCACCAGGTCGAACTCGCGAAGGTGCTTGAGCACGCCCGGGGCCAGGGGATAGCGATGCGAGCCCCACCAGGCCAGGCGACGCACCGGGATGCCATCGAGACGCTCCTGCGCAGGCAGCGGCGGCGCCGGCGGGGCATGGAACACCGAATTCAAGGTCAGCACCTGGGCATCCAGCCCGGCGTTGCGCTGCTCGGCGGCCAGACAGGCCACAAAGCTCTCCAGCCCACCCACCGCAGGTGGGTACTGGCGAACCACATGCAGCACACGCAGCGGGCGCACGCCAGCAGCACCGCTGCGAGGCGACCAGGTTCGAGAATTCAAGGAAGGAAGTTCAGACATCACATGACCCGCCTGGCAAGATTCGGGAGCAGACGGTGCACGCCAGAGACGGCGGCCCAGGCCATCAGGAAAACAAGCAAAATCACAACCGGCTTGCGCACCAGGAAGCCAAGCTTGGCCGCCGACATCAGCACCAGCGGATGCACCAGATAGATGCCCAACGTGGCCCTGGACAGCGGGGTGGCCGACCAGGGCACCTTGTACTGAGTGCCGGGCCGCAACAGCAGCAGCCCCAGCGGAAATCCGATCAGATAAGGCCAGCTTGTTCCCCGGACGGGATGATTGACCAAGCCCCACAGCCCCGGCAAGACCCCCGCCAGGGACAGCCACCGGGCCCAGGGCGGCTGCGTGTTCCAGCAACGCAGGGACAAGCCTAACAGCACAGCCGGCAGAACCTGAAGATACTGTGCGAAGGGATATTCCAGCGACGCGGGCATCAGCACGCGCTGCGCCGCAAGCAGCAGCAATGCCGTGGCGGCGAAGACCCCCAGCAACCCGGCCCACGCTGGGGCCGGCCCCGGTACCGACCGGTGCCAGATGTCCATCGCCAGCAACACGAAGAACGTGAAGGGCAGGTACCAGAGATGGATGCTGGGGCCCGCCAGCAGCAAGACCGGCCACTCGGCGACCGTCCACTGCCCGGCCCGCCCTGTCACCACCTCCAGCAAGGCATACACCCCCCACCAGAACACCCAGGGCAGGAGCAGACGCTGAGCGCGCGCCTGCAACCGATCCCTCAGAGTCCCGTCCCGGGGGTGCGCCAGGACGACCGACAGCATCACGAAGACGATGAGCCCCGAGAGCGCGAACTCCTCCCCGGGCCCACGGGCGTGGTACCAGACGATGCCCAGGCAGGCCAGCACCCGCAGCCACTCGATGTCCTGACGTCTCAGCGCCGTCATGCGCCGGTCCCTGAGACAAGCGCGGCAAGCGCCTGTTCGTAGGGCGCCAGGGTGGCTCGCCAGGCCCATCGCTGGGCAGTTCGCACCGCGTGAAGCCGGTCTTCCGGATTGAGCTGACGCACCAGGACCTGCAAGCCGCGGGCGAGGTCGTCCTCGGTGCAGGCGGGCACCAGCACGTCACGGCCGGGCTCCAGATACTGCGCGAAGGAGCCCACGTCGGTGGCCAGCACCGGCAGCCCTGCCGATCTGGCGGCGAACAGGGCACCGCTCTGGTCGATGTGCCGATAGGGCAACACCATCGCCGCGCTGCCCCGCAGCAGCAGAGGAACCTCTGCATCCGGGACGAAACGGTCGATCAGATGCACCCGGTCGGCGGCCTCTCCCATGGCCGCGCAAGCCGCCTGCAGACAGGCTCGGTAGTCCGCTGAGCCGATCCGCCCCACCAGCAGCAGGCGAACACCGGCTGGCAGACCCGCGCGCACCACGGACTGCAACAGCACATCCGCACCCTTGTACGGTGAGAGATGCCCGAACATGAGCAGCAACAGCGCACCATCGGATGGCAGGCCCAGCTGACGGCAGAGGGCATCGCGGTCACCTGGCGCCGGGGGATGGAACTGGTCAATGCCATGTTCGATCACCAGGATGCGTTCCGGGGCGACACCGAACTCGGCATGCAGGACCACCTTCATGGCTTCGGTGTGCACCACCAGCCTGTGCGGCCAGCGATACACCCAGGAAAAGATCCTCCGATGCAGGGGAGTATCTGCGTTGTGCGGCAGCAGGTTGTGCACGCTGAGCCACCAGCGTGGAATGAACCGGTGTGCCAGCCAGGCTTCCACCAACACCCCCAGGCCCTTGCGCATGGTGAACAGGCCGTTGAAATGGAAGACCGCATCGGGTCGTTGCCGCGCCAGCCGCAGATAGGCAAACCAGTAGCGCCCGATGTTGAGCAACTTCTGCCAGGCGGGTCGACCTGCGCGCTGGCTGCCGCGCAGGTTGAGAAACTCGACGCCAGACTCGAGTCGCTCGACCAACGTGCCGTCCGCCCCCACCACGGTCACTGGCACGCCCCGTTGCGCCAGGCCGTTGGCAAACGCCACCTCGTATTCGGCCTGGAAGCCATGGGAAAGCAGCACCACGGGGGGCGTGGTGCCGGCTGCGGGCCTGCTGATTTCGGGGTGACGACCCTGCCCCATCAGAAAACCAGCCATTCCCGACGGAAGGCCCAGATCGCGCCCACGAGCTCTCTCACATCATCCCAGTGCCCACGCAGCGCATGATGCACAAGCTGGCGACCCATGGCCCGCACCACGCGGCCACTCATGCGGGGGTGGAACCTGCGGGTGAACACCAGACGATGNCGGTAAAGGTAACGAAGCGACAGACGCGATGCCCGCTTTCGGCTGCTGCCCCCCACCTTGTGGAACACCAGGCTGTCCGGCGCCCAGGCCAGCCCGTAGCCCTGCTGACGCCCCCGCTCCGCCCAGTCGATCTCCTCGTAGTAGAGAAAGTAGTCCTCGCACATCGGCCCGACACGTTCCAGCCAGTCCTGCGTGATCAGCATGGAAGCACCGACGATATAGCTGCAGGCTTGTTCCGTGGAGCCAGGGTCTTGCGGCAGATCCGACAGCAGGCCATCCGCCCCGAGATGCTGCGCCCCACCGGTCCAGGGGTGGAACGTCGCCCCCCCACGGGCCTGCACATGCGCAGGTCGCCAGTAGTAGGCCAGGGTAGACCCCACGGCCCCCGCCGAAGGGCGAGCGTCCAGACGCTGCAACAGCGCCACCAGACTGCGAGGCGTCACCACGGTGTCGGTATTGAGCAGCCAGTGGGCCTGGCAACCCGCCGCAGCCGCCACGGCCAGCCCCAGGTTGTTGCCACCGGCAAAGCCGGTGTTGCGGCTGGAACGGAGCAGCAACACCTGCGGCAGGGGAGAGGGCATGACCGCACCCGCGTCCAGACTGGCCCAGCGAAGATCGGCCGGCGCACGCGGGCTGCAGATCACGCCCGGCAGGCTGGCCTGCGGCAGGTGTTCGAACTCGCCGGCACACCAGGCCTCGATGCGCGACACCGAGCCATCGGTCGAGGCATTGTCGACCACGATGATGGACCGCGGAGACTCCGACAGGTGGAGCAGGGACCCGATGCATTCGACGACATCGGCCCAGCCATTCCAGTTGACCAGGATGATGCTGGTGTCTGCACTGGCGATCATGTCGATCGCTCCCGCAGGGCCGCCTGCCAGACCGCGTACTGCGCCCCCATGAACAGGCCGAAGGCCCCCAAGCCCTGCCCCATCCACTCCGGCTGCGTGTAGCTGGTGATGCAGGGCACCAGGAAGGCCCCGGCGAGTGCCGCCCCAACGGCACGCAACCGCCCCTGCGCAATCCGCAAGCTTCGGTAGGACACCACGGCAAAAGCCAGCATGAAGAGAAAAGGCACCGCGGCAGCCTGCACGCCCATGCGCAACGGATAGGCCAGATAGGCGTTGTGGATGTAGTAGGTCTCGTTCAGGAAGTGCCCCCGCGACGCCGTGGTCTGCTTGTATTCCCCGCCCAACCCCACGCCCGTCCAGGGACGTGCGGCGATTGCCTTCAGGGCATAGCTGTTCTCGGCCTGTCGCCAGCCAAAGGAGCCCCCGCTCTCCAGTTCGTTGACGGTGCTGAGCGCACGGTCCACCACAGCCTCGGCAGTTCGGGGTCTGACCACCCACAGCCCGGTGAGGAGCAAGGCCAGCAACAAACCCGCCAGCAGCCCCGCCAGCAGCCCCGCCCGCCACCCCCGGTACAGGGCCGCCGAGACGATCAGCCCCAGGCCCGTGGCCACCCAGACCCCGCGCCCGAAAGTCATGGCCAACCCCCCCGCCAGGATCAACAGCCCCAGCGGATACCAGACGCGTGCACCCGGGAACGACCGTACGAGGCCATTGACCATGTAGTAGATGCCGAAACCGATGACGTAGGTGGCCCCGCCCGTGAAGGAGCGTGCCACCCCGGAATCTCCCTCCGGGCTGTCCATGCGGGCGCCACCCATGATGCGGATATCCAGCATCGACTGCAACATGGCGATGCAGGCCATCGCCAATGCAATGACCAGCATGCCCCGCACCAGGGTTGGTGTGCAGTCCTTTGCCTGGCTGCTGATCAGGATGACCGGCAGAACGAACAAGGGCACGAACACGCGGTAGGAGGTCAGCAGAAAGGGATTGGGCGAGAAGAAGTGGACGTAGACGCTCGAGGCGGCAATGCAGGCCACCAGGTATAGCAAGGGCAGGAGAAAGGGACGCAGCGGCGTCAGCAGGGGGGTGCCCTCCAGCCAAGCACGCAGGACCACAGCCCCAAGCAAATACATCATCAGAAGCTCGTGGGCCTTGAATGACCCTGCCGAGGGCACGATCTGAGATGGGATGACCTCGAAGGCCAGTGCCAAGGTGAAGAACACGCCCAGCAGCGGCCATCGGGCGCCGGCATACAACAGCAGAACCCCAATGGGTGCAGCAAACAACAGGGCCGGCGGCAGCACCGGCGTGGCCAGGCCGAACAGTAGCGCCAACACCAGCACGATCGCAGCGCTCAAGAAACTCAGATCCCGCCGGTTGGAACCCGGCATGGGCTGGCCAGGGGTGGGTGACCTCGAAGCGGTGCCATGCAAGTTCATGTCCAAACCTCCTTGCGGCGCTGCAAAGCCGCCAGCAGTTGCGGCCGCTCAGTCTCGGTGAGCAGATAACGCCAGACGATGACACCCGCCACCGCCAGGGCACCCAGAAAGCCCAGCAGCCGCCACATCAGCGGTCTTGCGGCAAAGGCGGGAGCGAACATGATCACGGCAAGCACCATGATGGTCAGCAGCAGAGGAAGGGTCAGCGCACCACGGACCAGCTTGCGCTGGGCCAGATAGGCCAGCAGCATGGCATCAACCGCCGCCCGGATGGCCCAGGCCATGGCCGTGCCCTGAATCCCCCACCCAGTGGTCAGGAACATCACCAGCCCGAGATAGCAGGGCGCCTCGACCACATGGCACAGGGCCATCCAGCTGGGTGAGCCGCGGGTGAGGATCAGAGTTGCCGGCACCTGGGCCACACAGTTGAACAGGAGGCCGACGGCCAGGATCTTCAGCGCTGGCGCGGCCTCCTGCGCAAAGCGCTCGCCCAGCCAGGCATGGAAGCCCACGTCCGCCAGCAAGGCCGTACCCGCCAGCACCGGCAGGACCAGGATGGCCATGAACTTGAACATGCCCGCGTACACCCGACGCACCAGTCCGCCATCGGTCATGCCGGCAATGGCGGGAAAGGCGGCCCCCGTGATCGAGTAGGGCAGCATCAGCACCTTGGAGATCATGTCGTAAGCCGTGGCGTAGTAGCCCACGGCCGCCACCGGAACGATCGTGCCGATGATGAGGCGATCGAGCGAATTCATCATCGGGGAGATGATGTTGGACACGGTCATCCAGCCACCAAAACCCAGCAGCTTGCGCAGCTCGACGCGCCATTGGTGCGGCACACCTGCCGCCAACTCGAAAGTACAGTAGCGCTGGTACAGCAGCCTGTGCACGACATTGGCCACGACCCGCATGGCCACCACAGCCGCCACAAGGGATTCCAGCCGCGGAGACCACAGCACCGCGGCCAGCGGCGCCAGGTAGGTGAAGAGCCCCATGCCCACGCGCACGATGTTGAGCGGACCGAACTGGTTGCAGGCCTCCAGGCAGCCCCGGTATCCCGAGGTGAGCATCACGAACGGCAGGCCGAGTGCCAGGATGCGCATCGCGTTCACACCCTCCTGGTGAAGAGGGGGCGGCAAAGCCAGGCGCCCGACGATGAATTCGGCGAACACCAGGAAGCCTGCAGCCGACACCAGGCCGATGCCCAGCATCATCATCAGTGCGGCCTTGGCCACCACGCCGGCACCAGGCCTGTCCCCCTGTCCCAGCCTTTCGGCCACCACCCGTGTCATGGCCTTGCCCACACCGAAGTCGAAGAGCCCCAGATAGCCGATCAGCACCCAAACCACCGTTAGGAAGCCGTAGCGGGCTTCTCCAATGGTCTTGAGCAGCAGAGGCACCGTGACCAGTGCAAACAGGATCGGGGCACCCTGTCCGATCAGGTTCCAGGCTGAACTCTTGACGAGGGACTTGGCAAACATGGGTGGCGGCAATGGCAAGAAAACGGCTTCGGAACGCGGCGCGATCAGCGCTGCGCCTGCCCGAGAAAGAAATCTCGTGCAGCAGGTGTCATGGCGGCCAGCATCTCCTGGATGAAAGCGGCCTGCATGGCGAACTCCGCAGGCGCGTCGGCGCCGATGGTGGAAACACGGACCAGCACCCCGTCAGGGATCGTGCCGTGCAGGCCGTAGCGCAACTGCACGAAGTTGCGGTCCAACCGTCCACGAACCACGCGATCACCCACCACGGCCCAGTACGTCAAGGGCTCCACCCTCAGGGGACCTTTGGAAGTCTCGAGGCGTCGGGCAGCCAATGTGTGTCCTCCAGCCAGGGGGATGTCGACATTGGTCGAGTGGGCCACAAGAAAGCCCTGCGCTGGGTAACAGATCTCCGGGTAATGGAAGGCCAACTGATCGCGCTGATCCCCTCCGTAGGCCACCATGAGCATCATCCGATGCCCGCGGTCATCCTCGTACACCCGCGTGAGGATCTGGCTGTAGAGCTTGTCCTGCAGTGCGACCGCCTCAGGGTTGACCACGCCCACGGCGTCCCGGGTATCCAGACGCCAGACTCCGAAACGGAGCGGCACAAAATCTTGGATTTCGACACGCGCCACACGCTGGTCGGCCATGCGTGTCCGGGGAATACCGCTGTGAGCCACCCACGCACTGCCCAGCATGAGCGCCAAAGCCAGTCCTGCGCGCACCAGGATCGAACGCTCCGCTCGGACCTCAGGCATGCGCGGCCCCTTGGCCTGGCAGACTGCGCTGAAGCAGCCCATCCACCACCAACGTGAGCAGAAGCGCCGTGAGGAACAGGAGCAAACCGGCAAAGCCATGCAGAAAGCCCTGCCCCGCGGCATCGCCGAGGTAGTAGGTGATCAGCACCAGAGTCATCACCCGGATCACATTGGCCATGAAGCTGATCGGCACGATCAGGATCGCCAGGATCACATTCCGCGCCATCGAAGAAGAGCGCACGATGTTGAGGTACAGGAACCCCAGCGCCTCCAAGGTGAACAGGGTGGTCAGCCCAGCACATGCATCCGCCACCAGGAGTTGATAAGGGCCGATCTGGATCAGAACCCCTGACAGGCTGATGGGAAACCCTGCCCAGTACAGCAGTTGTCCCACC
This sequence comes from Ideonella sp. B508-1, assembly GCF_000333615.1. Classification (GTDB taxonomy): domain Bacteria; phylum Pseudomonadota; class Gammaproteobacteria; order Burkholderiales; family Burkholderiaceae_C; genus Ideonella. The sequence goes on along the minus strand of NZ_BADL01000218.1, from coordinate 2,074 downwards.
GTGGCGGAGACAGCCAGCTTCACCGGCATCGTGACGGCATCGACGATGGCGCTGGGCAAGGGCACCATGAAACACAGAAAGACCAGGGGAAATGCCACGGCCCGAAGCTGGCGGGGGCCACGCAGCAGGAGCACCATCCCCACCAGCATGGGGATGAGCGACCCCAGTTCGAACACGAGCACCCCCTGCGAGCGACCGATCGCATAGGTGGCACAGGCAATGAGCAACACCGGCCACGCCAGCTGCGGCACGGGTACGGACAGCGTCGCGTCGTCCACTTGCGACCATCGCTGCCATATGAGCCAACCAACCAGCAACAGGATGATGGGGCCATGCCCCTGCTGGTCGGACAGCCATGGCCCCGACAAGAGGTCATAAAGCGTCGGGCCGTAGAGCGCAACCAAGCCCGCCAGCATCATCAGCCACGGCGCATACCGTGACCCATCCCAGCGAGCGAGGGAACCGGATGGGGCCATGCCTGCCGCCCCGGCTCAGAACTCGTTCATGACCACGCCAACCACGGCCGCTTGGGTCGCATTGAGGCTGCCCACCAAATTCTGCACGGCCTCGATGCTGTTTTGATCCTTGCGCGCGATGACAAGCGCCAAACCACAACGTGCAGCCACCACCAGCCCGTCCGCACCGAAGCTGGCAGCAGGCGTGTCGAGGATGACATGGTCGAACTTGGTCAGCAGCTCCATCAAGAGCAGACCGAAGGCCGGTCCCTCCAGCAGTTCCAGGGGATTGGGCGGGCTGATGCCCACCGGCAGGACGAAGAGATTGGGCACCCCCTTGGCAGGCTTGATCACGCTCTCCCCCCGCCGTCCGCTCAGGAGACCCGCCAGACCGGTTCCACTGGCAAGGTCGAAGACCTCGTGCAGGCGGGGCCCACGCAGGTCAGCGTCAATGATGAGCGTGCGCTGGCCCAACTGGGCACAGGCCACCGCCAGATTGGCGGCGAAGAAGGTCTTGCCGTCCCCGGTGGTGGCGCTCAGCACGGCCAGGGCCCGCTTCTTGGTGGGTGCCCCCTCCTCCGCGTTGGGCTGGGTGCGCATCAGGATCTGCGCGCGCATGGCCCGGAAGGCCTCGGCCTGGTGGCCGAAAGGCTGGGCCAGTACCACCAGTTCGGGGCTGCTCTTCTGGGCCTCCTGTCCGCCATAGGCGTAATTGAACTGCTTGGACAAGGCGTGCAGCACGTCGTCCGGGGTGGCCAGGCCCAAGGCGATGGCCGCCTCCCCGAACTTCAACCCGTTGACGCGCTGGTATTCCAGGATCTCTCCCACCTGTTTGGCGGAGAGATTGCGGGTGTCGCGAATGATCTCGCCGAGGCTGCGGACATCCTCAGCGCTGGGCATGGCCTTGGCGGGCTTCACGTCTTCCGAGTCAGTAGGTGTTTGGCTCATGGTGTCGACTTCCGATCAGGCCTTCTTCGCGGGGCCGGCCAGGCGCCCGGAGATCACACGCTGGGCCATCAGGCTGGGCGCCTTCTTGCCCCTGATGGCCGGACGGGGCATCACGCCCACGATGGGCAGCCCCAAAGCCGCAACGAGATCTTCCGGACCGCGGACACGGCGGTCCATCAGCTCTCGCACGATGGCACTGGCCACCGCCAGCATCGTGCCCAGCACCAACGCCACGGCGATGTTCAGCCCCAGACGGGGGCTGGACTGCGTGAGCGGCGGCACCGCGGAACTCAGAATATTCACGTTGCTCTGCTGTGTCTGGCTTTCCAGGCTGCTCTGGTTCATCCGCCCCACGATGGCGTCATAGGCCTGCTGTGCGTTGTCGACATCCCGCTGGAGCACGCTCATCTCGTCGCGGCTCTCCTTCATCTTCAGCACCTTGGCCCGCTGCGCCTCCAGCGCAGACTTGACCTCGGCCACCCGGGCCGCATTGACGTTGGCATTGACGGCGGCGCTGCCGACGGCGCGCCGGGTCTCGGCCTCCAGACGGCTGCGCAGCTCCGCGATCGACGCCCGCGCCTGGATGACCTGGGGATTGTTCGGCCCCAGCCGGGTGTTCAGGTCCTGGAGGTTGGCTTCGGCCCGGTTGAGCTCCACCTTGAGGTTGCTCA
>NZ_BADL01000219.1 GCF_000333615.1 Ideonella sp. B508-1 | reverse complement strand
GCTCCAGGCGCTGCCAGGCAGGCCGAGCACGAGCGCGTCGAACTGCGCGCGCGTCAACGCGGGCACCGGTCCGCCATCGCGCGGCCAGAGGAAGCGGCCCTGGTTCAGGCGCCTCGTTGCGCACCACACGCCGAAGCCGTCGTGCACGACCAGCTTCATGCGTGTGCCGCGCGCGTTGGCGAAGACATAGCCGTGGTGCGCCTTTGCGCTGCCGAAGACCTGCACGACGCGCGCGAGCAGACGCTCGGCGCCGGCGCGCATGTCGGTGGGTTCGGCGGCCAGCCACATGGCGTCGATGCGGATCACCGCAGCAGCTCGCGCATCCAGCTCGTCATCTCGGCCGCCGCCGAAGAGGGCCAGGCGACCGTCATCGTGAGCGCGCCGCGCCGGAGTTCGACATGGATCTCTTTGTCGACGACAGCTGACGCCGGGATGGCCAGCGGCACGAAGGCGGGTCCTACGACCTGCGCTACGCCTTGCTCGCGAGCCAGCTTACGCCAGCCGTGGACGATGTTGGCATTGATGCCGTGGGCCATCGCGACCTTCGCCACCGAGGCGCCAGGGACCTCGCACTCGGCGATGATCTGCGCCTTCAGCTCCGGGGTGTGGTTGCGGCGGATCCGCTTCTTGTCCGTAGTCATCGTGTCCAGGATGGGTTGATCGTGGACAGGATCGTTGGCCGATCAAGCGCCTGCTTCAAGATGGGATAGCTGGCCGCTTACTGAAAAACGGCCCCGGAGGGCCGTCTTGAAGGGATGCGGGAGCCGCTCAGCCCTTCAGGCGGCGGCGGCGAGCCACGAGGGCCAGCGCACCCAGCCCAGCCATGAACAGCGCCATGCTGGCGGGTTCCGGCACGGCCGCCGCCACGGAGATGTTGTTCAGGTACAGCCGGGAACCTGCCGACGAGGCCACAAAGCCGATGGTGGTCTGATCACTCAGCGCAGTGAAGGTGTAGGTCGCCTTGTCCCAGCTGGTGGGGCTGGAACTCTTGCCCAGGACTTCGTAGTCGATCCAGGAGTTGCTGTTCGCCGTGCCATTGAGCAAGCCAAACTGGGTGCCACCCTTGCTGGAGATGTAGTCAAAAGCCACCGTGTAAAGAGTGCCCGCAACCGTCGCGAAGGTCTGGGTCATGTAGGAGTCAAAGCGCCCCACCGCCCTGAGCGCAACGTAGTAGTCGCTCGGGTCGCTCACCAGGAACTGGCTGTTGTTCCAGCGGTAGCCCCCGCTGAGATCCCAGCCGCTGGATGCAGGCGCGGAATCCAGATTCCCGTCCGAAAGCAGGTTTCCAGTATTGGCCAAGGCCGATACGGACAGCAAAGGTGCGGCGACCAGTACCAGCAGGGACTTCTTGACGTTGGACATGCTACTTCTCTCGAGGAGGCCCGCCAGAACAGGGACCAGACCCCGCCCGAGCGCACCGTGTAAAACGTGCTTTCAGTTTAGGAGTCCACTCACCCCCTGGGGGGACTCCCCCCCTAGTATGCAGGGGGCGCCGGATGCGTACTTTCACACATATTGCGGAGCTCAACGCCAGTCAAACCGCCCGAAGCAGGCGTAGACATTGGCCTGGTAGGGATAGCTCAGAGCCGCTGAAGCATCGCCGGACACGCTTCTGACCTCGCGCGCGACGCTGCAGCCCAACGCCAGCGCCTCGATCGGTTGGTAGTTGAGTTGCAGGGCCACCGTGCGGGCACGGTCGCGTCCATCCAGAAAACCACTCTGCCCCGACACGGCTTCCTGGAGCCGGCGCCTGTTCTGTTGGTAGGACAGTCCGAGCCTGATCTTGTCCGTGGCCGTCCATTGCCCCCCCACCTCCAGGTGGGTGGTGACCTTGCTCTGCGAATTGATCTGGCCATCGCCCAGAGCCTGACCACTGGTGTCGCTGTCCCGCACCAGGCGGGTGGTGAAGGACAGCTTGCCGGTGGGTTGCCACTGCCATCCCAGGGACCCCGTCCACTTCGGGCCGTCGGCTGCCGTGGGCTGGCTGTGGATCTCATTGGTGTGCGCCACGCGCACTTCCACCAAGCTCGCGGCGGACAGGCGGACGGACAACATCGTTTCCGCATCCCATCGGGTGAAGTCATCTGCCCCCAACGTGGCGCTGTAATCGGGGTACTGTCCGGTCGACCGTCGCAGGTTGAAGCGCGCGCTCAGATCAGGCTGAGGCTGGTAGCGCATGCCCAGATTCAGCGCGTTCAGGTTCATGTTCTCCGCGACGTACTGATCAGCGGAGAAATCGCGCCGGTACCCCTCCCAACCGGCTTCAACGGTCCATGCCGTCACCACCCCCAGGCGGGCGCGGAAAAACTGTCGATTCTCTGTCTGGATGTTGCGCTCCTGCACCACCGAGGCACCGCTCAGGTTGTAGCGGTAGAGCGACTTCGCGTGGCTGGCGCCCGCCTCACCTTCCCAGTGGTCACCCGCCTGCCAGTCCCATTCCGCCTTGAGCGTGGGGGAGTCGTTGTCCAGGCTGCTGTCGCTGCGGAACCGGTTGGCCTGGATGTCCGCCTCGGCCTTGATCCGCTGCCGTCCGATGGGCTGGTCCACCGCCAGCCCCAAGGTGGTGCTGCTGATGGTGTCGGCCTGCTCTTGCCCGCTGGGCGCGCGCAACACGTTGCTATCCCGCGTGAGGGACTGGGCAATGGACAGCGTGTACGGGCTCTGCTGGGCATGGGCAGCCGTACAGGCCAGCGTGGCCAGAGCCAACAGGGTGAGCCCTTGGGGGGATTTCATGGTGTCAGTAGGCATTTCGGTCAAAAAACATCAGCTTCGCGGTGCGGGCGATGATCAGGAGATCCATGCCCAGTGACCAGTTGCGCAGATACTCCAGATCATATTCAACCCGGCGCGCCATCTTCTCGACGGTATCGGTTTCGCCGCGCAGGCCGTTGACCTGTGCCCAACCCGTGATGCCAGGCTTGACCTTGTGGCGCGCCATATAAGCACGCACGATCTTGCGGTATTGCTCGTTGTGTGCGACGGCATGAGGGCGGGGTCCGACAATGCTCATCCGCCCCTGCAACACGTTGATGAACTGAGGCAGTTCATCCAGAGAGGTGCGCCGGATGAAGGCCCCGAAGCGGGTGATGCGTGCATCCCCCCGAATGGCTTGCTTCACCTCGTCACCGTTGTCCTGCACGGTCATGGAGCGGAATTTGAAGACTTCGATGACCTCGCCATCCAGGCCCGTGCGGCGCTGCTTGAAAAGCACCGGACCGGGCGAGCTGCGCTTGACCCCGATGGCCACGACCAGCAACACCGGCGAAATCAGTATCAGGATGAGGCTGGCCAGCACCAGGTCGCTGATGCGCTTGAGCAGTCCGTTCACCCCGGTGAACGGTGTCACCCGCAGACTCACCACCGGCACGCCGTCGATATCGGCCAGACGCCCCTGGATGATGCTCACACCGAACACATCGGGCACGTAGTGCAACTCCGCAGTGGAGTTCTCCAAGGCTTCAAGCAGCTTCAGAATGCGCGGCTGGGAGGTCAGTGACAGCGTGATGTAGACGTCCTTCACGCTGTTGGCGTCGATGAAGGCCGGCAGACTCTCAAGCTTGCCCACAAGCGTCATGTCATCCGGCAGCTCCAGCCGGTCTCGGGATCGGTCGTCGAAGAAGCCGAGCAATTCACGGCCCCGGCCATGTCGGGTCTGCAGCATCCTGGCCACCCGGACGCCCATCCGGTTGGCGCCCACCACCACGGCAGTGCGCTGGTTGTTGGGCAAGGTGGCATGGTGCTGCACCAGGGTCGATCCAGTCCACACCAGGGCCCACTGGACCAGGGGCACGCCGATGGCCCAGGCCGTCAGCATCGTGCGATCGAATTCCTGCAATGCGTCCGTGGCGTAACCCAGCAACAACAGCACGATCAGCGTTCCGGCCCAGGACAGGCCGATGTCGATGATCAGGCGGATTCCCGTGCGGCCGAACCGGTCCACACCGGGAAACATCAGGACCAGCAACAGCACCAGCAGGGCCTTGGACGGCCCGGCGAAGTGCTGGTGGAACATAACGTGCGCGGCCAGCAGCCCGAGCGCCGCCACGGCAGGCTCGAGGACAGAGGCCACCATGGCCGGCACGCTCGGCGGTCGGGCGGCAAAGGCCGTCTGAGCGCCCTGATCGCCCAGTTCGGGTCGTCGCTCCTGTTCCGCCTGGGTGGATGTCGTTTTCACCTGTCCTCACCTCGACACATCACGGCCGCCTTCCGGAAGGGAGCCGCACCCACCAGAACCTGTTCTGGCTGGCGGGAATTCCACCATGACACCGTCACCTTACTCTTCATATCACTCCATATAACAGACGATGCGAAACGGATATGAGAAGAGAACACCGTCGCGAAGCTCCACCCGCAGTTGCCGAGTGGACGGCCCCAAAGCTTCAGAAAGCTGAATGGCCTCATGTTTTTGTGCAACTTATCGCCACTGTCAGGGTACGCGCTTGACAGTCGTCTCGCCAAGTTCGCCACGGCCATGAATCGGTGACGGGATCTGGCATGCAAGACCGACGCCAGCCGAAGGGCTCTGAAACCCCGTGTCACGAAAACAGGGACTCGGCGAAAGCCGTGGCGGCGGCATCCTTGGTCGAGAGCTGCGGAGCCATGCCGATGGCGGGCCAGGCAATCGCCAGGGCCGGCGGGATCCAGAACTGGCAGTGCTTGTCCGCGCTCAGCGCCACGCCCACCCAGCGGCCGAAGCTGGGGCTGTCCTTTCGGATCTCCACCGCCACGTCGAACACCGTGTCGGCCGTCACCCGCACCAGCTTGCCCTGGGCATGCGGGGTCTTCTGGGCGTGCTGGCCGCGCAGCACGCCCTCGATGTCCGTCTGGATCGCCTTCATCTCAGAACACCTTGTCCTTCAAAATCTGTTGCAGGTACTTGCCGTAGCCGCTCTTGGCCAGCGGCGCGGCCAGGGTGGCCAGCTGTTCGTCGCTGATCCAGCCGTTGCGCCAGCAGATCTCCTCGGGGCAGCAGGCCTTCAGGCCCTGGCGCCGCTCCAGGGTCTGCACGAAGGCGCTGGCTTCGAGCAGGCTGTCGTGGGTGCCGGTGTCCAGCCAGGCGTCGCCGCGGCCGAACTTCTGCACATCCAGTTGCCCGGCCTCCAGGTAGCGCCGGTTCAGGTCGGTGATCTCGAGCTCGCCACGCGCGCTGGGTCGGATGGCCTTGGCATGGTCCACGACCTGTTCGTCGTAGAAGTACAGGCCGGTGACGGCGTAGCGGCTCTTGGGCTGGGCGGGCTTTTCTTCCAGGCTGATGGCGCGGCCCTGGGCGTCGAACTCGACCACGCCATAGCGCTCGGGGTCGGTCACCGGGTAGGCGAAGACGGTGGCACCGCGGGTCTGGGCGGTGGCCGTCTGCAGGCGCCGGCCCAGGTCGTGGCCGTAGAAGATGTTGTCGCCCAGCACCAGGGCGCTGGGGGCGCCGGCCAGGAAGTCCTCACCGATCAGGAAGGCCTGGGCCAGGCCGTCCGGGCTGGGCTGCACCGCGTACTGCAGCGAGATGCCCCAGGCCGAACCGTCGCCCAGCAGCTGCTGGAAGCGCGGCGTGTCCTGCGGCGTGCTGATCAGCAGGATCTCGCGGATGCCCGCCAGCAGCAGGGCTGAGAGCGGGTAATAGACCATGGGCTTGTCGTACACCGGGATCAGCTGCTTGCTGATGGCCAGCGTGGCCGGGTGCAGCCGGGTGCCGGAGCCCCCGGCCAGGATGATGCCTCTGCGTTGCTGCATGTGTTCGTTCTCCCTGTGCTGTGTCTTCTGACGAAACGGCCGAACTCTTCTCAACGGGCTCCGTAATGTTGGCCGACCCAGTCCTTGTAGGCCCCGCTCTGCACATCAGCCACCCAGTCCGGGTGGTCCAGGTACCACTGCACCGTCTTGCGGATGCCAGTCTCGAAGGTCTCGGCCGGGCGCCAGCCCAGCTCGCGCTCGATCTTGCGCGCGTCGATGGCGTAGCGCCGGTCGTGGCCCGGGCGGTCGGTGACGTAGGTGATCAGGCGACTGTAGGGGCCCGCCGGGTCCGGGCGCAGCTCATCGAGCAGCGCGCAGACCGTGTTGACGATGTCCAGGTTGGCCTTCTCGTTCCAGCCGCCGATGTTGTAGGTCTCGCCCAGGCGGCCACCGGCCAGCACGGCGCGGATGCCGCTGCAGTGGTCCTTCACGTACAGCCAGTCGCGGATCTGCTGGCCGTCGCCATAGACCGGCAGGGGCTTGCCCGCCAGGGCGTTGACGATCATCAGCGGGATGAGCTTTTCGGGGAAGTGGTAGGGCCCGTAGTTGTTGCTGCAGTTGGTGGTGAGCACCGGCAGGCCGTAGGTGTGGTGCCAGGCGCGCACCAGGTGGTCGCTGGCGGCCTTGCTGGCCGAGTACGGGCTGTTGGGCTCGTAGGGGTTCGTCTCGGCAAAAGGCGGGTCGCTGGGCTTGAGGCTGCCGTAAACCTCGTCGGTGCTGACGTGGTGGAAGCGAAAGGCGGCCTTCTCGTCGCCTTCAAGCGTGCCCCAGAAGGCCCGCGCCGCTTCCAGCAGCGTGAAGGTGCCTTCGACATTGGTCTTCATGAAGGCGCCGGGGCCGTGGATGGAGCGGTCCACATGGCTTTCCGCGGCGAAGTGGACGATGGCGCGCGGGCGGTGGGTGGCCAGCAGCTGGTCCACCCGAGCGCGGTCGCCGATGTCGCCGTGCACGAAGTGGTGGCGGGCGTCGCCGTCCAGCGAGGCCAGATTGGCGCGGTTGCCGGCGTAGGTCAGCGCGTCCAGGTTCACCACCGGCTCGGCCGCGGGGTCCGCCAGCCAGTCCAGCACGAAGTTGCTGCCGATGAAGCCGGCGCCGCCGGTCACGAGAATCATTTTTCACCCCTTTCCTGCCGACATCCGGCCGCTTGTCAGAGACGCCACCAACCGCCCTCGCCATGGATATTTCCAGTCAGCAGTCGTTAAATTTCGCGCAAATCTACTTTCCACCCCATTGAAGACCAGCACCATGAGCAATATCGCCAGGAAAAATACCAAGCTGCGACTCAACATTATATATGCCGCACCCTTTTCATCGAAAACAAGAGATGCCAAATAGCAGCCCATGTTAATGGCAGCATAGTGGGTCAAAAATATTGAATAAGATCGTTCACCAAACCACAAAAACCAAGACCCCGACAGCAATCTCCCCAACCGACTCGTTCCATCCGCCGCCATGGCAACCAGAGCCACCCCAATCAGACCATAACCCACATGATGGTTGATGACTGGGAAAAACAAAGACGCGACGACCATCACACCACCGATCAGCCAGAAACAGGTTCGTACCGGGCCAGTGACGTCATAGCGTGCCAATAATACTCCACCGGAGAAACAGAAGGCGTAGGAGGCAAAATTCCAACCAACTGCAAGTGCCCCGGCCTTTCCGAGATAAGGCACAAAAGCGTGAGTAAAAACCGAGGCAAAGAGGCAAAATAGCACAAGAGTGCCTATTGCCATTCCTGTTCTTCTGAAGTAAACCAGAACCAACACCAACAACGGGACGCTCAAATAAAACAATACCTCAAGTCCCAGGCTCCACCAGGCCAAGTTGTAAGCCACATCAGTAAATATCCCTACCGGCAGCTCCAACAGCCAGTCATACCAATCAAACCCTGGAAGACCAGAAAACCGGGTCCACCAAGTTGGATAAATCCACACCAACCCCACAGCAAAACCAGATATCAGCCAAGCCACAAAGAATGGGGGATAAAGCCGAAGAAGGCGTCGCTTGAGGTAGTCCAAGACCTCTATCTTTCTTCCATGCCGAAGGTAGGGGCGCAACAACAGCACACCACTCAAACAAAAAAATATCTCCACCCCGGATGCACCGAACCCAAATAGCGCACTCGCCAGCATTGGCGAATCATGTTGGCGAAAATAGAGCGCCGCATTGGAAATCACAATGTGGTGAAGAAACACCAGCAGTGCCGCTATGGCCCTCAGGCCGTCCAGTCCGTGGAATCTCTCGCGGGGCACTGACGCTGATGGCGTCAAGCCAGGGGCGGCGTCAACAGCAGAAAGAATATTCACCCGCTCTCCCTGTCAGTGATTATCAGATGAATGAGAAAGCGCAACCAGAGCCTCACACTTTTAGACTTGCGGCAACCGCGCGTCCAAAGGCCGCTCTGGTGTTGCTCTTCTCGTAGCGAAGGCGAGCCGCATCGCCCAGTTCAATCGCCAGTCGCGGATCAGAAATCAAATCAAGGACAGCCTGCCTGATGGCATCAGAATCTCCGGCTGGCACACATATCGCGGATTTGTCATCCACATAATCCTCCATACACCCCCCAGCGGTGACGATGCATGTTTTTCCAAGCCGCATCGCATCCAACAAAACAAGCTGCCCGGCAGAGACATCGGTGTTCTTGATCGGAATGATCATCGCCGTGCAATCTCTCACCTTCCGCTTGAATTCATCGTCAAATACACCATGAAGGATCGCCACATTTGGCGGCATATCCAGATTTACAACATCTGACGGGTAACAGGCAATTTGAAGCTCAGCCGGCAAGCCTCGAAAAGCCTCTATGAGGGTTTTGTAATCCCGGTTGCTCGTTCCTCCCGCAAAGAAAAATGGCGATTCCGCAGAAGTTATCGCCAGCCCTCGAGGATCATCCGTATCCAGGGGTGAGTTTCTTCCAAAAGGAATAAATACAAGCTTGTCAGCAACAACGGCACCAAACTCTTCGACATAGTAGCGACGCTCTATCGAAGCCGCACAGGCGAGTCGCGTGAGGGCTGGAGAACGAATCAGCCATGCGTACAGAGCGCGGTAAACCTTACCCTTCCACCCGGGCCGTCGGTTGTAGATCAATTGCAAAACAATGGTGCGTGGCCCTCCGCTCTCTCCTCGGCCCAGAAGACGAGTCAGCAGCGCGTAATAGAGCCCGATGAACTGCTCACCGAACACGATGTAGCCCACATGATTGCGCTGCTTGAATGCAGCCCACGCCGAGCGAAAAATATTCCAGTGGCGACGCCACGTGCTTGCTGCGACGCTCCGGCTGGTTCGAAACAATTCGGTTCGCACCTCGACATTCAGACCTTGTGACAAGGCCTGGAGCATCGCTGGTTCATCCACATAGGGCGCTACCAACAGCAGCCGCGGCCTTTCTTGCATCTTGGGCATCACCAGACAGTGCGTTGATCAATGGAAGAGGTGCCATCCGAGCGTGCAGAGGCTGAATCAAGGGGCATTCCAGCCAAGTGTGGAGCCAGATCCCCCAGCCCCCAACCAGCAGGACACGGAGGGCAAGACCGCCCCCCCTCCGTGGTCAGAAGCAGCATGGCAACGGCTGAGAGATGGGTAGGAAAGGTACAGAATCCAATGATTGCCCCCACGATCAGACAAAAGAAAAGTTTGTATCGAAGCATCCATGGCACCCTGGCCATGGCACAGGTGAAGGCGACCAGCCACCTCATCGAAGCGACCGCGACAAGGCGCCCGATGAAAAATTCCAACCCGCCCGGCACTGCCATTTCGCATCAGCCGATGCAAAATAATGACAGCCCCCAAATAATGATCCCTCGCCGCCAAATTCCTTTCCTCAGAATCCTCTCAGGGGATTTTGCCGAGATATCTTGACGTTCCCGCGCCATCTGGAGCGAGTGATAGGAGCCCACCGGCACCGCAGCCCCCCTCCCGCAAGCGCCGCATGCCCACAAGTCTTTCGCTGAGTACCGCGTCCCCAACCTGGGAATTCACCGTCATTGCGGACATTCCCCCCAAAGAATGGTCGGTCGACGTCGGCAGTCACACCGATTCGTGCGACGGCCGCCTTCCATGCTCACCAATGCTTGTTCACCGCGATTCAGCTCAACGCCTGATGGCGGTGGATTGAAAATAAGGCCGTAGCGCATTGATCTGCGGCTTGTCACCTGCTGACGTGGGCTCCAGGCTCAAGATGTAGCCTGCACTCCAGCGCCCCCCCGCCCACATGTAGGTTTCCATGCAGGCGGCGTCGGCCACCTGCATCGTGCTCATCAAACCCGGAATCCAGCGTTCATCGTTACCGGGAACACCTGTTTCCCCAATGGCACCCTTCTGGCCATATGTCTTGAGCCAGTTCACAAAAGGTGCCAGACGGTCGTTCGCCCTCTTGACAATATCCACCGTCGGATTGAATGGACTTTTATAGAGCCCACTGAAGTCATCGTCGAGATACATGTGTGCCTCATAGATGATCTTGCCGACAGAATCTGTTACAAACGGCGCGGGATGGTTGTTTGGCCACAGTTGCGAGTGCTCCACCCATCCCCTCCCACAAAGATCTTTCTGCTGGAGTCGACACTGCGGATGCCGTTGACGCCGTACTGGGCAGTGTTCTTCCAGGTGCCGTTGGTGTCGTGGGGCTCGTTCATCAGGCCGTAGCCATAGACATCTTCTGGTCTTTGAGAGCACCCGCCAGCCTTCGCCAGAGATCTTGAAACGCGGAGACGGGCACCTCGGGGCTGCCAATCAGCTTGCCCTGGTATCGGTCATAGTTGTGAACCTCGACCATCACCGGCATCCCTTGCGCCTCGGCCTTGGCCAGAAATTGCTTGAGGTCGTTGAGGTATGCAGAATCGAGCGAACCCATCAGTGCCGGCTGAGCCGATTCCCAAGTGATGGGCAGCCGAATCGCATTGAACCCCACGCTCTTGTAATAGATGATGTGTTCTTCGCCAGGGAACTGATTGGCCACTTTCCCATTCACCCACCCCGTCGGCAACGGCACCAAGTTGATTCCACGAATCGGACTTGCACAGGCGCCCTCGGCCCCCCGCATCACCGAGAACTGAAGTCCACACAGCAGCAGAAGCAATACGCTGACACGTCGCATAGGGCACCTCTCAGAATCCATGGGGCTCATCAGATCCACAGAAAGGGAAGCGCCATCCGGGTCAAGCTCCGGAATGCACCCTTCATGCGGTACTCAAGGCTGGAATAGCTCTTGTTGGAATAACCGCTGAATCCTTCAAGTTCCGGCTGGGTCCTGAACCTAGGGTAGGCCCCCTTGGGTGGGGTCTTGATGAGCGGAAACAGGCGATCGAAGAAGGCACGCTCGATGACATAGCCGTCGCCGTAATGGCCCCGGAAATAGCGGTCGTATCCATCCAGGCTGAAGGCCACCAGACGCAGTTCCAGCCATTCATTCCCACCCAGGCGGGAGCCCACCAGCGGCACGTGCCGGAAGTCGGCATAGAGGTCGAAGGCCGGCGGGGCCTGCGTCACCATCTTGGCCATGTTCTTCACAATCAGGCGACCCGTGACTTTCCAGATCAGGGTGTCTCCCGGCCAGCCCTGCTCACGCAGATGGCTCATACCCTGATCCAGCATCAAGAACTCGCCATAGCCCTTGCCCTTCTCTGCCGGGTAGTCGGTGGAGGTCGACAGGCACTCGATCTGCTTCCGGGTTCCGAGGGCGTGCTGCAGTTCACGAAAAGGCGTCAGGTCGTGTCCGGAGTTCTCGAGGAAGAGAATCCCCTGCACCAACTCATCGGGCAAGGACGCATAGTGGCGAAAGGCCGCCAGGTACTCTGAGAGGCGCAACGCCGGGTCCACGCGCACCGAGTTGCCGATCCCTTGCGCCGGCGTGATCGTCGCGGTCATCACGATGAGGGTGCGGCGGGTCAAGGGATTCGTCCTTGCTGTGCGATTGCGAGTGTGAGGGGCTGCTCGTCGCACGCATGCCGCACCACCTGGAGATACTGTTCGACATGGGCGCGGCTGCTGAAGCGGCTCTTCAGTTCGGGGATCTGCCGCGCCAGCGCCGCTCGGTTCTCCTCTTGGGTGGACAGCATCCGCAACATCCCCTCTGCGATGGCGTCTTCAGAGCAAGGATCGACCGCGCAGGCAGCCGAGACATCGTCCACGAAGCCATCGATTCCGGTGCCCTTCGAATAGAGAATGGGCACCCCCGCCAGCAGGGCCTCGACATAGGACATGCCGAAGGTCTCGTTGTGGCTGGGCAGCACGAACATGGCATAACCCGGCAGCCGGGCGAGCAGTTCGTCGTTGGGCATCGGGCCGCACAGCGTCACCTGCGCGCCCAACTGCAGCTGATCGATCAGGGCGGAGACCTCGGCCATCACCTCTGGACTGCCGCGGCCGATCACGTCCAGCCGCGCGTCCCTCGCCGAAGCCAGCAGGGTCTTGAACGCCGGCAGCAGGCGATCGAGCCCCTTCTTCCGGAAGACGTTGAGGTCCATCACCGTGACCAGGTGGTTGCGGTGCCAGGGCCCTGAGGCGGGCCTGTCGTGTTCCACAACGAAGTTGGGCAACAAGCGCTCTGTCTCCGGGGCCGGCTGGCAGTGCCGCAGCAAGGTGGGCTTGAACCAGGCCGACACGTAATAGACCTGGCGAGCTTGTCGCACCACCCGGCGCAGCCAGGGACGGTAGTGCGGCTTGAAACGGAAGACTTTGGACTCCGCTTCGCCGCGCACCGACACCACATACGGCAGCCGCAGCCAGCGGTTGAGCCACCAGGCCGCCAGTCCTTCGAAGCAGAGCTTGTGGGCATGCACCATCTGGATCTGCAGGCCCCGGCGACGCAACTGCCGGCAGACGCGCCAAGCCACGAT
>NZ_BADL01000220.1 GCF_000333615.1 Ideonella sp. B508-1 | reverse complement strand
CGCGGGCATCATCAGCAGGGCCACCAGCAACAGCGACATGACCACCGCCACCGGCACAGCCAGGGCCACGATGATCATGGGCGCCATCACTGCGCGGAAGCTGGATCCCACATAGGTGTCGAGCCAGCGCAGCGCGGCATCGATCAGCGACCAGCTCTCGAGCTGGTCACGCACGGCGGCCACCGCCGGCTCCCAGAAGAAATACCCCAGCACCAGGAACAGGCCGCCGGCGATCAGCAGCGGCAGCAGAGTCAGCGCCAGCACCCGCGGGCGCATCAGGTAGGCCGCAGCCCGCCAGAAGGAATCCAGAAGCAGCTTCATGTCATCCGGCGGGCCGCAGGCACCGCGTCAAGGAGGTCATTCGTCGTCGCCGCCCAGAACGGAACCGAGCAGGCCGCCGGCACCGAAGCCACCCAGCAGAGAGCCCTCTTCACGCGAACCTCCGTTCTGCGGGGCCGCGGCGAACACGCGGCTGGCCAGGCGAGAGAAGGGCAGGCTCTGCAGCCAGACCGTGCCCGGCCCGGTCAGCTTGGCGAGGAAGAGACCCTCACCACCGAACAGCGCCGTCTTGATCTTGCCCACGTACTGGATTTCAAAGTTGACATTCGGCGTGAAGGCGACCACGCAGCCGGTGTCCACCAACAGCGTCTGCCCGGGCTGCAGCTCGCGACGCACCACGGTGCCTCCGGCATGCACGAAGGCCAGACCATCACCCTCGAGCTTCTGCATGATGAAGCCTTCGCCGCCGAAGAAGCCCACCGACAGCTTCTGCTGGAAGTAGACCCCCAGGGACACGCCGCGCGCTGCGCACAGGAAGGCGTCCTTCTGACACACCAGCATGCCCCCCAGCTGGCGCAGGTCCATCGGCAGGATCTTGCCCGGGTACGGTGCCGCAAAGGCCACCCGCAGCTTGCCGCTGGCCTGGTTGGTGTAGACGGTGGTGAACAGCGACTCGCCGGTGATCAGACGCTTGCCCGCGCCCAGCAGCTTGCCGAACAGTCCGCCGGTGGACTTGGAGCCGTCGCCGAACACGGTGTCCATGCCGATGCCCGCGTCCATGAACATCATGCTGCCGGCTTCGCCCACGGCCGCTTCGCCGGGATCCAGTTCGACTTCCACGAACTGCATCTCCGAGCCTTTGATTTCATAGTCCACCACATCCATGGCCATCGTGATCCCCTTCGCAATGAGTCAGAAGCCGCAGATGGTACCGAAGGCGCATGACCTCGCGGCGCCCATGCAAACTCGGGATGAATCTTTCCTCGGCCCACGGCTGACTGCGTGCGCATGGACCGACCTCCCTCCCGTGGCACGAGCTTGCGGCGTCGCACCCGGGTGATCGCCGTTCTGACCGCCGTCGCCGCAGCGGGTTGGCTGCTGTCGGCACAGCAGCCCGCCAAGGTCGAGCGTCCCGCGGCCGGGATGGCCCCCGCCTCGCCATCGGTCCATTCCGCAAGACCGCTTCGGCTACCTCGTGTTCCAGACCGATGGCATCTTCTCGGGATTCAGCTACACCGACTTCTTCTCGGACATCGCCAACGAACCCGATCCGGACGTGCGCGCCCAGAAGCTCAACGCACTGTGGCGCACCGACCTGGCCAATTGGCTTCCGCTGCTGGATGCGACCCCGAACATCGACTATCACGTCCCCTTCTACCGCGATTTCAACGACAGTCACTGCCTGACCATCGTCGACTTCTCCGGCACCGGCATCCAGGAACAGGGCATTGCCGACATCGCCCCCTTCGTGGACAACCTGCTGGACCGCGGGCCAACGATGCGCAATGTCGAAGCAGACCAGGTCAGCGATCTGACCCAGTGGCTCAGCCCCATCCTGCGGCTGCTGAACCGTCTTCTGTGAAGCCCACAAAAGGAAAAGCCCCGGAGGAACACTCCAGGGCTTTCAAGTGAACCAGCCGACGCATCGGCTGGCTGTGTTGGGCCGGGGTCACTTGAAAACAACACTCATCTAGTTGTTTTCAAATGACTTATCCAATTCGCGTTTCCAATGTTGTGCTGAAAGTTGTGCGGTTGAAATCGCGCCAAGCTATGTGCCAACACAGCGCACATCCAGGCCAGGGGAAGAGCACCAAGGAAGTGGGCTCCTTTCGGAGCCCACCCTGTCACTACTTCCAACGGCGGGGGGACGTAACCCTTCCCGCTTAGCGAGTGACCAACTTGGAAGGGAGACTAAGCGATTCGCCAACAAAGCTCAACACTTTGGTGCAAGACCAGTTCGAGGACGCAGTCGGCGGCGAACTACTCGTTGCAGACCTTCGATCTGTGCCTAAGGAAGACGGCAGTGCAGCGTGATGCCACACTCCCCGACGGCGGACCTACTCAGGGTGACCGCCATCAAGCAAACATCCGGTTCGGTAGCCGGCGCCACAGTGAGCGTCGGCAATGCGGGGACAGCTGACCTCCTTGCCGCGGAGGTCTTGTCAGGCCATGCGCAACCGGCCCGGAGAAGAGCGATGGACTCGGATCGACCCTGACGCGACATTGGCTGTCCCAATCTCTACGCCCAGAAGCTGCCTGTCGGGCACCCCACGTCACTCGTCTAGGATCCCGCAGCGGGGGGGCGCAGGTCAGTCAACCCCTGCGTGCGCATTTCTGTGATCGTGACCGCCGGCCATCAGGAAAGACGTCATCACTCTTGGAGATGAGTCTTTCACCCCGGATGCGGAGACTTCGAATGCCTGATTCGTCGGATTGACTTACCGGGGCCGGGGAGAAGCCATGCGTCGCTATGCTCACTTACTAGTGATTGTTGTTGCTGTGTTGACCAGCGGTTGCGCGATCAATCTGAGCGCCGTCCGCGACTTTGCGGACGAGACCAAGAAGATCTCAGTGGCCTTCGACCCGATCCTCACGGGAGCCGTGGAGCAGTGCCAGCAGAAGTTCGTGCTCCGTCGGGTGTACACCAGCGACGTTGCGATCAAGGATTTCGACGCTGCCGACACGATCAAGCGCGCGGAAATGAACTGCCAGCCCATCGCTGAAGAGAATCTTACGGCCAAAGGCATCAGCTCGGCCCTGGCCGACTATGCAACCAAGCTGAGCGCCATTGCAGGTGATGGCGTCGCAAGCTCGATCGATGACGACTACGACGCGCTTACCAAGAAGATTGGCGAGTTCAAGGACATTCCCAAGGAGAAGCTCGGCGCAGTAACCGCCCTCTTCAAGTTCATCACCAGTGCTGCGGTCGCGCGCGTGCAGCGGCAAGCGATCGAAGAGGCGCTTAGTCACGAGGAAGCCGTCTCGGTGCTGGCCGATGCTCTTGTCACCTACACCGATCGCGTCTACGGCGCCTATGTGAGCGAGCGCCGATCGGACAACGAAGCCTTCGCCGAGGCACTCAAGGCGGATGCACGCGCCACCCCAGTTGCGACGAGGCTACAGCTGATGGAGCTGTATCGACTGGATCTGCAGTTACAGCAGCAGCACAAGGCGGTCGGGGCGATGCGAACGTCTGTGAACCAGATGAAGGCAACCATTAAGGACCTTCGCGCCAATCTCGACAAGCTCTCCGACAACGACCGCCTTAAGGAGGTTCAGAAGCTCGCCAAGGAGGTTCGCTCGCTCTACCAGCAGTTGGACAAGGCGTTTTAGGAGGAGTAAGTCATGCCGACTACCACCAACGCGGCCACCGAAGTCTTTGACTTTGCAGACAAGCTCGCACTGATCTCCAGCGAGGTACTGCACTATCGCATCCGGAATCGACCGAGGCTGACGCCGAAAGAAAGGACCGCCCTCGAAGACCTAGAGGAGAAGCTTGATGCCGCAACGGCGAAGGCCCGGGCCGAGGGCATCTCACAGATTGGCAAGCTGACCTCGGCTGCAAAGGCGAGCGTCGAAGAGGCAACCAAGAACGCGGAGAACGTGCTCAAGCGCATCAAGCGGATCGAACGGGCACTCGGCATCGCCACCGCCGTGCTGAACTTGGCTTTGGCGATCTCTGCTGGTCAACTCCAGGGAGTCGTGGCCGCCGTCAACGGGCTCGAGGACGTCGTCTCTGGCGATGCCGGCTAGCCGAACCGGGCTGCTGACGTATCCAACGCATCGGATGCCGACCGGACCTGCAAGGCCGTGAGGGCCACGACCAGCCAAGACTGGACCTCTTTCGGCAGCGAGATCGTGACAGAGGTGCCCATTCAGACCATCTCGGCGCAACCCCTGGGGCTCGTCTAGACGTGATCTGCTGCCTCGATCCTAGAGTTGGTTACCACGTAAGCGGCCAGCCAACACAAGCCGCCATCATTTATCACCGTTGAAACTTCGATAGCCTCTTTCGAAGGAACTTCCAACTCCGAATAGACACGAACAGACATGAGTTTGAGAACGTCATCGTGCCCTCAGCTCCCGCGCTATAATCGCATAAGCAGTTCCCTTCGCACAGAAGCGTTGTTCCCCAACCTGATGGAGGTATCGAAGATGTCGTCCCGTCACGAACAAGCCAACGTCTGCGGCTGAATAGACGTAGCAATGCAGTGAGCAGTTGCTGGCCCGCGCAGTTAACCTGCGCGGGCTTTTGCTTATTGGATGCTACGGTTTGGGCTCACACTGAGCGAAGACATCCCACAATACTGGGTACATCAGCGGAACATTCACCTCGTTGTTCAGCGGCTTGGCACAGTCCAGCTTGGCAGGGTCTGACAATTCAAGCCTACAACCAACACTTTCCATCCGGGCGATTCGGTCCTGGTACCTGGGATTGCCACCTTTGATGCTCGTACCCAGCGGTGTCTTGGCCGTAACATGGAGCGAAAGAATCGGTCGGCTTGATGCGACAGCCACCAGGGCGAAGAGGTCGTCTTTGGGTTCTGGCCTTTGCTCCCACGAATACCATACGGTGGCAGGCTTTCCGTTGACGGGAATTGGGTATAGGAAACGAGTGCTGTCAGCAAAGTCCGGCGCCCACTTGACGTCTACCGGAACCATGCTGCCGTCCAGCTTGTATTGAACGGAAAGTTTTGTGGTCTCGACCATTTCCTTCCGTGCCTGAATGACGTAATCACTTACGTCGCCCTCAAACGTCAAATTGTCCGTTACGACTTCGCGAAGGATTCGTTCGCCGTTCTGACACCCAGAGCCATTGAAATTGACAACGCGCTGGATGTGTACGCCGGCCAATTTGACCACACAGTCGGTATCTGGAACCCCCAGCAACTGACCGAGGCGACACGGCTGCCCGGTGACGACAACAAGGAACAGCAACACGATGAATACGACGAGCGCCCAGGTGACAGTTCTCGCAAGCACCAGTCCATTTGATTGAAGCAAATTAAGGGGTCGGCCTTCGTCGAGCCTTGCCAGGCTCATGAGCACATAGATAACGATGACACCGAGTGCCGCAAAGATCACCGCGATAACCGCCGCTCGGCCGCTGCCCATCACGTAGACGACCATTGCGGCCACAAGCCCCAAAATGACGACGCCCCACGCCGGCTTCATCCCGGGCAGTTCTTTGGTCGCTTCCTTCAGAGCCCTGAGAAGTGCTACCCAGTCCATGCCGCGCTCCTTACCAGACTTCTGCAGGATTGTGAGGTCTCTGCCGTGCTTGGGCGGTAGACCAGCGGAAGATTTTCCTCTTTCGGTTCTCCTAAGAATCAAGAAAGCTTGAGTTCCTGGGCCTACTGCTGGGTGGCGACTTCTTGACCTGCTCCCCCTCGCCCTTGAATTTCCAGCTCTGCGGCAGCCATACGACTGCTTCGGGTCGGATACGCGCGATCGTCTGTCGGGAGAGCCGCCACAGCGCCTTCCGATCAATGAGCCACCCCGCTCGTAGATCAACTGCGTTTGAAGGCTTCTTGCGTGAAGCTGCCGATCGGTTGACGCGGGACCGAAAGTCAGCTTCCAGGAGCCGCCGACGTACGCCGCCTGAACGCGACCGACAGCAACCAGTCTTGGCCTGTCGTTGGACCGACCGAGTGCAGCGGCCCCTTTCGGCCGGAAGCTGTCAATTGAGTTCCGGCCACTCAGGCAGCCCTGAGTGGCAGTGCACGAGCACCCCGCATCTGCATTTGAAGGAGACCACCGGGGCCGCCGGCAAACCCGGTAATCGGAGCTGATGGGCGATTTTTTTGGGCTGAGCATGGGCTTTTGACTTACCCCCATGTGGGCCTATATGAGCTTCATTGAAACGCTCCCGCAACTGCAGTGCCTCTCCCCGGAGGTTCGCGCGCTTTTGGCGACCCCGGAGATGCGGGATGCCATCCTGATCACAGACAAGGCCGCAGCAGCCCTGTATGGCCGTTCGGTCAGTTGGTGGTGGGCGCAAGTGCGCGCAAAGCGGGTGCCTCCTCCTGCATTCAATGGCATTCGGCAGACCCGCTGGCGCCTGGTGGAGGTGATGGCTAGACGGGATGAACGGGGGGCTCTGCCGGCTGCGGCAGCTGACTCCGAGAGTCGGAAGAAGACCTCTCAGCCACAAGCTCCGTTCACAGACAGCGGCACGCCTCCCGCCCCGTGCAACCGACCTCCTTCGGCCGAGAAGCCAAAGCGAAAAGCACGCCCCCATAGCGCCAACAAGGCACTAATAACAAGCGCGAAATGTCTCATCCCGTTGCCTCCCAGAAAAGATGAGGCCCCAACCCTTCGGAGCAGCACCGGTACAGCCGCTTCTTCCGATCTGAGTCGATGAAGATCGATTTCATCAGCATCAGCCAGCGCCACGACAGACCACTGCCGGACATCCATGGCGGGCAGGTCCAGGAACTCGACTCCCAGGGCAAAATCGTCCGCAGGGATTACAAATTCCGCATCCTGGAGGGCACATTCGGCTCCCGCGTGCAGATCAGGTGTGTCAACAGCACCGTGTTCTTCTCTGGCAACCCGAGTCGCTTCGGCAGGACTGACAACCTTCAAGGCCTCAGGTGGCAGGAAGCACTCACCGCAGTCAACGCCATCCTGGCAAGCCAAGGACTCCCGCCGTTCACCCCCACTGCCCCATCCAGAAAAGGCATCTCTGACGCCGAGTTCCAGGCCACGGTCCACCGGCTCGACATCTGCACAGACATCGTCACTGGGTCTTCCGAGGAGGCCACCCTGTTGATCCAGCATTTGGCGGCGCAGAAGATGTCGGGACTGAAGCAGCACCACATCCATCACCTTGAGACGGTCCGCTGGGGAGGCGGCAAAAATGGCGGCAAGCAGTTCCAGGCCTACATCAAGGGCAATGAGCTGGCACAAAATGGCACTGCCACCCCCGAATTGACGCTGGAGCATTGCCACCGACAGGGGCTGGTTCGCTTCGAGGGGCGCTTCGTGGCCAAGGGGCTCAGCCAGCATCAGGCGTCCACCTTGGACGCCTTGGTCCTCTGCGGCGGTCTGGATCGCCTGTACGTAAGCGGCCAGCCGTCCCGTCTTGACGCGTCCCCGTGGATCAAGGCCCGTTGACTTCGTCGGTGATCTCGTCGTGTTCGAAGAAGCGCCCCACCGCACGGTCGAGGCGCTTGAGCAGCGCGTTCAACGACTCGCCATCGCGGCGCACGAGCATCGCCATCGCGTTGTGGCCGTCGTCTGCGGTCGCCGTACATTCGATGGAGCCCATCGGGCCGATGCCCAAGCTGCCACCGTTGTCGATGAGTGCATCGAGGTTCTTCATGCTGCGACCTTTGGTGCGGCATCGCAGGGCCGCCATCGATGCGGCAGCAACTCGTCGAGCCGATGGTTCGGATGTGCGAGCAGCCGTTCGAGGACATCGCGCAGGTAGGCCCAGGGATCGTGCCCATGCATCTTGGCCGACTGCACCAAGCTCATCACCATCGCCGCGCGTTGACCGGCCAACTCGCTGCCCGCGAACAGCCACGCCTTGCGCCCCATCGCCCACGGGCGCATGAGGTTCTCGAGGTGGTTGTTGTCAATGCTCACGGCCCCGTCGTGCAGGAACCGGCCGAGCGCCTTCCAGCGCCGCAGGCTGTAGTCCAACGCCGCGGCCGTCGCTCCGCCGTCGGGCACGCGCCCGCGTTCGGCCTGCATCCAGGCGTGCAGCTCTTCCCACAAGGGCGCGGCGTACTGCTGACGATGCGTGAGCCGCTGCATGACGTCCATGGTCCGCACCTCGGCCTCGATCCGATACAGCTTGGCGATGCGCTGGATCGCCAACTCCGCCACGGCGCTCGCCTTGGCCTTGGCCAGCTCGTCAAATTTCCGGCGCGCGTGCGCCAGGCAGCCGGCCTCGACGCAGCCCTCGCGCTCGATGACTACGTTGTAGCCGCCGTAGTCATCGCAGGTGAGCGTGCCTCGCCACTCGGCGAGGAAGTCGGCCGGGTACTTCGAGCCTCGCCCTCGACAGAACTCGTAGATCACGCCGGCCGCGTCATCGTGCTCGCCTCTCGCATACGCCCAGACGTAGGCGCGAGTGGTCTTGCCTGCGCCCGGGTCCAGCATCTTCACCGGCGTTTCGTCGGCGTGCAGCACTCGTGCGCTCAGCACGAAGGCGCGATGCGCTTCGTACAGCGGCTGCAGCGCGCCCGCGGCCGCACCCGACCAGGCCGCCAGCGTCGAGCGCGGCGTGTGCACACCCGAGCGCGCGTTGATCGTCTCCTGCCGGTAGTACGGCAGATGGTCGACGTAGCGGGCCACCAGCGTGTGCGCGAGCAGGCCCTCGGCCGGCATGCCCTTGTCGATGATCTGTGGCTCGGCCGGCTCCTGGGTGAGCCTTCCTTCCCCGCGAGCACTGCAGCACTTGCACGCCCACTTGCCGTAGATGTGCCGATGCACGAAGAACTCAGCCGGCACGACGTCCAGGCGCTCGCTCACGTCCTCGCCGACGCGCCGCATCGGCTCGCCACAGTCGCAGGTCGTGGTCTCGGGTTCGTGATGGTGGTCGACCCGGCGCAGGTGCTCCGGCAGCTTGGCGCGACGCGGCCTGCGCTTGTCGTCCGCGGGCTTGGCGTCCTGGGCCGCCTCGGCTTTCAACGCCGCGATTTGCGCCTCGAGATCGGCCTCGTCCTCGGCGGCGGCCTCCTCGAAGAGGTGACGCTGCTCGGCGTTCATCGCCTCGGTGCGCGCGCCGAACTTCCAGGCCTTGAACTGCGCGAGTTGGAACGTCAGGCGCTCAAGCCTGGCGTCCTTGAACTTGATCTCGTGATCGCGGCGCGCAATCTCCTCGTCCTTCGCCTCGATCTGCGCGTCCTTGGCCTGCAAGGCCGCCTGTGTGGCGGCCAACTGCGCTATCAGCGATGCGGCCAACTCGGTGACGGCGCTCGGGCTCAGGCCCTCCAGGGCCTGCACGTTGAGCGTTTTCACGTCGAGCATGCAGACATTGTCGGCAGCCTCGCCACGCACGGCCACGGGGCATCCTCGAATTGCCCTCCCGGGCGCATGCAGAGGGCCGTGCGTTCACACGCGCGAGATGACCTGCATGTGCTCCAGGCGCTGCCAGGGCAGGCCGAGCACGAGCGCGTCGAACTGCGCGCGCGTCAACGCGGGCACCGGTCCGCCATCGCGCGGCCAGAGGAAGCGGCCCTGGTTCAGGCGCCTCGTTGCGCACCACACGCCGAAGCCGTCGTGCACGACCAGCTTCATGCGTGTGCCGCGCGCGTTGGCGAAGACATAGCCGTGGTGCGCCTTTGCGCTGCCGAAGACCTGCACGACGCGCGCGAGCAGACGCTCGGCGCCGGCGCGCATGTCGGTGGGTTCGGCGGCCAGCCACATGGCGTCGATGCGGATCACCGCAGCAGCTCGCGCATCCAGCTCGTCATCTCGGCCGCCGCCGAAGAGGGCCAGGCGACCGTCATCGTGAGCGCGCCGCGCCGGAGTTCGACATGGATCTCTTTGTCGACGACAGCTGACGCCGGGATGGCCAGCGGCACGAAGGCGGGTCCTACGACCTGCGCTACGCCTTGCTCGCGAGCCAGCTTACGCCAGCCGTGGACGATGTTGGCATTGATGCCGTGGGCCATCGCGACCTTCGCCACCGAGGCGCCAGGGACCTCGCACTCGGCGATGATCTGCGCCTTCAGCTCCGGGGTGTGGTTGCGGCGGATCCGCTTCTTGTCCGTAGTCATCGTGTCCAGGATGGGTTGATCGTGGACAGGATCGTTGGCCGATCAAGCGCCTGCTTCAAGATGGGATAGCTGGCCGCTTACGCTCGTGCCGTCCATCCGCAACTTCACCGCACGCCGGCGCCGCTCTTTGCGCCCGAAGCGGCGGGTATGAATGTGATGGCGCCGAATCCCCCCGATCCCTCCGCTGCATCGAAGCCGGTCGTCTGTACCGTCAGCACCTTGATGGCATCGTCGCATTGCCCGGTGGCAATGGCATGGCCACCATCGGCGGGGAGTTCGAAGGTATCTGCACAGACGACCCCGGTGACGTCGCTGAAATGCGCCACCCCCAGGCTGGCCGCTACGTGAGGCGCTGCGCGCTTGCCGTTGAGGGTGCCGGGGAAGAGGATGTGGCTATAGCCTGGTGACACGGCCAGCACCTGCGCTGCCACGCTCTCGGCCGAGCCAGGTGCCAGGCTGGGTGCGTCGGCGTACAACACTTGGCCGACGCCTTTGATGTCCGTCGCAGATTCCGCAACGCTTGACGCCCCGTGCCCTGCAACCAGAACGTCGACCAGACCGTCTGAAAAGACGCTGATTTCGATCGCGGCCCGGATCGTGTGAAGGGTTGCGCTCTTGAGCGAGATGTTGTCGTGCTCGGCAATGACGAGTGCGGCCATGTTCGAATTTTCACTGGGTCCGTTACTCATTCAGACGGACCACGCTTCGTTCCTGAGCTTGTCGAACTCCACAGCCCATTCGGCAACCTTGACGCCGGACTGGAGAAGTACGGAGCTTGTAGTGTGGTCGGCAAGATCAACTGCCGGGGCGCGATGCGGGCATCGCGTGCACCGGCAGCAGGAAAGCTGATCCGTCAGGCCAACGGGGCGTGTTGGCCGCCGTTCAGCGTACGCCCGTCGCCGCCAGCGCGTCGGGGGACAAGTCGCGGGGATTCGGCGGCGGTACAAACTGCACGCCATCGAAGTCGTTTGGCAGACCCTCGACCACGTAGGCCGAACGGGCGAAGTCGTACATGAGCGTCATCGAATAGGGCACGGCGCCGCCTTCGGCGGGTACGAACGTCGGGCGGAACGAGGTGCGATACAGTTTGCCGCCGCTGTCATAGTCGTCGCTGGAGATACTTTGGTAGCCGTCTTCGCCGATGTAGAAGACGCGCTTTGGCAGCAGATGGCGTTTGCCTTCCTGCACGGTGGCCTCGACCACATAAACGCGCTGCAGTTCCCATCGCATGCACTCGGGATTCACGAACGAGGGTTGAAGCAGCTTGGGCGAACCGCACGCCTCCTTATTGAACAGCAGCTTATGGTTGTTGTTCAGCAACAGCTTCTCTTGCTTGCCGACGATCTTCATTTGGTAGCGTTCAGGCGAGCCCAGAAATACGTCGGTCTGATCCACCGTGATCAGACCGCCGTTGTTGGGAGATGGTGTGTCGAAGGCCAGTTCGGGTGCCAGGCGCACGCGGCGCTGACCCGGGATGTACTGCCAGACCTGGGTCGGATTGGCCTCCGGGGTGACGTGTTGGTACATCAGGATGCCTTCACCCGCCGCGCGGGCTGGCCCCGTGGACATCACCCGAATCTGCGCCAGCAGGGTGGTTTCCTTCGTCCGTTGCGGATCAAAGAATGCGCTGTAGGCGATCGTCTCGGTCTCACCGGTCATCACCGGACTGTGCCCCTTCTCCACAACCCAGTTGCGGGAGCGCGCGTACCACGCATTAGGCGGCCGGACACGTGCCAGGAAGTTCCACATCACTTCCTTGCCTGTCTGCGGCAGCGGAAACATCACGCCACCCAGGCAGTTTTTGATATCAAGCCCATTGCCGTCATCGATGGTGGTGCACTGCTGCGCATTCTTGCGGGTGTTGTCCATGATCCACTGGTTGGCAGAGAAAGTTCGCCGGGTGGGATAGACATCGATGCGGTAGTCTGGAAAGCGCTTGAGGATCTCTTTCTGACCCTCCGTCAGCTTGCTCGCGTGTTGGGCCATGTTGGCGGCCGTGATGGAGTACAGAGGCTTGTCTGCGACGTAAGCCGCCGGGTCCTTGGTTCCTTGCGCACCCAAGATGCCGCCTGTCCATGCCGGGATCGATCCGTCTGCATTGGCACGCGCGTCTGCGCCGAACCACGTCACTTCGGCGGTTCCCAGCTTCGCCGCCTCGGCTTTGCTGACACCCGCCGTCGCGGACATGGGCACTATGGCGCTGGCTGCAGCGAGCGCGCAAAGCTGAAATGCGTTCATGACTGTCTTCCTCTCGAACTTCATGGTGGGCTCAGGATGTGGGGGCTTAGCTTCCAACGAGCCGGGTGTCCGGGCAAGTGTTCAGTTGCTCAGCTTGATTGACCCGAGCAAACAGGCCCTCGGGGGGCGGGGTACTGCCAGCGGACGAGTGGGCAATGGGCTGCGAAAGGCGGACGAGTTGGTCTGACTGGGTCAACTTTGCTGTGCAGGGCGGACATGGAGTTGGATCGAGGGAGCGGCACAATCAATTTGCACTCGTACCACTGTCATCTGTGGTGCTGCCCAGGCTGCCGTGCCGCTTGCCGAATGACTGCTTCCTCGTATGCCGACGCCTCGTACTTTTCGATCCTCAAATCTTTTCCGTGGCGGTGCCATTCTGTTGGCACTTTTTGTCGCCAGCGCGTCGCTGTGGTCCCAGCAGTCTGCTGCACGGTCTCCAGGGGATCCGCTGCAGCTGCCTGCCGTCCACGTTCGCTCCGCAGTGGCTGCCCCGATTCTTGGTTTGGCGGCCCGGGACGCACTCGTCGTGGCCGTGGGTCTGCGTGGCGTGATCGTTCGCTCCGATGATGGAGGGGCGAGCTTCACGCAGGTGCCGGGGCCAGTGGGTGTCGACCTGACCAATGTGGTGCTCGTAGGCCAGGGACGTGCGTTTGCCGTCGGTCATCGCGGCGTGGTATTGCGCAGCGACGACGACGGACGAACCTGGCGTGTTGTCCTCGATGGACGGCGGGTTCGAGCCCAACTCGGCATGGAAGAAAAAGGGGAGGCGGAGCGCTCGGAAAGCCAGACGCCCTTGGCCGTGGCCACATAGCCGGCCACATCGGCCAGGGCCTGCACCCAGTCCATCGGTGCGGCGGTGACAGTGCCCGCCAGCGGCATGG
>NZ_BADL01000221.1 GCF_000333615.1 Ideonella sp. B508-1 | reverse complement strand
ACACGGGCACGGACACGTGCTGTTCCTTGCCACGGGTATCGGTGAAGCGGAAGTCAACGAACTTGACTTCGTTGTCCTTCACCAGCTTCATCACATCGGCGACGGTCTTGGCCATCAAAAAGGCTCCTGGCGGATGAGTTGTCAACAAGTTGCTCGGAGGATGTCGGGCTGGAAATGGCGCTTGTCTACGACCAGTCCGGGGGCATCACAGCGGGGAAAAATGTAGCAGAAACCATGCCCACAATTGGTGATCCCACTCATCCCAGTCGGGCGCACAGGCCGCGGGAGCCTCACCCACAGATTGAACATGCACCGAGGAAAGCCACCCGAAAGGTTCGATGGCGCACAAGGCCCCGTTTTGGAATTTTCATCACCAACATGGTGCAAATTTGGCGCACCAATCTGGAATCACGCCGCGAGTTCGACGCGCACACCGGTTCGCGCCGCCAGGGCCTGCCGAAGGTAGGCGAATGCCGCCTCCACGGCCTGAGGCGCCCCCTTGACGCCCAACTCGATGTGCAGCCCCCGCTCGGGGTGGTCGACGCTGGGCAGGCTGAAGACCTTCACCCCCTCGAACCGTGCCTCAATGTCCTCCATCAGCGGGGTCAGAGAGGCCTCATTGGCCCCGAACACGTAGAGCGCGCGCTCCTCATGCTCGGGGGAACGCAGATCGGGATAACGCCGGTCCAGCACCCACTCGATCATCGGGTGGGCCATGACCGGGAAGCCGGGCACGAAGTGCACATGCCCCACCGAGAACCCGGGGATCTTGTTGTAGGGGTTCGGGATCAGCGACGCCCCCAGAGGAAAGACTCCCATGTTCAGGCGATGCACGTTGTCGGCGCGATCGGGCTCGTAGGGCACGCCCTGTTCGGTGGCCACGTCACGCATGCGCTCCTGGATCAGCACCTTGGCCTCGGGATGCAGTTGCAGCGGCTGACCACAGGCCAGCGCGGCACACTGGCGGGTGTGGTCGTCCGGTGTCGCCCCGATGCCCCCGCAGGAGAACACGACGTCCCCGCTGGCAAAGGCCTCCCTCAGGGCCACGGTGATCTGCTCCCGGTCGTCGCCGATGTAGCGTGCCCAGGCCAGGGCATGCCCCCGCGCGGCCAGCAACTCGATGACCTTGACCATGTGTTTGTCCTGGCGACGGCCAGAGAGGATCTCGTCGCCGATGATGATGAGGCCGAAGTTCATGGACGGGCTAGAAAGAACCATGGAAGTGGAGGACGAAGCTGCGGCTCAGCCCTGTGCGGACCCGGACTGAGGCGGCAGGACCACCGGCCCCGCCGGGACGGGCGCGGCCACACGTCCCCGGACCTGGTGCAGTGCGGCCAACAGGTAGTGGACGAACCACAGGCAGGAGAAGGCAAACACCAGGGTGTAGAGCCAGATGGAGACGGCGATCAGCAGCGGCGCCAGGACCAGCGTCATGGCGCTGATGGCCCAGATCAGAGAAGGCGCAGCCCCCAGAAAACCAGAGATCAGGCCGATCAGCAGCAGGGGCCAGCGGTGCTCACGCTGCAGTGCCGTGCGCTCCTCCAGGCTGGCATGCTCGGCCAGGGCATCGTAGGTCATGACCTGCGCCGTGAGCCAACCCCAGATCAGCGGGGGAAT
>NZ_BADL01000222.1 GCF_000333615.1 Ideonella sp. B508-1 | reverse complement strand
CGATGGGGCCAGCCGCGACTTCTTCCTGGCCATCCAGAACCAGGCCGTCAACTACCCCAGCCTGGTGGCGGGGCTGGCGGCGCCGGACACCGCGCAGGCCGGCGTCTGGCTCAACTGGCGCGACCGCCTGAGCGCGCTGAACACGACCGGTACCGTGCCGCCCAACACCGGCAAGGGGCCGTGATGCTGACGCGCCTGCCGCTGGCACTGCTGGGGATGGTCATGGCCTCTTGGGCCATGGTCCCGGCCGCGGCCATGGAGGCGCTCAGCGAGCGCGACCTGGCCGCCGTGCAGGGGCGCGACGGCTTCAATTTCAATCTGCAGAACTTCTCGCTGTCCGGACAGCTGAGCCTGACCTATGCTGCGCCCGATGGCTCGACCCTCAGGCTGGGGGACCTGGCGCTGTCGCGCTCGGACGATCCCGACCACCTGCTGGACGACCCCTATGCCCTGTGGATCCAGCGCCGGGGCAACGGCCTGGCCGATGGGAGTTGCTGGGTCAGCCCCACAACCTGATCCGCCACCCTGACATGCCCGAGGAAGCCTTCCGGGACATGTGGGACACGATCCAGCACGGCTTTCCCTGGTCGGGCCTGGTGAAGAACCGTCGCAAGGACGGCTCCTTCTACTGGGTGATGGCCAATGTGACCCCGCTGATCGACGCTGGCGGCAAGGTCAGCGGCTACATGTCGGTGCGCACCCAACCGGAGCGCTCCGCCGTCGAGGGGGCCGAAAAGCTCTATGCCCGCATGCGCGAGGAAGCCAAGACGGGTCGCCTCAGTCTGTGCCTGCAGCGCGGGGCAGGTGCTGGGCACCAGCGGCATGGCGCGACTGGCCCAACGGCTGCGCCCCGGACTGCGCGGCAAGACGGCCCTCACCACCAGTCTGGTGTGCATCCTGGGCTTCTTCCTGGGCGAGTACGAGGCTGACGGCCTGCCGCACATGGAGGTGAGCGAAGCGCTCATCGGCGTCGTCCAGGCCATTGCCCTGGGCCTGATCGCCTCCAGCTACCTGCGCGGACTGATCGCCACCCCCATCATGCGCCTGGTCGGCTTTGCCAACCAGATCGCCGGCGGCAACCTGACCCAGACCATCAGCAGCGACCGCACGGATGAAATCGGCCAGCTGACCAAGGCCCTGTCCCAGCTGAACGTGAACCTGATGTCCATCGTGCGCGACGCCCGCAACGGCGTGGTGCAGATGACCCGCGACACCGGCGTCATCGCCGAAGGCAACCAGGATCTGTCTGCCCGCACCGAGGCCCAGGCCAGCAGCCTGGAGGAAACCGCCTCGTCGATGGAAGAGATCACCAGCACCATCCGCCAGAGCACCGACATGGCCCAGCAGGCGGCACAGCGTGCGGACAACGCCCGCAGCGTGACCGACCACAGCGCCGAGGCGGTGCAGGCCCTCTCGGCCACGATGGCCCACATCAGCGAGGCTTCCACGAAGATCGCCGACATCATCCAGGTGGTCGACAGCATCGCCTTCCAGACCAATATCCTGGCGCTCAATGCGGCCGTGGAAGCCGCCCGGGCCGGCGAGCAGGGCCGCGGCTTTGCCGTGGTGGCCAGCGAAGTGCGGGCCCTGGCCCAGCGCACCTCCGTCGCCGCCCGCGAGGTGCGCGGCCTGATCCAGGCCTCCGCCGAGCAGGTGGCCACCGGCAGCCAGCAGACCGAGGCCGCGCGCTCGGCCATGGATTCGGCCCGGGGCACCATCGACGAGGTTCACAAGTTCATCCTGCAGCTCAGCCATGGGATGCAGGAGCAGATGCTGGGCGTCAACCAGGTCAACCAGGCCGTCTCCGAGATGGACGGCATGACCCAGAAGAACGCCGCGCTGGTGGAAGAGATTGCCGCCTCGGCCTCGACCCTGCGCGACAAGGCCAGCGAAGTGGCCTCCTCGGTGTCTGTCTTCCAGCTCAAAGGTGCCAAGGCCATGGGCACGACCATGCCCGACGCCGTTTCCCTGCGCAAGGCCATGAAGGCCCAGCAGGCCGCCGCCTCGACCCAGGCCCCGGAGGCGCCGCCCGCAGCCAAGCGCCGCCCCGTCAAGCCAGGCAAGGCAGCCCTGGCGCCCAAGGCTTCGGCCCCCAGTGCGCCGCCCGCCCGGGCCCCCGAACCCGCCCTGAGCGCTGGCACCGACGACGACTGGACCTCCTTCTGACCGGCGCTTGACGCAGGCGGGGCCCGCCCCCGCCGCCGCGTGCCATCATCCGCATGGACGGACCCGAGGTGCCCCCAGGTGGGGCATCTGTCCATTGGATGGATTCGACAATGCAAATCGACTTTCTCGGCGCGGCCGACTGCGTCACCGGCTCGCGCCATCTGGTCACCTGGGGTGGCCAGCGGGTGCTGCTGGACTGCGGCATGTTCCAGGGCTTCAAGGTGCTGCGCGAGCGCAACTGGCAACCACCCACGCCGGACATCCTGGCGGCCGATGCGGTGCTGCTGAGCCACGCCCACCTGGACCACAGCGGCTGGCTGCCGGTGCTGGTGCGCCATGGCTGGCGCGGGCCCATCTACACCTCCCCGGCCACGCGGGACCTGGCCGAGGTGCTGCTGCTGGACGCCGCCCACCTGCAGGAAGAGGACGCCCGGCGGGCCAACCGCTACGGCTACAGCCGCCACACCAAGGCCCTGCCCCTGTTCACCCAGGCCGACGCCAAACGCGCCATCGGCCAGATGGTGGCCGTGCCGGAGAACCGCACCCGCGCCGTCGGCAAGGGCCCGCTGCAGTTCACGCTGCGGCCCGCCGGCCACCTGCTGGGGGCCTGCTCCATCGTGCTGGAGTGCGAGGGCGAGCGCCTGCTCTTCTCCGGCGACCTGGGCCGGCAAAACGACCTGCTGATGAAGCCGCCCACCCCGCTGGACCATGCGGACGTGGTGCTGATGGAGTCGACTTACGGCAACCGCTTGCACCCGCGCGAGGACATCGCCGGCGTGCTGGCCGACATCATCCACGCCAGCATCCGCCGCGGCGGCTCGGTGCTGATGCCGGCCTTCGCCGTCGGCCGGGCCCAGGCCCTGCTGCTGGTGCTGCAGCGGCTGAAGGCCCAAGGAGAGATCCCTTCGCACCTGCCCATCTTCCTGGACAGCCCGATGGCGGTGGAGGCCACGGCGCTCTACCGCAAGTACCGGCGCCAGCTGCGCGTGCCCGAGCGCGAGATGCAGCAGCTGTGCGACGGCGTGCACCTGGTCACCACCCCCGCTCAGTCGCAGCGCCTGGTGCGCTCGCAGACGGGCGCCCACCTGCCGGCGGTCATCATCTCGGCCAGCGGCATGGCCACCGGCGGCCGGGTGCTGCACCACCTCAAGGCCATGGCCCCGGACGACCGGCACCACATCGTCTTCGCCGGCTTCCAGGTCGGCGGCAGCCGGGGCGCCAGCTTGGTGGGCGGTGCCCGCGAGGTGAAGATCCACGGTGAATGGGTGCCGGTGCGCGCACCGGTCACCCACCTGGAAGGCTTCTCCGGCCACGCCGACGCCAACGAGCTGATGAAGTGGCTGGGCCAGGCCAGCCCGCCACCCCGCCAGACCTTCATCGTGCATGGCGAGCCCGAAGCGGCCGACGCCCTGCGTCAGCGGGTCGCGCGGGAACTGCAATGGCCGGTGCGCGTGCCGCCGGTGGGCGGGCGCTTCACCCCCTGATGACTGGCGAGCTGCAGATTCCCGGCCTGGTGCAAGGCCTGGCCGCGGCGCTGGGGGCCGGCCTGCTGGTGGGGCTGGAACGCGAGCGCCGCAAGGGCGAGAGCCGCGAGCGCAATGCGGCGGGCATCCGCACCTTCACCGTCACCGCATTGCTGGGGGCCCTCGCGCAGACGCTCTCGCGCCAGCTGGGCGAACCCATGCTGGTGCTGCTGGGCGGCGCGCTGGTGGTGGCCCTGGCGGTGGTGTCCTACCTGCGCAGCCTGCAGCGCGACCCGGGCGTGACCACCGAGCTGGCCCTGTTCACCACCTATGTGATCGGCGTGCTGTGCGCGGTGGCACCGCTGCAGGGCGGCGGGCTGGCGGTGGTGCTGGCCATGGTGCTGGCCTCGCGCTCGCAGCTGCACCGCTTCTCCACCCGGGTGCTGACCGAAGCCGAGCTGCACGACGGCCTGATGCTGGCCGCCCTGGCCCTGGTGGCCCTGCCCCTGATTCCCCCCGGGCCGCTGCCGGCCCTGGGCGGGCTCAACCCACGCCAGATCACGCTGCTGGTGCTGCTGCTGCTGGTGATGCAGGCGGCCGGCCATGTGGCACTGCGGGCCTTCGGCGAGCGGGCTGGCATGGTGCTCACCGGGGTGTTCGGGGGCGTGGTCTCCAGCACCGCGACCATCGCCTCGATGGGCACCAAGGCCCGCCATGGTGAGTTGCCGCCCCAGGCGGCGCTGACGGCCGCCGTGGCCTCCACCGTGTCCACCTGGACGCAGGCCGAGCTGATCCTGCTGACCCAGTCGCCCCAGCTGGCGTTTCACCTGCTGCCGCCCGCGCTGATGGGCACGCTGGTGGCCGCCGCCGGCACCGGCCTGCTGATCCGCCACAACGGCGCTGGCCAGCCCGGCATGCACCCCGTCAAGGGCGCCCGCGTGCTGCAGATGAAGGAAGCCCTGCTGGTGGCGGGTGCCCTGACGCTGATCGCCGCCCTGGTGCGGGCCGCCTCCCACTGGCTGGGCCCGGAGGCGGTGGTGGCCAGCGCCTCGCTGTCCGCGGTGGTGGACGCCCACGCCAGCGCCGCGGCACTGGGCGGTCTGTACAGCAGCGGCGACATCGACATCGCCACCGCCAAGGTCGGCGTGGTGGCGGTCATCACCGCCAACTCGCTGTCACGGGCCGCCGTGGCGGCCTCGGCCGGTGGCGGGCGCTTCGCCCTGCCGGTGGCGGCCAACCTGGTGGTCTCGGCCGCCGCCAGCTGGGTCGGCTGGTGGTTCAGCCGGGGGTTCTGAGGGCCGCCCGGCAGCGCCTCAGCGGAACTCCCGCTGGCGCAGCCACTTGGTGGCCACCCACTTCTCGCCCGCCTGCACCGGCGCGCCACCATGCAGGGTGCGGGTGGCGGCGTCCGGGCGCGGGTAGCTGAAAAACACGGCATTGCCCTTGATCGGCGCCACCTCCAGCCCGACGTCCGGGAAGGTGGTGGCACCGCCGGCTTCGGGCGTGTTCAGGTACATGACCACGGTGGCCAGGCGCTGACCGCCACGGGCCAGGATGGACGTGGCGCCCGGCTGCGCCGGGTCGAAGTAGTCATGGTGCGGCAGGTACTGCGCGCCGGGTCGGTAGCGCAGCACCTGCAGGCCCTCGCCATGGCTGACTGGCCAGCCCACCAGGGCGGCGATGCGCGCCTCGATGCGCTCGCAGAGCTCGGTCTCGCCACGCTCAAAGAACATGCCCTCGCTGGTGCGGGCGCTGTTGACCTCGCTGCCGCCGGTGTCGCCCACCACCGTCTCGGAACGGGCCAGGCGGTTCGCCGCCAGCGCCGCCAGACCATCGCATTCCTCGTCAGACAGGAAGCCGCCCAGCGCCACCACGCGCGGCAGCGTCATCGACAGCAGCACGTCCACCGTGCGGTCGGGCAACACCAGGCGGTTGACCGCGCCCTCCAGCGCGATGCTCGGCAGGCCGTCCTGGCTCTGCGCGGCCGTGTCCAGCGTGGCCAGCACGCTGTGCAGGGCCGACAGCGCCACTGAGCGCTCCCAGCCACTGGCCTGCATGGACTGCAGCACGTCCTCGGTGCGGCAGCCGGCCTCCAGCTGCTCGTGGATCCAGGCCCGCAGCTCGGGGGTGATGGCCTGCGCGCTCATGCCGGCTCCTTGCGGCGGAACACCAGACGGTCCGGCCCCGAGGCGCCGGCATCAAAGGCATAGCCCTCGCTGTCGAAGCCCTGCAGGGCCTTCACCTGAGTGATGCGGTGGGTGATGGCAAAACGCGCCATCAGGCCCCGGGCCCGCTTGGCGTGGAAGCTGATGACCTTCCACTGCCCGCCCTTCCAGTCCTCGAACACGCACTCCACCACCCGGGCCTTCAAGGCCTTGCGGTCCACCGCCTTGAAGTACTCCTGCGAGGCGAGGTTGACCACCACCGGTGCCAGATCGGCGCCCAGCTGGGTGTGGAGGGTGCGGCTGAGCGTGTCGCCCCAGTAGCCGTAGAGGTTCTTCGCGCCCGGCGTGGCCAGCGCCGTGCCCATCTCCAGCCGGTAGGGTTGCAGCCGGTCCAGCGGCCGCAGCAGGCCGTACAGGCCCGAGAGGATGACCAGGTGCTGCTGGGCCCAGGCCAGATCGTCGGTGGACAGGCTGGCCGCGGCCAGGCCCTCGTACACATCGCCGTTGAAGGCCAGCACCGCGGGCTTGCTGTTGCGATCGGTGAAGCGGGTGGACCAGGCGCCGTAGCGGGCCACGTTGAGCTGGGCCAGCGGGTCGGACAGGTCCATCAGCGAGGCGATGTCCTGGGCGCTCTTGGTTTTCAGCACCTCGATCAGGGCGGCGGCTTCCTTGACGAAGCGGGGCCGGGTGGCCAGGGCGGCGACCTCGGTCGGCACCGGGGTCTCGTAATCCAGGGTCTTGGCAGGCGAGATCAGGAACAGCATGGCAGACGTTCGGGGTCTCTCGGTTCAGGTCGAACAGGTGTCGTCGTCGGCATCCTCGGCGGGCTGGCCGGCGCGGGGCCGGGCCGGTGCCGCGCCCAGGGCCTCGGCCCAGGTGCGGTGCGGGATGTGGCTGGTCAGCCGGTGCAGGGCGCACTGCAGCAGGTGAGCGTTGATCTCGTGGCCCACGCCCTCGGCGATGTCGATGGTGGCGTCGCCCTGCAGGCCCGCCAGGCGCTCGATCGCGTCGCGTGCATGCTGGGCCGGGATCACCGGATCGGCCCCGCCATGCAGAAAGTGCAGCGTGGTCAGGGCCGGGGCCACCTCGGGCAGAGCGGCATAGCGGCCCGAGAAGGACAGCACCCGGCCGGCCAGGCCGTCGTGCACCTGCGCCAGCTCCAGCGCCATGATGGCGCCCTGGGAGAAGCCGAAGAGCGCGGTGGCGGCCGGCCCCACGCCCAGCCGCTCCTGGGTCTGGCGCAGCCAGTCAGCCAGGGCCGGCAGGGCCGCGGCCACGCGCTCGGGACGGTTGTCCTCGGTCACACCGGCGATGGAGAACCATTGCCGGGCGCGACCGGAGGGGTCGATGTCCAGCGGCTCGAAGCCGTCCGGCGCCACGATGGCCGCCTGCGGAAAGGCGCGCTGCAGCTGGGCCGCCAGCGGGGCCATGCCCTGGGCGCTGCTGCCCACGCCGTGCAGCAGCACCATCAGCTGGGCGGGGTCGCCCTGGGCGGGCAGCCATTGCAGAGGGGTGTTCATGCTGTCATTGTCCACGGGCTCGGACGTCCGGGTCGGACCGGGGGCCTTGGCCGGCCCTCGGCGAAGCGGGTGCAGGAAACCTAAAATGCCGGTTTCGACGCGAAACGCCCCGACATGACCCGCAAGCTCTTCGTCACCACCGCCCTGCCCTACGCCAATGCGCCCTTCCACATCGGGCACATGATGGAGTACATCCAGGCCGACATCTGGGTGCGGTTCCAGCGCATGCAAGGGTCCGAGGTGCACTTCGTGGGGGCCGACGACGCCCACGGCGCGCCGATCATGATCGCCGCCGAGAAGGCCGGCATCACGCCGCAGCAGTTCGTGGCCCAGGTGGCCGCCGGCCGGCCCCAGTACCTCAACGGCTTCCACATCGCCTTCGACAACTGGCACTCCACCGACGGCCCGGAGAACCACGCGCTAGCCCAGGACATCTACCGCGCCCTGCGGGCCAACGAACTGATCGACGTGAAGACGATCGAGCAGTTCTTCGACCCGGACAAGGGCATGTTCCTGCCCGACCGCTTCATCAAGGGCGAGTGCCCCAAGTGCGGCGCGGCCGACCAGTACGGCGATTCCTGCGAGGTCTGCGGCGCCGTCTACGCCCCCACCGAGCTGAAGAAGCCCTATTCGGCCCTGTCGGGCGCCACCCCGGTGCTCAAGTCCTCGGACCACTACTTCTTCCGCCTCTCCGACCCGCGCTGCGTCGAGTTCCTCGAGCAGTGGACCCACACCCCCGGCCGCCTGCAGCCCGAGGTGCTCAACAAGATCAAGGAGTGGTTCGCCAAGGACGAGGAAGGCCAGGGCGGCCTGGGCGACTGGGACATCAGCCGCGACGCGCCCTACTTCGGCATCGAGATCCCCGACGCGCCGGGCAAGTACTTCTACGTCTGGCTGGACGCGCCGATCGGCTACCTGGCGTCCCTCAAGAACTACTTCGGCAAGAAGGGCCTGGACTACGACGCCTTCTTCGCCGATCCGGCGGTGGAGCAGATCCACTTCATCGGCAAGGACATCACCTACTTCCACACCCTGTTCTGGCCGGCCATGCTGCACTTCAGTGGCCGCAAGACGCCCGACAAGGTCAACGTGCACGGCTTCATCACCGTCAACGGCGGCCAGAAGATGAGCAAGAGCCGGGGCACCGGCATCAGCCCGCTGAAGTACCTGGAGCTGGGCATGCACCCCGAGTGGCTGCGCTACTACATCGCCGCCAAGCTCAACAGCCGGGTCGAGGACCTCTTTATGGACCCCGAGGATTTCATGG
>NZ_BADL01000223.1 GCF_000333615.1 Ideonella sp. B508-1 | reverse complement strand
GCCCCGGGGGGACGGGATTTGGGTGTTGTTCAGCAGGACAGTTGGGCCACCGACACCCCCAGCAGGC
Organism: Ideonella sp. B508-1; assembly: GCF_000333615.1. Classification (GTDB taxonomy): domain Bacteria; phylum Pseudomonadota; class Gammaproteobacteria; order Burkholderiales; family Burkholderiaceae_C; genus Ideonella. The sequence goes on along the minus strand of NZ_BADL01000223.1, from coordinate 17,418 downwards.
CGGGCGCCATCTGGCGCAGCACCTGACGCACACCCGGGTGGTGCCAGGCCGCCGTGAGCGCGCCCTTGCGCCAGCCGATGCGCGGCACCATGCCCAGCCGCCGCAGGGCAGGCACCTGGATGGCCAGCTGCAGGATGCCGCCCAGCAGCACCCCGGCGGACAGGGCATGGATCGGGGCGATGCCGACCCGCCGCAGCAGTGGCGTCAGGCCGACCACGCTCAGGATCATCGCCACGTTGAGCAACACCGGCGTGGCGGCCGGCACCGAGAAGTTCTTCCAGGTGTTGAGCACCCCGGCGGCCAAGGCCACCAGGGACATGAAGCCGATGTAGGGAAACATCCAGCGGGTCATCACGACCGCCAGATCGAACTCCCCCAGCCCGGCCCCGAAGGCCCAGACCACCACCGGTGCGCCGATGATGCCGATCGTGCAGGTCACCACCAGCACCCAGAACAGCACCGTGGCCACGGCGTTGACCATGGCGTGGGTGCCCTCATCCCCTTCGCGCTCACGGGTGGCCGCCAGCAAGGGCACGAAGGCCGCCGAGAAGGCGCCCTCGGCGAACAGACGCCTGAGCAGGTTGGGAATGCGGAACGCCACGTTGAAGGCGTCGGTCAGCGCGCTGGCGCCGAAACCCGCGGCGATGAGCTGATCCCGCACCAGGCCGGTGATGCGGGACAGCAGGGTCCACATGGAAACCGTGGACGCAGCCTTGAGAAGATTCATGGACGGGCCGGCCCCAAGGCACCGGCAGAAGAAGGTGGCGGATTATAGAAAGGCGCCACCCCACCCTGGCCGGGCAGGCCACCAGAACTTGCAAGCACTGTCAAAAATCCGCTATACTCGATAGTCTTTCCCACCTGGAAACCAAAAGCAATGGCAACCTCTTCCAAAGCCAAGAAGCGCACCGTGCGCCTGGCATCGGGCCGCAAGCGCGCTCGCCAGGACGTCAAGCTGAACGCCGCCAATTCGTCGCTGCGTTCCAAGTTCCGCACCTCGATCAAGAACGTGCTGAAGGCTGTCGCCGCCGGTGACAAGACCCAAGCTGCTGAACTGTTCAAGACAGCCCAGGGCGTGATCGACTCGATCGCCGACAAGGGCATCTTCCACAAGAACAAGGCTGCCCGTCACAAGAGCCGCCTGTCCGCCAAGGTCAAGGCGCTGGCCGCCTGACATCAACATCCAGGTGGACGACAAGGCCCCGCAGTGCGGGGCCTTTTTCATGGCGACGCCACCCGGTCAAACGGCCAGCGCTGGGACAGCGCTGATGTCGCTCAGGGCGCCTTCTTGGGCGCGCCGTCCTCCGGCAGCAGACAGGCCTCGGTGACCTGCAAGCCGTTGTCGCGGGCGAAGTTCATGACGAAATCCCAGGCCATCGGCTCGATGCCCTTCAGGGCCTCGTTGACGATCACGCATTTCACGCCGTTGATCACCCGCGGCACGCAGTAGGGCGAGTAGCCGATGAAGGCGCCGATGCCACCGGCCTTCACCCCCCCAGGCCGGAAGCAGGACATCGCCCCGGCCAGCCTTTCCGCCCAATCGCTGGGACGGAATGTTCGGCCTTCTTTGGTGAGGCCCTGAATGAAGAACTCGCGGGGCTTGGTGGTCATGGAGAGCGTGTCGATCGTTCGGCAATGGTAAGGACAGACGCTTGCGAGCCGCTGTCAATCCCGGGCAGTCCGACCGCAACTGAATTGCGCGGGGGGTGATTCTGCCTTGCTCTTGATGCATTGCAGCGAAAGCACCTGAGCTCCCCAGGGAAGTGCTCGCCCTCTTGTCATCCCGCCCTCCGCCGCGCTGCGCCCACCCGGCCACAGAATCGTCACCCCCGCCCCAGGCTTGAACCTTAGAATTCGAGCAGGTTGGAACGACACCCCAGGCCTCGGCCCGGGATGCGACCAGCCTTTTTCTTTTTTGTCATCCACCTGGAGATCTGAGAATGTCCGCCTCCATGCCCCATGTCATGAACACCTACGGCCGGCTGCCTGTGGCACTGTCGCACGGCCGAGGCTGCGAAGTGTGGGACACCCGAGGCCGACGTTACCTGGACGCGCTGGGCGGCATCGCCGTCAACACCCTGGGCCATGCCCACCCGAAGCTGGTGGAGGCCCTGCAAACCCAGATCGGCCAGCTGATCCACTGCTCCAACTACTACGAGAGCCCGCTGCAGGAGCAGCTCGCCAGCCTGCTGTGCGAGCGCTCCGGCCTGGACGTGGCCTTCTTCTGCTCCACCGGCCTGGAGGCCAACGAAGCCGCGCTGAAGATCGCCCGCAAGTACGGCCACGACAAGGGCATCGAGCGCTCCGAGATCATCGTGCTGGACAAAGCCTTCCATGGCCGCTCCATCGCCACGCTGTCGGCCACCGGCAACGTCAAGGTGCAGGAAGGCTTCGGCCCCCTGGTCGAGGGCTTCCTGCGCGTGCCGTTCAACGACATCGGCGCGATGCGCGACGTCGCGGGCACGCACCCGAACGTGGTGGCCGTGATGCTGGAGACCATCCAGGGCGAGGGCGGCATCCGCCCGGCCCAGTGGGAGTACCTGCGCCAGGTGCGTCAGCTTTGCGATGAGCGGGGCTGGCTGCTGATGCTCGACGAGGTGCAGTGCGGCATCGGCCGCACCGGCAAGTGGTTCGCCTACCAATGGGCCGGCATCCAGCCTGACGTGATGCAACTGGCCAAGGGCCTGGGCTCGGGCGTGCCGGTGGGTGCGGTGCTGGCCGGCCCCAAGGCGCGCAATGTGCTGGGCCCGGGCAACCATGGCAGCACCTTCGGCGGCAATCCGCTGGCCATGCGTGCCGGCATCGAAACGCTGCAGATCATGAGCGCCGACGGCCTGCTGGACAACGCCAGCGCGGTGGGTGGCTACCTCAAGAGCGCCCTGCAGACCGCGCTGGGCGGGCAGCCCGGCGTCAAGGAGGTGCGCGGTGAGGGGCTGATGCTGGGCATCGAGCTGGACCGCCCTTGCGGCGCCATCCTGACCCGCGCGATGGAAGCCGGCCTGCTGCTGTCCGTCACCGCCGACAGCGTGGTGCGCCTGCTGCCGCCGCTGATCTTCAGCCGCGAGAACGCCGACGAGGTGCTGTCCATCCTCGTGCCGCTGATCAAGAACTTCCTGTCGGAGACCCAGGCATGAAACCGGGTTACAGCCTCATGCGCCACTACCTGCAATTCAAGGACTTCCGGGCCGAGGAATACGCCTATCTGTTCGAGCGCGCCCGCGTCATCAAGCAGCGCTTCAAGAACTACGAGAAGTACCAGCCGCTGACCGACCGCACCCTGGCCATGATCTTCGAGAAGGCCAGCACCCGCACCCGCGTCAGCTTCGAGGCTGGCATGTACCAGATGGGCGGCTCGGTGGTGCACCTGACCACCGGCGACAGCCAGCTGGGTCGCAGCGAGCCCATCGAGGACAGCGCCCGCGTCATCAGCCGCATGGTCGACCTGGTGATGATCCGCACCTTCGAGCAGAGCAAGATCGAACGCTTCGCCGCCCACTCGCGCGTGCCGGTCATCAACGGCCTGACCAACGAGTTCCACCCCTGCCAGATCCTGGCCGATCTGCTGACCTACCTGGAGCACCGCGCTCCGGTGAACGCCAGCGGCTACGACCTGAACTGCCTCAAGGGCAAGGTGGTGGCCTGGGTGGGCGACGGCAACAACATGGCCAACACCTGGCTGCAGGCCGCCGAGATCCTGGGCTTCACGGTCCACGTCAGCACCCCCTCGGGCTACGAGGTGGACCCGGCCGTGGCCGGCGTGCGCGACACCGGCTGCTACAAGGTCTTCAAGAACCCGCTGGACGCCTGCCGCGGCGCCCATCTGGTCACCACCGACGTGTGGACCAGCATGGGCTACGAGGCCGAGAACGCCGAGCGCCTGAAAGCCTTTGCCGACTGGTGCGTGGACGCCGAGATGATGGCCGTGGCCCAGCCCGACGCGCTGTTCATGCACTGCCTGCCCGCCCACCGCGGCGAGGAAGTGACCGCCGAGGTCATCGACGGCCCGCAATCGGTGGTCTGGGACGAGGCCGAGAACCGCATGCACGTGCAGAAGGCCCTGATGGAATACCTGCTGCTCGGCCGCATCGGGTAAATCCCGAGCCCACCTGACGCCGGGCATCAGTCCGGCGTCAGCGCCTGGGCGCACAGTGACGCCAGGAGACAACGAGAAGACCATGAAGCTGGCCCTGATCACCGATCTGCACGCCAACCGCGAAGCCGTGCAGGCCGTGCTGGAACACGCCGAGGCCCAGGGCGCTGGCCGCTACGCCTTCCTGGGCGACTATGTCGGCTACGGTGCCGACCCGGGCTGGGTCATCGACACCGTGCGCCGCTATGTCGACCAAGGCGCCATCGCCGTGGGCGGCAACCACGATGCCGGCGTGGCCACCGAGATCTCGCCGTCCATGCGGCCCGACGCCCGCCAGGTCGTCGAATGGACCCGGGGCCAGCTCACACCCGAGCAACTGGCCTTTCTGTCCACCCGCCCGCTGTCCCACACCGAGGGCGACATGCTGTTCGTGCATGCCAACGCCTTCGCCCCGGCCGAATGGGAGTACGTCCAAGGCCGGCTGGAGGCGGTGCGCAGCCTGCACGCCACCCCCTGCCACTACACCTTCTGCGGGCACATGCATGAGCCCAAGCTGTTCCACCTGTCGGGCACCGGCAAGGCGGGCGACTTCGTGCCCTCGGCCGGCGTGGCCATCCCCATACCACCCATCCGCCAATGGCTGATCGTGCCCGGCTCGGCCGGCCAGCCGCGCGACGGCAACCCCGCTGCCTGCTACGCCATGTTCGACCTGGCCGAGCAGTCGCTGACCTTCCACCGCGTGCCCTACGACCACGACACCGCGGCGCGCAAGATCCTCGACGCCGGCCTGCCGGCGCGCCTGGCGGAGCGCTTGATCCATGGCCAATGAAGCGAGAGCGGAAGTTCCATCCCCTGCTCCGCCCGGCGAACCAACAGCCGATGGCGGCAACGGCCCGCTGAAGCCCGGCCAGGTGATCGACGGCTTCCGGCTGGAGGAGGCCCTGCACCGTGGCGGCATGGCCACCCTGTGGCGGGTGCGTCGGGTGAACGCGGAGGGCAACCCCGTCGATGGCCCCGACGCCATGCCGCTGATCATGAAGGTGCCCCGCATCAAGGGCGGTGAGGACCCGGCCACCATCGTGGGCTTCGAGGTCGAGCGCATGATCATGCCGACCCTGTCGGGGCCGCATGTGCCCAAGTTCATTGCCAAGGGCGACTTCACCCGCCAGCCCTACATCGTGATGGAGCACATCCCCGGCGCCACGCTGCGGCCCCGGCTGGATGAGGCCCCGCTGTCCTTCGACGAGATCATCGAGGTGGGCGAGCGGGTGGCCACCGCGCTGCACGAGCTGCACCGCCAGCATGTGGTGCACCTGGACATCAAGCCCAGCAACATCCTCTTCCGCCCAGACGGCACCGCGGTGCTGGTGGACTTCGGTCTCTCGCGCCACGACCAACTGCCCGACCTGCTGGACGAGGAGTTCACCCTGCCCATGGGCACCGGCCCCTACATGTCGCCCGAGCAGGTGCAGTTCGTGCGCAGCGACCCCCGCAGCGACCTCTTCGCGCTGGGCGTCATGCTCTACCACCTGACCACCGGCGAGCGCCCCTTCGGCGCCCCCAACAGCGTGCGGGGCCTGCGCAAGCGCCTGTACGTGGACCCGGTGCCCCCGCGGGCCCTGCGCAAGGACTGTCCGCCCTGGCTGCAGGAAGTGATTCTGAAGTGCCTGGAGGTCAACGCCGACCAGCGCTACCAGAGCGCCGCCCAGCTCTCGCTGGACCTGCAGGCCCCGGCCCAGATCCCGCTCACCCGCCGGTCCGAGAAGCTGCAGGGCGCCTCCACCCTCAAGCGGCTCAGGCGCTGGTTCTTCGCCCTGGGCTCGGAGCCCGACGTGCGCCCGGTCACGGTGTCCGAGCAGGTCCACCGCAACCCCATCATCATGGCCGCGGTGGACACCGAGGCCTCCGAAGCCCTGTCCAAGCAGCTGCGCGACACGGTGCAGCGCATCGTCAAGACCGAGCCCGGCGCCCGCCTGGCCTGCGTCAGCGTGATGCGCACCGCCCGCATCGGCATGGACGACCTGGTGGACAAGTCGGGCCAGAGCCGGCACGTCAAGCAGCTGGTGCAGATCAAGCACTGGGCCCACCCGATCGCCAAGTCCCTGTTCTTCGACGAGGGTCGGCTGACTTTCCATGTGCTCGAGGCGCCGGACCCGGCCGCCGCCATCGTTGAGTTCGCCCGCCGCAACCAGGTGGACCACATCGTGATGGGTGCACGCGGCCAGTCGGCCCTGCGCCGCTACCTGGGCAGCACCTCCTCGCAGGTGGTGGCCGAATCCGATTGCACCGTCACCGTGGTGCGGGCGCCGCAGCAGATCAGCGAAGCCCAGGAATGAGGCCATGAGCGAGTCCATGCGTGAGGCCGACAACCCCTGCGTGCGCTGCGGTGCCTGCTGCGCCAGCTTCCGGGTGGACTTTGCCCGCGAGGAGCTGATGAGCGAAGGCGGCTGCGTGCCCGATGGCCTGACCGTGCCGCTGACCGAGCACCTCTGCCGCATGCGCGGCACCGACCACGCCCAGCCCCGTTGCGCCGCCCTCAGCGGCCAGGTGGGTGTGGATGCCCGCTGCGGCATCTACGAATGGCGGCCCGGCCCCTGCCGCGAGTTCGGCATGCTGGCGCCCCTGGGCCGGGGCGACGACGCCTGCAGCCGCGCCCGCCAGCGCCACGGCCTGCCGCCGCTGGACTGACTCCGCCGAACCGCTCGGGACATTCCCTGGCCTGTTGGAAACAAGCGACACCACGCCCGCCCGGGCGGCGCTACTGTTCGCCGCCATGTCAGACACCCCCTCCAACGCCCCGGTGCGCCGTCGCCGCTTGTGGGACATCTCACCGCCGGTGCACCGCGCCGCCCCGGTCTTCCCGGGCGACACGCCCTACCAGCAGCAGTGGGCCGCCACGCTGGGCCCAGGCTGCCCGGTCAACGTCGCCACCCTGACCCTCTCGCCCCATCTGGGCGCCCACGCCGACGCCCCGCTGCACTACAGCCCCGATGGCGCGGCGGTGGGCGCGCTGGACCTGGCCCCCTACCTGGGCCCCTGCCGCGTGATCCACGCCATCGGCTGCGGCCCGCTGGTGCAACCCGAGCATCTGCGCCATGCCATGCAAGGCCTGCCCCCGCGGGTGCTGGTGCGCACCTACGCCCGCATGCCGCAGGACCGCTTCGACACCGCCCTGCCGGCCTTCGCGCCCCAAACCCTCGAATGGCTGGCCGACCAGGGCGTGCAGCTGGTGGGCATCGACTCGGCCAGCGTGGACCCGGCCGACAGCAAGACGCTGGACAGCCACCAGGTGCTGCGCCGGCGAGACCTGCGGGTGCTGGAGAACCTGCTGCTCGACGCCGTGCCCGAGGGCGATTACGAACTGATCGCCCTGCCCCTGAAGCTGACCGAGGCCGACGCCTCCCCGGTGCGCGCCGTGCTGCGCGAACTCTGAACCCGGCCCTGTGCCTTCCCTGTGCCCATGACCCCCACGACCCCCATGACCCTGACCCGAAACGACTGCGCGGCCCTGGACGCCGCCGATCCCCTGGCCCCGCTGCGGGCCCGGTTCACCCTGCCCGAGGGCGTGATCTACCTGGACGGCAACTCGCTGGGCGTGCTGCCCGCGGCCACCCCTGCCCGGGTGGCCGACGCCATCCAGCAAGAATGGGGTGAAGGCCTGATCCGCAGCTGGAACAGCGCCGGCTGGATCGACCTGCCCCAGCGCGTGGGCGACAAGATCGCCCGCCTGGTAGGCGCCGCCCCCGGCGAGCTGGTGGTGGCCGATTCGACCTCGGTCAACCTCTACAAGGTGCTCAGTGCCGCGCTGGCCATCGCCCGCGCGGATGCCCCCGCGCGCCGCGTGGTGCTGTCCGACGCCGAGAACTTCCCGACCGACCTCTACATCGCCCAGTCACTGTGCGCCCAGCACGGGCTGACGCTGGAGCTGACCACCGCCGAGGCGCTGGAGGCCCGGCTGGCCCGCGGCCAGGACGTGGCCGTGCTGCTGTGGACCCAGGTGAACTACCGCAGCGGCCGGATGCTGGACATGGCCCGCACCACCGCGCTGGCCCATGCCGCCGGCGCGCTGACCATCTGGGACCTGGCCCATTCGGCCGGCGCGATGCCGGTGGACCTGAACGGTGCGCAGGCCGACTTCGCCATCGGCTGCGGCTACAAGTACCTCAACGGCGGCCCCGGTGCGCCGGCCTTTGTCTGGGCCCATGCCCGCCACACCGAACGCTTCTGGCAACCGCTGTCGGGCTGGATGGGCCATGCCGCGCCCTTCCGCTTCGACACCGCCTACCAGCCCGCCCCGGGCATCGCCCGCTACCTGTGCGGCACGCCCTCGGTGCTGGCCATGACGGCGCTGGAGGTCGGGGTGGACACCTTGCTGGCGGCCGAGCCGCTGGGCGGCATGCCCGCGCTGCGGGCCAAGTCGCTGCGGCTCTCGCGCCTGTTCATCGACCAGGTGCGCGAGCGCTGCGCCGCGCATGCGCTGCCGCTGGCCTCGCCCGAAGACGACGCCGAGCGCGGCAGCCAGGTCTCGCTGGCCTGCAACGAGGGCGGCTACGCGGTGATGGCCGCGCTGATCGCCCGCGGCGTGATCGGCGACTTCCGCGCCGGCCAGGGCACGGACCAGGCGCCGGACCTGCTGCGCTTCGGCTTCACGCCGCTGTACACCCGCTTCGTCGATGTCTTCGACGCCGTCACCGCGCTGGCTACCGTGCTGGACAGCGGCGAATGGCGCGAGGCACGCTTCAACCAGCGTGCGGCGGTGACCTGACATGAGTTGCCCCCATCACCCCACGCCCGAGACCCCACGCGGCGCCGAGATCGTCCGCCAGGAAGGCGCGCAGCTCGACTTCTCGCGCTCCATGAGCTACGGCGACTACCTGCACCTGGACGAGATCCTGGGCGCCCAGCACCCGCTCTCGCCCGAGCACAACGAGATGCTCTTCATCGTGCAGCACCAGACCAGCGAGCTCTGGATGAAGCTGATGCTGCACGAGCTGGGCGCCGCGGTGCGCCATGTGGGCAGCGACCAGTTGCAGCCGGCCTTCAAGATGCTGGCCCGGGTCTCCAAGATCATGGAACAGCTGGTGCATGCCTGGGACGTGCTGGCCACCATGACCCCGCCCGAGTACTCCGCCATCCGGCCCTACCTGGCGCAGTCCAGCGGCTTCCAGAGCTGGCAGTACCGCTGCATCGAGTTCACGCTGGGCAACAAGAACGCGGCCATGCTGCAGCCCCATGCCCATCGGCCGGACCTGCTGCAGGTGGTGGAAACCGCCTGGCAGGCGCCTTCGCTGTACGACGAGGCCCTGCGCCTGCTGGCCCGCCGCGGCCTGCCGGTGCCCGCCAGCCACACCACGCGCGACTGGACCCAGCCCTACGCGGCCAGCGAAGCGGTTCAGGCCGCCTGGCTGGAGGTCTACCGCCACCCCGAGCAGCACTGGGACCTCTACCAGCTGGGCGAGGAGCTGACCGACCTGGAGGACGCCTTCCGCCTCTGGCGCTTCCGCCACCTCACCACGGTGGAGCGGGTCATCGGCTTCAAGCGCGGCACCGGCGGCACCGGTGGGGTGAGCTACCTGCGCAAGATGCTGGACGTCGTCCTGTTTCCTGAGATCTGGGCACTGCGCACCAGTTTGTGAGGAAAACCGCGTCGCGGACCGAGCTTTGTTCATGGGCGCTTTTCCTAGAATGAACGTTTCCCCATTCGTTTTCTGGAGCCGCCCCATGGACACCCGCACCTCTGCCGCCCGCCTGCGCATCGCCCGCCTGCGTGAGGCCATGGCCCAGGCCGGCCTGGACGGGGTGCTGGTGCCCTCCAGCGACCCGCACATCTCCGAATACCTGCCGGCCCACTGGCAGGGCCGCGAATGGTTCTCGGGCTTCACCGGTTCCATGGGCACCCTGGTGGTGACCACCCAGGACGCCGCCGTCTTCGCCGACAGCCGCTACTGGGTGCAGGCCGAGGCCGAGCTGGCCGGCAGCGGCATCGCGCTGGAGAAGATCCAGACCGGCGCCGCCACCAACCACCTGGAATGGATTGCCAGCCACCTGAAGCCCGGCCAGACCCTGGGCGTGGATGGGCAAGTGCTGGGCCTGGCCGCGGCCCAGCAGCTGCGCGCCACCTGCGAGCGCGCCGGCCTGACCCTGCGCACCGGTGAGGACCCGCTGGCCACCGCCTGGGACGACCGCCCAGGCCTGCCGGCCGCCGCTGTCTATGAGCACGGCGCCCCGCACGCCGCCGTGGGTCGCCCGGCCAAGCTGGCCACGGTGCGCGCCGGCATGGCGGCGCACGGCGCCAGCCACCACTTCGTCTCCACGGTGGACGACATCGCCTGGATCACCAACCTGCGCGGCGCCGACGTGGCCTACAACCCCGTCTTCCTGGCCCACCTGCTGATCGGCCCGGACCGCGCCACGCTGTTCGTCGGCGCGGGCAAAGTGGACGCCGCCCTGGCCGCCACGCTGGCCGCCGAGGGCATCGCCCTGGCCGACTATGGCCAGGCCGCCGCGGCCCTGGCCGCCCTGCCCGCCGGCAGCACCCTGCTGGTGGACCCGCGCCGCGTCACCCTGGGCCTGCGCGAGGCCGTGGCCGCGGGCGTGAAGGTGGTGGAGGCCACCAACCCCAGCACCTTGGCCAAGAGCCGCAAGACGGCCGAGGAAGCGGCCTTCATCCGCGAGGCCATGGTGCAGGACGGCCTGGCCATGTGCCGTTTCTACGCCTGGTTCGAGGCCGCGATGGCCCGTGGCGAGCGCATCACCGAGCTGACCATCGATGAGAAGCTCAGCGCCGAGCGGGCCAAGCAGCCCGGCTTCGTCGGCCTGTCCTTCCCCACCATCGCCGGCTTCAACGCCAACGGGGCCATGCCGCACTACCGTGCCACGCCCGAGTCGCATGCGGTGATCGAAGGCAACGGTCTGCTGCTGATCGACTCCGGCGGCCAGTACCTGGGCGGCACCACCGACATCACCCGCGTCTGGCCGGTGGGCCAGATCAGCACCGAGCACAAGCGCGACTTCACCCTGGTGCTCAAGGGCACGCTGGGCCTGTCGCGCGCCCGCTTCCCGCTGGGCACGCCCAGCCCCATGCTGGACACCCTGGCCCGCGCGCCGCTGTGGGCCGCGAGCCTGGAATACGGCCACGGCACCGGCCACGGTGTGGGCTACTTCCTGAACGTGCACGAAGGCCCGCAGAGCATCAGCAAGGCGGTGCCCACGGCCGACATGGCCATGCAGCCGGGCATGGTGACCTCGGTGGAGCCAGGCCTCTACCGGCCGGGCCGCTGGGGCGTGCGCATCGAGAACCTGGTGCTCAACGTCGAGGCCCCGGCCTCCGAATTCGGGCCCTTCCTCGCGTTCGAGACCCTGACCCTGTGCCCCATCGACACCCGCTGCATCGACCGCACGCTGCTGAGCGAGGAGGAGCGTGTCTGGCTGAACCAGTACCACGCCATGGTGCGCGAGCGCCTGGCGCCGGGCCTGGACGGCGAGGCCCTGGCCTGGCTGATGGCCCGCACCGAAGCGATCTGACCGTTCCCCGCCCTGGCGGAGCCCCATGAAAAAGCCACCCCGCGGGGTGGCTTTTCGCTGTCCGCCCGCCTGGGGCGGGGCTCACTTCAGCGCCTTGAAGCGCAGGCGGTGCGGCTTGGCGCCTTCTTCGCCCAGACGCTTCTTCTTGTCGGCCTCGTACTCGGTGAAGTTGCCGTCGTAGAAGAACCACTGCGAGTCGCCTTCGCAGGCCAGGATGTGGGTGCAGATGCGGTCCAGGAACCAGCGGTCATGGGAAATGATCATGGCCGAGCCGGCGAACTCCAGCAGGGCCTCTTCCAGCGCGCGCAGGGTTTCCACGTCCAGGTCGTTGGACGGCTCGTCCAGCATCAGCACGTTGCCGCCCTGGGCCAGGGTCTTGGCCAGGTGCAGGCGGCCGCGCTCACCGCCCGAGAGGCTGCCCACCAACTTCTGCTGGTCGTTGCCCTTGAAGTTGAAGCGGCCGATGTAGGCACGGCTGGGCATCACGAACTTGCCCACCACGATGTTGTCCAGGCCGCCGGAGACATCCTCCCAGACGGTCTTCTCGGCGGCCAGGCCCTCGCGGCTCTGGTCCACAAAGGCCAGCTGCGCGGTCTTGCCGATGCTGACCTCGCCGGAATCCGGCGTTTCCACGCCCTGGATCATGCGGAACAGCGTCGACTTGCCGGCGCCGTTGGGGCCGATGATGCCGACGATGGCGCCGGCCGGCACCTTGAACGACAGGTTGTCGATCAGCATGCGGTCGCCGAAGCTCTTCGAGACGTTCTTGAACTCGATGACCTCGTTGCCCAGGCGCTCGGCCACCGGGATGAAGATCTCGTTGGTCTCGTTGCGCTTCTGGTATTCGACGTCGCTCAGTTCCTCGAAGCGGGCCAGACGCGCCTTGCTCTTGGCCTGACGGCCCTTGGCGTTCTTGCGCACCCACTCCAATTCCTGCTTCATGGCCTTGGCGCGGGCGTCCTCGGCCTTCTGCTCGGCCTCCAGGCGCTTTTCCTTGCCGTCCAGCCAGTCGGAGTAATTGCCCTTGTAGGGAATGCCGTGGCCCCGGTCGAGTTCCAGGATCCACTCGGCCGCATTGTCCAGAAAGTAGCGATCGTGGGTGATGGCCACCACGGTGCCGGAGAAGCGCTTGAGGAACTGCTCCAGCCACTCCACCGACTCGGCGTCCAAGTGGTTGGTCGGCTCGTCCAGCAGCAGCATGTCGGGCTTGGACAGCAGCAGGCGGCACAGGGCCACGCGGCGCTTCTCGCCGCCGGACAGCGGGCCGATCTTGGCGTCCCAGGGCGGCAGGCGCAGGGCGTCGGCGGCGATGTCCAGCAGGTGGTCGGTGTTCTCGCCACCGGCGGCGGCGATGATGGCTTCGAGCTCGGCCTGCTCGGTGGCCAGCGCGTCGAAGTCGGCGTCCGGCTCAGCGTAGGCGGCATAGACCTCTTCCAGCCGCTTTTGCGCGGCCAGGGCACCGCCGATGCCCTCTTCCACCGCCTGGCGCACGGTCTGTTCAGGGTCCAGCTGGGGTTCCTGCGGCAGGTATCCGATCTTCAGGCCAGGCATCGGGACGGCTTCGCCCTCGATGTCCTTGTCCAGGCCCGCCATGATCTTGAGCAGGGTGGACTTGCCCGAGCCGTTCAGACCCAGCACGCCGATCTTGGCGCCGGGGAAGAAGGACAGGGAGATGTCCTTCAGGATCTGCCGCTTCGGCGGCACGATCTTGCCGACGCGGTTCATGGTGAAGACGTATTGCGCCATTGCTTGTCCTGAAGTGGAGGTGCCGGCCGATGCGACCGGCCGCCAGCGACTTGCGGGTCGCCTGCGGAGAAAGGAAGGGGTGGAGCGGCGCGCCAGCGTGGGCGGCCAACCCGGTCAGTCCGCGATTATCGCGCGGACGGCCAGCCCAGGGGCATTTGGGCCGATGCCGAGCCCCGGGGGGCCACCATATCAACCGACATGGGGCGGGTGCCGGTGTCCCAGCCATCGATCATGCGGCGCAGCGCCTCGGAGGACACCGGCTCGGCCAGCAGATTGCCCTGCACGGCCGTGCAACCGGCCTCCTGCAGCACGTCCAGCTGGGCGGCCTCCTCGACCCCCTCGGCCACGGTCTGCATGCCCAGCAGGCGGGCCAGTTCGACGATGGTGCGCACGATGGCCCGGGCGTCCGGGTAGCCCAGCAACTCCCGCACGAAGGCGCGGTCGATCTTGAGCGTGTCGAAGGGGAAGCGCCGCAGATAGGCCAGCGAGGAGTAGCCGGTGCCGAAGTCGTCCAGCGCGATCTGCACGCCCAGCGCCTTGATCTGGTGGAGGTTGCTCATGGCCGTGGGCGTGGCGTCCAGCATCACGCCCTCGGTGATCTCGATCTCCAGCCGCTCGGGCACCAGGCCCGACTGTGCCAGGGCCTGCCGCACATCGTCGACCAGGCCGGCGCGCATCATCTGCACCGGCGAGACGTTGACCGAGATGCGCAGGTCACCCAGCACCGTCTGGGCTTCCTGGCAGGCCCGCTGCAGCACCCAGGCGCCGATGTCGCCGATCAGGCCGCAGCGCTCGGCCACCGGAATGAACTCGGAGGGCGGCACCCAGCCCAACGTCGGATGTTCCCAGCGGACCAGGGCCTCGGCACTCACCACCTCCCAGGCCTCGATGGCCACCCAGGGCTGCCAGGCCAGGCTCAGCTCGCCCCGGGCCAGGGCCTCGCGCAGTTCACGCTCCAGCAGCACCTGCCGGCGGCTGCGCTCGCCCATCCAGGGCGCAAAGTACTCGCAGCGTCCCCGCCCGCGCTCCTTGGCCGCGCTCAGGGCCAGGTCGGCATGGCCCAGCACCTCGTCCACCGTGTCGCCATGGTCCGGGATGAGGGCCACGCCCATGCTGGCCGAAGGATGCACCAGCCGCCCCTGCACCTCGCCCGGGGCGTTGACCACCTGCATCAGCCGGCGGGTGAGCTGGTAGACCTCCTCATCGCTGCGCACATCGTCCAGCAGGACGGCGAATTCGTCGCCGCCCAGGCGGGCCACCAGATCGGCCTTGCGCAGCACGGACTGCAGGCGCTTGGCCACCAGGCGCAGCGCGGCATCGCCCACCGAATGGCCCAGGGCATCGTTGATCGACTTGAAGTTGTCCAGATCGAGGAAGATCAGGCCGCTGCGGCGCGGCGGATCACCCCGGTGGGCCAGCACCTGGCTCAGGCGCTCTTGCAACTGCACCCGGTTGGCCAGGCCCGTCAGCGAATCCACATGGGCCAGGTAACCCAGCGTGGGGCGCTGCTGGCGGTCCTGGGTGACGTCGCTGACCATGCCGCGCCAGCCCAGCCACTCACCGGCCACGCCCTGCAGGGGCTTGGCCGACACCAGCCACCAGCGAGGTCCCTCGGCACCCTTGAGCTGCAACAGCAGATCGCGGAAGGGCTTGCCGCGCTCCATGGCCGCCCGCATGGCCCGCACGCCGGGCACGACAGGATCCACTTCCAGTTGGGCGGTTTCCAGCACATCCAGCCAGAGATCCTGCTGCAGGCGCTGGGCCGGCAGACCGAGCCAAGCCGCCAGACGCTCGGCCCCGAGGACCAGATGCCCTTGGGCATCCAGATCCCAGAGCACATCGGGCGAAACCTCGTCCCGCGCCGGGCGGGTCCCTCCAGCCACGGGGACGGCTTGAGAGCCCTCCGCAGCGGGCAGGTGTCCGCAGCCTTCACCCGCAAAGCGACACTCCCACCAGCTGCGCAGGCGGGCGAACATTCGGGGCAGGTTGATGGGCAGCAGGGGCATGTTGGCACGCAGCCCGGTGGAACGGGGCTGTGGAAGGGAATGTAACCGCGCCCTTCGATGCATCGAACTGTCGCACTAGGGGGGAAGCTGGGAGAGACAAGAGATGAAAACGGCAGGGAGGTGCCTGACGGCAGGCTGTCCTCCGGGCCGGCCTGCTACACTGCATCACAGTAGCTGCCCGCACCAGCCCGGCAGCCTCCGCGTCACCTCTGGCGCCGGCCCACCCCTTGCGGGTGTGCCGCACTCCCCATTCCACCGGCTCCTCGCTGGTCGCCCCGCTCAGCGGGCGACGGTCCGGTCTCTTGCTCCCACAGAGCCTCCATGAGTTTTGATTCTCTCGGCCTGGCCGAACCGATCGTTCGCGCCGTGCGCGAACAGGGCTACACCCAACCCACCCCGATCCAGGCGCAAGCCATTCCCGCCGTCATGAAGGGCGGCGACCTGATGGCCGGCGCCCAGACCGGCACCGGCAAGACCGCCGGCTTCACCCTGCCCACCCTGCACCGCCTGGCCGCGGCCGGCCCCAAGCGCGATGCGCGCGGCCGTGTCGCCATCCGGGCCCTGATCCTCACCCCCACCCGGGAACTGGCCGCCCAGGTCGAGGAAAGCGTGCGTCAGTACGGCAAGTACCTGCCGCTGACCAGCATGGTGATGTTCGGCGGCGTGGGCATGCAGCCCCAGATCGACCGCCTGCGCAAGGGCGTGGACATCCTGGTGGCCACGCCGGGCCGCCTGCTGGACCACCACCAGCAGGGCACGCTGGACCTGTCCCACGTCGAGATCTTCATCCTCGACGAGGCCGACCGCATGCTGGACATGGGCTTCATCCATGACATCAAGAAGGTCCTGGCCATCGTGCCCAAGCAGAAGCAGAGCCTGCTGTTCTCGGCCACCTTCAGCGATGACATCAAGGCCCTGGCCGACCGCCTGCTGAACCAGCCGGCGCTGATCGAAGTGGCCCGCCGCAACCAGACCAACGACGCCATCGCCCAGAAGGTCCACCCGGTGGGCCGCGAGCGCAAGAAGGAACTGCTGGCCCACCTGATCCGCCAGGGCAACTGGCACCAGGTGCTGGTCTTCACCCGCATGAAGCACGGCGCCAACCGCCTGGCCGAATTCCTGAACAAGGAAGAGATCAGCGCCATGGCCATCCATGGCAACAAGAGCCAGGGCGCCCGCACCAAGGCCCTGTCGGAGTTCAAGGCCGGCACCCTGCAGGTGCTGGTGGCCACCGACATCGCCGCCCGCGGCATCGACATCGACCAGCTGCCGCACGTCGTCAACTTCGAGCTGCCCAATGTGCCCGAAGACTATGTGCACCGCATCGGCCGCACCGGCCGCGCCGGCGCCCAGGGCGAGGCGGTCTCGCTGGTCTGCGTGGACGAGGAGCAATTCCTGCGCGACATCGAGAAGCTGATCAAGCGCGAGATCCCGAAGGCGGTGGTGCCAGGCTTCGAGCCACCCGCGGGCGAAAAGGCCGAGCCCATCGTGCTGGGCCGCCGCATGACCATCGGCGTGGGCGCCAGCCGAGGTGGCCGCGGTGGCCAGGGCCGGCCGGCCGGCGGTGATGGCCGTGGCCGTCCGGGTCAGCCGGGCCAACCGGGCCACAGCGCCCAGGGACGCGCCGCTGGGCAAGGACAGCGCCAAGGCCAGGGCCCGCGCCAGGGCGGCCCGGACAGCGGGCGCCGCGACCGCCCGGCGACACCGGGTGGCGCCCGCCCCCCGCGCACGGGCCGCTGAGCCTGATCTGTGCAAAAAGGCCGCCTTCGGGCGGCTTTTTTTTGTCCGTTATCAGGGAAATCCGAGGTCTCCTGACTTCAATTCTGACGCTTCCGATCCGATATCAACGCTTGTAATACGGCCATTCACCCAAGCGATCGACCCTACTTTGGCAGGGCCCCGGCCCGACGCCACGGCGCCAGCAGATCGCGGAGGTGATGACACTGTGTTTGCCGTCAGCGAGCCAATCAGGGACCCCCATGCGAACCAATCTGCCCGTCAACCAGCACGAGTATCCTTTCCCCGAGGGGGAGACACTGGTGTCCACCACCG
>NZ_BADL01000224.1 GCF_000333615.1 Ideonella sp. B508-1 | reverse complement strand
GGAGTTCTCGAGGACGATGCCCTCGATCAGATNGGCCACGTCCTCGCACAGTTCGGAGATGGTCTCCAGGTGCTCGTAGATGGCCNTGAGCTTGATCAGCTCGCGCACGTCGGTCTCCTCGCGGAACAGGCGCGACATGGCGCTGCGCATCACACGGTCGGCATCCGACTCGAGCCGGTCGATCTCTTCGCAGGTCTTCAGCGCCGCCTCGGTCACCTCGGCCTCGGCCAGGCGGGGCAGCAGTGTGACGGCATGGGCCACGCGCTCGCAGCAGCGCAGCGAGATGTCGCCCAGGCGCTGCACGTCCTCGGTGATGTGCTGCACGTCGTACAGCGCCATCACCTCGCAGGAATCCTGCAGCAGGTCCACCACATCGTCCATGGCGTTGATCAGGCTGTGGATCTGCTCGCGGTCCAGCGGCGTGATGAAGCTGCGGTGCAGCAGGCGATTCACCTCAGCGGTGACCTTGTCGGCGGCCCGCTCGGCGATGTCCACCTCGCTGGCGTACTTCTCACGCAGGTCCGGGGTGTTGTAGTACTGGATCATCGACACGAAGGCACGCGCACCCTCGACGATGTACTGGCCGTGATCGTTGAAAAGCTCAAAGAAGTTGCCATCACGGGGCAACAGCTTGCCGAAGAACATTCGGAACTCCTCTCGGGCGCGGGTGGCGTCGGTGTCCGTTCCGGACAAGGGCATGCGCCGACATGGCGCAACAAAACGCCACGGCATGCCCCGACCGGGTCAGCCCAGCCGGCTCCGTGGCGTCGCGTCTATCACCGGCATGTCATCAACATGTCATCGGTGTGTCATCCTACGATTGTATGCGAGCCCATGCGCCAGCCCAAGCCGGCCACCCCCACACAGGGTGTGCGCTCGTCACGCCAACCGAGAGATCGGCTGCGGCTCGAGCTGATGGAGCAGATCGCGCAGGGCGCCCCGCCCCGGCACGTACAGATCCGCACAGAGCTCGGCCAGTGGCACCAGCACGAAGGCCCGCAAGTGCATGCGGGGGTGCGGCAAGGTCAGCAACGGATCCTCGCTCACCTCGTCACCGTAGAGCAGCAGATCGAGATCCAGCGTCCGCGGCGCATTGCGGTAGGACCGCAGACGCCCGGCATCCTGCTCCAGCCCCTGCAGGCCGGCCAGCAACTCGGACGCGCTCAGCCCCGTGTCCAGCCAGGCCACGGCATTGACGTAGTCAGGGCCATCGGCCTCCACGGGCGCCGTGCGGTAGAGCGAAGAGGCCGCCCGCAGACGGGTCTGAGGCAGCCGGTCCAGCTGCACCAGTGTGTCGCGCAGCGTGCCGGCCGCATCGCCCAGGTTGGCCCCCAAGCCCACGAAGGCCGGGCGGCCGCCGACGGACGGGCGATCCGGCGCCGTCATTCGGCCGCAGGCGCCGCGCCGCCAGAGGGCTTGCGACGGCGACGACGGCGCTTGCGCGGGGCCGTACCCTCGCCGGGTTCGTCGGTGGCCTCCGGCTCATGGGCGTCGGCGTCATCCGGCACGGCGAGCGGGGCGGCGTCCACCGCCGAAGTTTCGGCCGGCCGCTCGCGCCGCGGCGCACGACCGCGCTTGGGGCGCGGCGCATCCTTGACGCTCTGCACCAGGGCCTCGCGCTCTTCATCGCTGCCCAGGGAGAAGTCCTCCCACCATTCGGCCAGTTCCACCGGCACCTCGCCGATGTCGGCCCGCAGGCGCAGGAAGTCGAAGCCGGCGCGGAAGCGCGGTTGCTCGGCCAGACCATAGGCCTGGCTGCCGCCGCGGCGCTCGAAGCGCGGCTGCATCATCCAGATCTCGCGCATGTCCGTGGCGAGCTTGCCACGGCCGGAGATGTCGCCGATGCGGGCATCGAAGGCCGCGTCGATGGCCTGGGCCAGCGCCGGTGTGGGATGCTCGCCACCGTCCTTCAGGCGCTGCCAGCCCTCCTGCACGTCGTGCCAGAGCATGCAGGCCAGCAGGAAGCTGGGCGCCACCGGCTTGCCCTCGCCCACCCGGCGGTCGGTGTCGGCCAGGGCCAGGTTCAGGAACTTCTCGCGCACGCTGCCGGGGGTGGCCTGGCGCAGCACTGCGTCCAGCACCGGGAACACGCCCTTGTCCAGGCCGAAGCGCCGGATCTGCTCCAGGCTGGCCAGGGCATGGCCGGTCTGCAGCAGCTTGATCATCTCGTCGAACATGCGCGAGGCCGGCACATTGGCCAGCAGGCCCAGCATCTCGCGCAGCGGCTTCTCGGTCTTGGCCTCCAGCTTGAAGCCCAGCTTGGCGGCAAAGCGCACCACGCGCAGGATGCGCACCGGGTCCTCGCGGTAGCGGGTGGCCGGGTCGCCGATCATGCGCAGGGTCTGCGCGCGCAGGTCCTTCAGGCCGCCGTGGTAATCCACCACCACCTGGGTGGCGGGGTCGTAGTACATGGCGTTGATGGTGAAGTCGCGCCGCGCGGCATCCTCGATCTGCGGCCCCCAGACGTTGTCGCGCAGCACGCGACCGCTGGCGTCCACCACATGGCTCTTGCCGGCCATCTCACCCTTGGCGGTCTTCTCGTTGCCCGCCACCTGCTCGGCCGCGCTGGCGTCCATGTAGGCCCGGAAGGTGGAGACCTCGATCACCTCGTGCTCCCGCCCGCGCCCGAACACCACGTGCACGATGCGGAAACGCCGGCCGATGATGAAGGCCCGCCGGAACAAGGACTTGACCTGCTCGGGCGTGGCATTGGTGGCCACGTCGAAGTCCTTGGGGCGACGCCCCACCAGCAGGTCGCGCACCGCGCCGCCGACGATGTAGGCCTCGTAGCCGGCCTGCTGCAAGGTGCCGACCACCTTGACGGCGCGGTCGTCCAGCAGCGCCGGGTCGATGCCGTGCTCGCTGGCCGGGATCTCCACCCGACGGCCTTGGGGAATGGCGGACTTGCCCGACGGTGCGCCGGACTTGCCCAGCAGCTTGTCGATGATTTTGCGGATCATGGCGTCTCGAAAAGATTCAGGATGGGCCAGCCGCGCTCCTGCGCGATGCTGGCCAGGGCCGGTGTGGGGTTGGTGGCCACGGGCGAGCGCACCTTCTCCAGCAGCGGCAAGTCGTTGGTGGAATCGCTGTAGAACAGCACATCCTCGAAATCGTCCCAGCGGTGGCCCTGCGCCGCCAGCCAGGCTTCCACCCGGGTGACCTTGCCTTCGCGGAAGGTGGGCACCCCCCGGATGGCGCCGGTGGCGCGGCCCTGGGCATCGCGCTCCAGCTCCACCGCCAGCAGATGCCCCACGCCGAAGGCGGTCGCGATGGGACGGGTGACGAACTCGTTGGTGGCCGTGACCACGGCCACCAGATCGCCGGCCTCGAGGTGGCTGTCGACCAGCCGACGTGCGCGCTCGTGCAGGGCCGGCCCGATGACCTCCGCCATGAAGCGCTCACGCGCGGCCTCGGCTTCAGCCAAGGGACGCTCCCGCCAGGCGGAGGTGGCGAAGGCCACGTACTCCGCCAGGTTCAGGGTGCCGGCCTGGTACTGGGCGAAGAAGGCATCGTTGCGCTGACGCCAGACCTCGCCGTCCACCCAGCCCAGGGTGACCATGAACTCGCCGAAGGCGTGGTCGGAGTCGGTGGGCAGCAGCGTGCCATCCAGGTCGAACAGGGCCAGTTTCATTCCAGGGTCTCCGGCGCTTCGGCCAGCATCTTCTTCAACAGGGGCACAGTGACGGCCCGCCCTTGGGCAAGCGAAAAGCGGTCCAGGCGCTGAAGCAGGTCCATCAGCGAGCCCAGGTCGCGGCTGAAGTGGGTGAGCAGATGGTCCAGCACCTCGGGCGACAGACGCAACCCGCGGCGCCGGGCTTCATCGGCCAGCACCTGGCGAACAGCCGCCTCGGGCAGCGGCTGGACCGCGAAGACCGGCCCCCAGCCGAAGCGGGTGCGCAGGTCTTCCCGCACCTCCAGGTTGACGGGCGGCAGACGACCGGCCGCGGCCACCTGGATGCCATGGGTGGCGGCCTCGACGAAGAGCATGAAGGCCGCGTGCTGGCGCGCAGGATCGAGCCGCTCGGCCCCGTCGATCACGATCAGCGACCAACCCTCGTCGAAGGCCCAGTCGAGCGGATCCTCGGCATCGAACCAGCCCACGCGCCCACCCTGCTCCCGCACCTGGTGCGCCCAGGCCGCCAGCAGATGGGTCTTGCCCACGCCGCCGGGGCCATGCAGATAGACCGGGGCCCCCGGCAGCACGGCATGGCGCAGGCTGTCCACCACCAGGGCGTTGTCGCCCACCACGAAGGCATCGAAATCCTGCTCGGTCTCCAGACCGATGGCCAGGGGCAACTGCCTCACGGGCGCTCCTTCGCCCAGCCGACGGCCCCCGTGCGGCCCAGGCGGCGCGGGTGGCAGTAGTGGAACAAGGAGATCTGGGACATGGCAGAGGATGGGGTGGGTCGGCCAGGGCGTCACCGTGAACCCACTGGCGACAGGCCCCGGGAGACGGGGACCCCATGAAGACCCGACACACACGGGGCCGCTGGCACCCGCGAAATACCGCATTGTAGAGGCCCCGGTCCCGAAGACGCCTCAATGCCAGCGCGGGGGCGGCTGCTCGCGCAACAACCGCCATTGCGCCCGGATCCTGTCGGCATCTTCGGCATCAGGGACCTCGCGCAGGTACAGGGCCAGGTCCTCGGCGGCCGTCAGGCTCTGCCCCAGCTCGGCCAGCAGCAGCCCACGGTCCCGCCACTCCTCCCAGGACTGGGGCAGCAGGCGCACCAGCCGCTCCTGGACCGCCAGCCCCGACACCGGATCCCCGGCGGCGCGGTGGATGGACTTGAGGTTGCCCAGCATGCGGGCCAGGATGTCACGCGGACTGGCCGCCTGCAGGAACAGCCCCAGCGGCACCGCATCGTCCCCCACCAGACCGCGCTGCTGGCAGAAGGGCTCCAGCCGCTCCTCCAGTTCCTCGCGGGACAGCGAGCGACCATCCAGCGGGTCGATCAGCACCTCGCCTGCAGGCAGGTGCAGCTTCACCAGGAAGTGGCCCGGGAAAGAGACCCCCATCGCCGGCAAGCGGGCCTGGGTGGCCAGCTCCACATAGAGCACCGCCAGCGACACCGGAATGCCGCGGCGCGTCTCCAGCACCCGATGCAGATAGCTGTTCTGCGGGTCGTAGAAATTGTTCGCGTTGCCGCCAAAACCCAGCTCGTGGAAGAAGTAGCGGTTGAGCATGCGCAGGCGGTGCAAGGGGGCCGCATCGGGCGGCAGGCGGCTGCAGAAGCGCTGGCCCAGCCGGTCCACCTCGTCCATCACGGCCTGCGCGTCCAGGCCCGGGTCGGCGTCCTGCCCCAGCAGGGCGGCCGCCTCCAGCAGCGGGAAATGCGCGTCCTCGGCCACCAGGGCGGCAAAGTACTCCAGGGCGCTGGGCGCCTCAAGGCGCATCGGAAGGCTCATGGCCCGAGTGTAGGCCCAGCTGGCCGCGGGCTCAGGCCCGGCGCAGGAAGCCCTGGGGCCGCAAGCCCACCAGCCAGAGAAGCCCGAAATAGACCACCGCCCCAACCGCGATGGCCCCCGCCAAGGCCCCGGCGCGAAGCAGTGCGTGACCACGCCAGGCCAGCCAGTCGATGGCCTGGCTGGTCCAGCCCAACCACAAACCCAGCGCGAGGTTGGCCGGCAGCAGGCGCAGCAGGAATCCCAGCCAGCCCGGTGACGCCCGGTACAGGCCCCGGGCCCGCAGACCGTAGAGCAGCCAGGCCGCATTGACCATGGCCCCCAGGCCGATGGACAGGGCCAGACCCGCGTGCCCCAGCCAGGGCACGAACACCAGGTTCATCAGCTGAGTGCAGGCCAGCACGACGACCGCGATGCGCACCGGGGTGCGCAGATCCTGCTGGGCGAAGAAGCCCGGCGCCAACACTTTCACGCCGATCAGCCCCAGCAAGCCCACCCCGTAGCCCCGCAGGGCCAGCACCGTCATGTCCACCGCCTCGGGGCTGAAGCGACCATAGTGGAAGAGCACGGCCACCATGGGCTTGGCGAACACCAGCATGGCGATGGCACAGGGCAGCGCCAGCAGGGGCCACCATCGCAGCCCCCAGTCGAGGTGGCCGG
>NZ_BADL01000225.1 GCF_000333615.1 Ideonella sp. B508-1 | reverse complement strand
CGGCGACAGCGCCCCTGTCCGCTCAGAACATCAGCGTGCTGAAGCCGTAGAACATGGCGGCCACGAAGGCCGAGGCCGGGATGGTGAAGATCCAGGCCCAGACGATGTTGCTGGCCAGCCCCCAGCGCACGGCGGCCGTGGTGCGCACCGAGCCCACCCCGACGATGGCGCCGGTGATGGTGTGGGTGGTGGACACCGGCACGCCCAACGCCGTGGCGATGAACAGCGAGGCCGCGCCACCGGTCTCGGCGCAGAACCCCCCGACCGGCTTGAGCTTGGTCAGACGCTGCCCCATGGTCTTGACGATGCGCCAGCCGCCGAACATGGTGCCCATGCCGATGGCGAAGTAGCAGCACCAGATCACCCAGCTCGGCGGTGCGGCAGCGTCGCTGGCCACATAACCGGCCGCCACCAGCAGCATCCAGATGATGCCAATGGTCTTCTGCGCGTCATTGCCGCCGTGTCCCAGCGAGTACAAGCCGGCGGACAAGAGCTGCAGACGCCGGAACCAGCGGTCCACCTTTCGGGGCGGCGTTCGCCGGCAGATCCAGGACACCAGCACCATCATCAGCGAGCCCAGCACATAGCCCAGCACCGGCGACAGGAAGATGAACAGCACGGTCTTGCCGATGCCGGCCCAGGCCAGCTTGGCCAGCCCGGCCTTGGCGATGACGGCCCCCATGATGCCGCCGATCAGCGCGTGGGAGCTGGAGGACGGAATGCCGTACCACCAGGTGAACGCGTTCCAGAAGATGGCACCGATCAGCGCCCCGAACACCACGTGGTGGTCCACGATGCCGGGCTCGACGATGCCCTTGCCGATGGTGCTGGCCACCTTCAGGTGGAAGATGCCGATGGCGATGACGTTGAACATGGCGGCGAACAACACCGCCTGCTGGGGCTTGAGCACCCCGGTGGAGACCACCGTGGCAATGGAGTTGGCCGCGTCATGGAAGCCGTTCATGAAGTCGAACAGCGGCGCCAGGACGATCAGCAGCACCACGAACCACAGGGCGATGGAACCTTGCTTGCATGCCAGCTCCCCCGCTTCAGGA
>NZ_BADL01000226.1 GCF_000333615.1 Ideonella sp. B508-1 | reverse complement strand
CCGGCGGCACAGGCTCACTCCACCGCCCGACGGTCGCGCTCGGCCCGGCTGGTGGCCACCAGCCCACGGTCGACCAGCGCCCGCACCAGGTTGCTGGCGGTGGACTGGCGGATGTCCAGGGCCTTGGCCAGCTCATTCACGCCGATGCCCGGCCGTGCCTGGATCACGCTCAGCGCCCACACCTGCGCGCCGCCCACGCCCACCTGGCGCTCGACCTGCTGGAAATGGGTCTTGACCGCGTTGAAGACCTGGCGGAAACGGCGCAGCACGCGGGCCGCAGGTTCGTCGAGCACAGTGGCTTCGGGCCGTTCTTCCAGTGCCAGGTCGTCCGAAACATTGGTACAAGGATTTACCATCGCGGCATGATAGTTTGTGTGATTGGCGGGCCGAACCCCCGCCGGATTGGCTGAGATGCGGTGGTCTCTGCGCCTGAGGGCGATTCTGCACCGCGAGCTGGGTCAGCTGGACCTCTGGCGCAGCCGGGCGGTGGTGCTGGCCTACGCGGTGCTCACCGGTCTGAGCATCGTGTGGTTTGCGCGCACCACCGAGTGGGCCCTGGGCCAGTTCTTCAGCCTGCGCCTGGCGGCCTGGTGGAGCCCGCTGGTCTGGACACCCTTGTCCACAGCCGCCATCGTCTGGATCACCCGGCGCTGGGTGCCCGGTGCGGCGGGCTCGGGCATCCCGCAGGTGATGGCGGCGCTGGACCCCCAGGTCGAGCGCTCGCAACGCGGGCTCTATGTCTCGCTGAAACTGGCCCTGGGCAAGTACCTGCTGGCCTCCTGGGGCTTCCTGGCCGGCCTGTCCCTGGGCCGCGAGGGCCCGTCCGTGCAGGTGGGCGCCGGCATCATGCACAACGCCCGGCACTGGTTGCCGCAGCGCGGCCTGGTGTCCGAGCACGGCCTGCTGGTGGCCGGTGGCGCGGCGGGCATCGCGGCGGCCTTCAACACCCCGCTGGCCGGCGTGATGTTCGCCATCGAGGAGCTCTCGCGCCGCCCCGAGCAGCGCAACAGCGGCCTGATCATCGCCGCCATCGTGCTGGCCGGTCTGATGGGTGTGTCGATGCAGGGCAATGAGAGCTATTTCGGCATCATCCGGGTGGACGAGTTCCGCGCCGACCTGTGGTGGCCGGCCCTGCTGCTGGCCCTGGCCTGCGGCCTGGCGGGCGGGCTGTTCTCGCGCCTGATGATCCACTCGCTGGGAGGCCAGGAGAATGACCGCTTCAGCCGCTGGCGCCGGCGCCAGCCGGTGGTCTTTGCCGGCGCCTGCGGTCTGCTGATCGCGCTGATCGGCGTCGCCAACCAGGGCATCACCTTCGGCAGCGGCTACAGCCACTCGCAGGCCATGCTGGCGGGTGAGGCCGGCATCCCGGCCGTCTATGTGCTGTTCATGTTCCTGACCACCTGGCTGACCGCCTGGTCCGGCGTGCCGGGCGGCATCTTCGCCCCTTCGCTGGCCATCGGGGGGGCGCTGGGCAACGACATCGCCCTGCTCACCGGCAATCCGCAGGTCCCGGCCCTGATCGCGCTGGGCATGACCGGCTTTCTGGCCGCCGCCACCCAGGCGCCCCTCACGGCCTTCATCATCGTGATGGAGATGGTCAACGGCCACGCCATGGTGCTCAGCCTGATGGCCTGCGCTCTGGTGGCCAGCGGGGTCTCGCGCATTCTGAGCCGGCCGCTGTACGGCACACTGGCCGAGTTCCAGCTGCAGCGTCTGCCCGGACGTTCGACGGCCGTGGCGGCCCCGGCGGCCGAGGCGGCCGAGGCGGCCGAGGCGGCGACCGACAAAAAAACGGAGCCCGTTGAGGGCCCCGGAATCAGTCACTCCTGAGACAGCTGGCGGCTGCTGACACCGCCAGTTGTTCCGGCCAATTGTATCGGTACAAAGATAACCCCACCGGACACGCATGCGCCCCCCACCGCCCCTGTCAAAGTCTGTGCTGGCCCGCTACCGTGGCAACTGGCAGAGTGAGATCGACAGCGCGGCCATCTACCGCGCCATGGCGGCGGCCGAGCCGCAGGCCGACCTGGCGGCGCTGTACCGCCGCCTGGCCCAGGCCGAGGAGGGCCATGCGCTGTTCTGGCAGCGGCGGCTGGAGCAGGCCCTGGGTCACCCGCTGCAGCCCCGGACCAGCACGCGGGCCCGGGTGCTGATCTGGCTGGCCCGGCGCCTGGGCGCCAATGCCGTGCTGCCCACCGTCATGTCCCAGGAAGCGGACAACCGCGGCAGCTACGACGGCCAGGCCGAGACGCGCAGCACCGCCATGCCGGCCCAGGAGCGCTCGCACGCGCGGCTGCTGGCCCACCTGGCGAGCCGGGCCCGCCACGGCTGGAACGGCAGCCGCTACGCGCAGCTGGAAGGCCGGCATGGTGCGAGCGACGGCAACGCCCTGCGCGCCGCCGTGCTGGGCGCCAACGACGGGCTGGTGTCCACCTTCTGCCTGCTGATGGGGGCCGCGGGCGCGCAGTTCTCGGGCTCGGCGCTGCTGACCACGGCATTGGCGGGAGCGCTGGCCGGGGCCGGCTCCATGGCCATGGGCGAATGGATCTCGGTGCAGAGCGCCCGCGAGCTGTATGCCCGGCAGATCGCCGCCGAGGCCGATGAACTGGAACAGGCGCCCGAGGAGGAGCGCGAAGAACTGGCGCTGATCTACCAGGCCAAGGGCTTCAGCGCGGAGGAGGCCCAGGCCATTTCGCACCGGGTGATGGGCCAGCACGGCAGCGCGCTGGACACCCTGGTGCGCGAGGAGCTGGGCATCAACCCCGATGAGCTCGGCGGCTCGCCGTGGGCCGCCGCCGGCACGTCCTTCGTCGTGTTCCTGCTGGGCGCCGCCGTGCCGGCCCTGCCGCTGCTGGTGCTCTCGGGCCCGCGGGCCGTGCCGGCCTGCGTGGCCGCCAGCGGGCTGGGGCTGCTGCTGATCGGCATGGGCATCACGTTGTTCACCGGCGGCAGTGCCTGGCGCGGCGGGCTGCGGCAGCTGGTCATCGGGGCGGCCGCCGCCGCGCTGACCTACGGCGCAGGCCGCTGGCTGGCCACCGGGCTGGGCTGAGGCAGCTCCAGCGGCTTGGCTTCGGACACGCCGACGCGGCGGGCGATGCGCCCGACCGTCAGGCCCTGCACCAGGATCGAGAAGACCACCACGCAGTAGGTCAGGGACAGCACCACCTCGCGGCTGTGCCCGGCCGGCAGCGACAGCGCCAGGGCCACCGACACGCCGCCGCGCACCCCCGCCCAGGTCAGCACCCGCCAGGTGCCCGAAGGCAGGGCCATCGTCAGGCGCAGCAGCGTCATCAGCATGGCCACGCTCAGGCCGCGGGCCATCAGGGTGATGAGGATGGTCAGCGCCGCGGCCACCAGGATGCCGCCGCTGAAGTGCACCCGGATCACCTCCAGGCCGATCAACACGAACAGCAGGGTGTTGAGGATGCCGTCCACCAGGCGCCAGAAGCGCGAAAGATGGTCCTGGGTCTCGGCCGGGAAGTCGGGGTCGGAACGGCTGCGCGTGCCCACCACCATGCCCACCACCACCATGGCCAGGGGGCCGGAAAAGTCCAGTTCTTCCACCAGGCCGTAGCCGCCCATCACGGTGGCCAGGGTCAGCAGCACCTCCACCTGGTAACTCTGCACGTCCCGGAGCATGCGGTAGAGCACATGCCCCATCAGCAGGCCCATCAGGATGCCGCCGCCGCCCTCGCGGGCCAGCTGGCTCAGGGCTTCGGCCGCGGTGGGCCAGTCACCCGTCTTCACCATCGACAGGGCCAGGGCGAACAGCACCACGCCCACCGCGTCGTTGAACAGCGACTCGCCAGCGATGATGGCTTCCATGGTGCGCGGCACGCCGGCCGACTTCAGGATGCTGCCCACGGCCACCGCGTCGGTGGGCGAGATGAGGGCGCCGAACACCAGGCAGTACGGCAGCGACAGGCGGATGCCCACCATGGGCAGCAGCTTCCACAAGGCCAGCCCCACCAGCAGCGCGCTGAGCACCGTGCCCACCACCGTCAGTGCGACGATGGGCTTCTGGTAGCGGCGCAATTCACCCAGCTTGAACTGCAGGCCCCCGGCAAAGAGCAGCACCGCCAGCATGCCGCGCATCAAGACGCCGGGGAAGTCGATGGAGGCCACCATGGCCGCCTGGTAACGACGCGGCGCGCTCCAGCCCAGGTAGTCCAGGCCGATGAGCGCGCCGGAAATGGCCAGCGCCACGGACATGACGCCGATGGTGGTGGGCAGGCCGATGAAGCGGTGGTTGATGTAGGCGAAGACGGCCGTGATGACCAGGCACCAGACGGTGATTTCAAGCATGGCGCGGGGGATGCATGACGCGGTGCAGCAACACAGCGTCCTACGGTACCACCGCGGCGGAGAAGTTCCCCCCGCTCCGATGCTTCACACCCGGGTCAGAAGCTTTCCCAGTCCTCGGACGCGCCGGCCGAGGCCACGGCCTCCTCGCGGGCCGGGGCTGGCTTCTGCGCGGCCGGGGCCGGCGACGGCGCCTTGGCCGCCGCAGCCCGGGGCTTGGCAGGCGCTGCCACCGGCTTGGCCGGCTGGGCGCGCGCGGGGACCGCATTGGCGTGGGCCGAGTGCGCCGAGTGGGCCGGGCCGGCATTCAAGCGGAACACCGCCACCGCCTCGACCAGATGGCGGGCCTGGTTCTTCAGGCTGTCGGCCGCGGCGGCGCTTTCTTCCACCAAGGCGGCGTTCTGCTGGGTGGCCTGGTCCATCTGGCTGACGGCCTCGCCCACCTGGGACACGCCGTTGCTCTGCTCGGAACTGGCCGAGGAGATCTCGCCGACGATGTCGCTGACACGGCGGATGGAGGTGACGATCTCGCCCATGGTCTGGCCCGCCCGGTCGACCAGGGCCGTGCCCTTCTCGACCTGCTCGACGCTGCGGCCGATCAGGGCCTTGATCTCGCGGGCCGCATCGGCGCTGCGCTGGGCCAGGGCCCGCACCTCACCGGCCACCACCGCAAAGCCGCGGCCCTGTTCCCCGGCACGGGCGGCTTCCACCGCCGCATTCAGGGCCAGGATGTTGGTCTGGAAGGCGATGCCGTCGATCACCCCGATGATGTCGCCGATCTTGCGGCTGCTCTCGTTGATCTCCTGCATGGTGGTCACCACCTGGCCGACCACCTCGCCCCCCTGGATGGCCACATTGGAGGCGCCCTGGGCCAGCTGGCTGGCCTGCCGGGCGCTGTCGGCGTTGTGGCGCACGGTGGAACCCAGCTCCTCCATGGTGGCGGCGGTTTCCTCCAGGGCGCTGGCCTGTTCCTCGGTGCGGCTGGAGAGATCCAGGTTGCCCTGGGCGATCTCCGAGCTGGCCGTGGCAATGCTCTCGGCGTTCTGGCGCACGGTGGACACCACGCCCACCAGGCTGGTCTGCATGCGGTCCAGGGCCTGCAGCAGCATGGCGGTCTCGTCGCGGCCTTCGGTGTGGATGCGGCTGGTCAGGTCGCCCTGGGCGACGGTGGCAGCCAGGTCCACGGCCTGCTGGATCGGGGTGGTGATCGAGCGGGTGATGACCCAGGCGGCGCCGATGGACAGGAGCAGCACGCCTGCGGAGATGGCAAGAATGGTTTCGATCACCTGCGTCACCGTGGACTTGGCCTGCGCGCTGTTCTGCAGCAACAGTCCCTTCTGGAAGTCGCCCATCTGGGCCAAGGTGGCCTCGAAATGTCGCTGTTTATCACGCGCGGACGTCATCATCAGCTTGGCGCTCTGCTCTGTCTGCCCAGCGCGCAGTTGCGCAATGGCCTGCTCTCTGGCGCTGCTCCAGTCAGTGCGGGCCTGCTCCATGGCTTGGAACAAGGCCTGCCCCTTGGGCGTATTGACCATCGCTTTGAGCTTGCTCATGCGCTCGGCGTTGTCGCTGGCCCCTTGCGCAACCTGCTTCAGGATGTCTTCCATGCCTTGCTGGTTTCCGACGTAGGCAAACAGCGCTGCGCCGCGAAGACCTCGCACCTGCATGTCGAGGCTGTACTGGATGGCGCCCGTCAGCTCCACTTTGGGATAGCGATCATCCACGACCTGCGCGACAGCCCCATCGATGCGCTGGAGCATCATCCACGCGCTGGCGGCCAGCACGGCGATCATCAGGCTGATGAGTCCGAAGGCCAGGCCCAGGCGCTGACCGATCTTGAGGTTCTTGAACATCGTGTCTCCCCCGCAGGGTCTCTTTGAAAGCAGACGACGACCCGTAGCGGACCGTCAGTATTGACTGACTACCTATCGGTCTTTGCCGATAGGGCTTGAGTCTGTGGAGTGAGCGACACGTTGAAATGGTGAAAAAGAACCCTCAATTCGGCGCATCTCGTGACGAATGCCGCAGCCGTCAGCGGAAATCCCGGCTGCGCGCGGTCGGTGCCAGCCGGCCCAGCCAGGCCGTCAGGTCCTCGGCATGGCCGACGATGAGGTTGCAGACCTCGCCCTCGCGCTGCCAGGTGCCGGCCAGGCCCAGCAGCCGGGCCGACACCAGCACGGTGCGGAAGCGCTCGTAGACCCGCGGCCAGCAGATGGCCTGGACCAGGCCGGTCTCGTCTTCCAGCGTGATGAACAGGGTGCCGCTGGCGGTGGGCGGGCGCTGGCGCATGGTGACGATGCCGGCATGGCGCACCAGCCGGCCCTGCGGACAGGCCCGCAGGGCCTCGGCAGTGAGCAGGCGGCGGCGCTGCAGCTGCGGGCGCAGCAGTTCCAGCGGGTGGCGGCGCAGGGTCAGGCCGGTGCTCTGGTAGTCGGCCACGATCTCCTCGCCCTCGGGGGCGGCCGGCAGGGCCAGCGGCGCCTCGTCCACCGGTGCGCCGCGCAGCAGGGCCGGGGCGCGGCGCAGGCCGGCGGCCTCCCACATCTGCTGGCGGCGGTGGCCGGCCAGCGAGCGCAGCGCATCGGCCGCCGCCAGGTGGCGCAGATCGGCCTGCTCCAGGCCGGCGCGGCGGGCCAGGTCCTGGGCGTCCAGGAATGGCCCGGCGGCGCGGGCCTGGGCAATGCGCTGGGCCGCGGCCGTCGACAGCCCGG
The DNA here is from genome assembly GCF_000333615.1 of Ideonella sp. B508-1. Taxonomy (GTDB): domain Bacteria; phylum Pseudomonadota; class Gammaproteobacteria; order Burkholderiales; family Burkholderiaceae_C; genus Ideonella. Next base: position 4,785 of record NZ_BADL01000226.1, on the reverse strand, counting down.
CCACCAGGCGCAGGCCCAGGCGCACCGCCGGGGGCGGCTCGCCCGCTTTCAGCGGAGCCGGCGCGGGCCCGTCCAGCGCGCTGTCCACCCCGCTGTGCTGCACGTCCACCGGCCACACCGTCACCTGGTGGCGCCGGGCGTCCTGCACCAGCTGGGCCGGACTGTAGAAGCCCATGGGCTGGGAATTGAGCAGGCCCACCAGGAACTCCGCCGGGTAATGGCATTTGAGCCAGGCGCTGGCATAGACCAGCAGGGCGAAGGAGGCCGCGTGGCTTTCCGGAAAGCCGTAGTCGCTGAAGCCCTGGATCTGCTTGAACACGCCCTCGGCAAAGTCCTGCTCATAGCCACGCGCCACCATGCCGCCCACCAGGCGGTCGTGGTACTTCTCCAGCCCGCCCTTGCGCTTCCAGGCGGCCATGGCGCGGCGCAGGCCATCGGCCTCGCCGGCGCTGAAGCCGGCGGCCACCATGGCGATCTGCATGCACTGTTCCTGGAAGATGGGCACGCCCAGGGTGCGCGCCAGCGCCACCTTCAGCTCCTCGCGCGGGTACGTCACGGGCACCTTGCCCTGGCGCCGGTCCAGGTAGGGGTGCACCGCCCCGCCCTGGATGGGGCCGGGCCGCACCAGGGCCACCTCGATCACCAGGTCGTAATAGCGCCGGGGCCGCAGCCGCGGCAGCATGCTCATCTGCGCCCGGCTCTCGATCTGGAACACGCCCACCGTGTCGGCCCGGCTGATCATGTCGTAGGTGGGGTCGTCGCCCTCGGGCACCTGGTAGAGCGCGAGGGTCCGCCCTTCCCGCTGGCCCACCATGGCCAGCGTCTTGCGCAGCGCGCTCAGCATGCCCAGGGCCAGCACGTCCACCTTCATCAGGCCCAGCGCGTCCAGGTCGTCCTTGTCCCACTGGATGACGGTGCGGTCTTTCATGCTGGCGTTCTCGATGGGCACCATGCGCGAGAGCCGGCCGGCCGTCAGCACAAAGCCCCCCGTGTGCTGGGACAGGTGGCGCGGAAAGCCCTGCAGCTGGGTGGCCAGCTGCAGCAGCTGCTGCACCGCCAGCGCGTCCGGGTCCAGGCCGGTCTCGGCCACCCGATTGGCGTCGGGGCCGCGGGTCTCCCAGCCGCGGTGGGCGCTGGAGAGGGCATCCAACTGCTCGGGCGTGAAGCCCAGGGCCTTGCCCACGTCGCGCAGCGCGCTGCGTGGCTGGTAGCTGATGACGGCCGCGGTCAGGGCGGCGCGCTCGCGGCCGTACTTGCGGTAGAGGTACTGGATGACCTCCTCGCGCCGCTCGTGCTCGAAGTCCACATCGATGTCCGGCGGCTCGTTGCGCTCCTTGGAGATGAAACGCTCGAACAGGGCGGTGAGCCGCTCGGGCCCGACCGCGGTGATGCCCAGGCAGTAGCAGACCAGGCTGTTGGCCGCGCTGCCCCGGCCCTGGCAGAGGATGCCGCGGCCGCGGGCGAACTGCACGATGTCGGCCACCGTCAGGAAGTAGTGCTCGTAGTGCAGATCGTCGATCAGGGCCAGTTCGTGCGCGATCTGGGCCCGTTCCTTCTCGGGCACCCCATGGGGCCAGCGCTCGGCCGCGCCGGCCCAGGTCAGCGTGCGCAGGTGGCTGGCCGCCGTCTCGCCCGGGGGGATGAACTCGTCGGGATAGTGGTAGCTCAGTTCGTCCAGCGAGAAGTGACAGCGGGCGGCCACCACCAGGGTCTGGGCCAGCAGCGCAGGCGGGTAGACCTGGGCCAGACGCAGCCGGGTGCGCAGGTGGCGCTCGGCATTGGGCTGCAGGTCCAGGCCGCAGGCGGTCAGCGGCCGGCGCAGGCGGATGGCGGTCAGCACATCCTGCAGCGGCTTGCGCGAGCGCACGTGGAAGTGCACGTCCCCGCAGGCCACGCAGGGGATGGCACTGGCCGCCGACACCGCCTGCAGCCGCTCCAGCCAGCGCTCGTCGTCCAGCGCGCGCAGCAGGCTCACGCCCCACCAGCAGCGGCCGGTGAAGTGGCGCAGCAGCCAGCGCGCCAGGTCCTGCAGGGCCGCGTCGTCCAGGTCACGCTCCGGCAGGGCCAGCACCACGCAGCCGGCCAGGGCCTCGCCGTCGATCAGTTCCTGCGTCAACCGGTACTGGCCCTTGACCAGGCTGGCCCGCCGCAGCCGGGTGATGAACTCGCACAGCTGACCCCAGCCCAGCAGGTCAGCCGCCAGCACGACCAGGGTGAAGCGGGTCTGGCCGGCCTCGTCCGTCACCCGGAAGCGGCTGCCCACCTGCAGCTGCAGGCCGCTGGCCTGCACCGCCGGGTCGCGGCAGGCCACATGGGCCCGCACCACGCCGGCCACCGAGCACTCGTCGGTGATGGCCAGGGCGCGGTAGCCCAGCGCGGCGGCGCGCTGGACCAGTTCCTCCGGGTGGCTGGCGCCCTGCAGAAAGCTGTAGTTGCTGACACAGCACAGCTCGGCGTAGTCGGGCAGCGGCGGGCGGGGTTCGGCCATCGCGCCTCCCCTCAAGCGAAGTGGCCGTGCAGGAACCAGGCCTCGCCGGCCTCGCCCTCCAGCCGCGTCTGGAAGACCCAGAGCACGCCGGCCCGCTCGCTCCAGGCCACCCAGTAGTCGCGCGCCACCGCGTGCGAGACCACGACGCCGGTGGCGCCCTCGGGCGCCGTGGCCGCGGCCCCCGGCGGCAGCGGCGCCGTGCTGCGGTGCCACCAGCCGCTCTCCACCCGCTGCGGGCCCAGCAGCAGCAAGAGAGGCTGGCCCTGGTGCACCGGCCGGTGCTGACGCAGGCCCAGGCGCTGCGGGGCCGGCAGCAGAAAGGCCGGCTGCGGCAGCGTAGCCAGGCGCGCCCCACTGCGCGGCAGGGGCTGGTCCAGCGGCTGCCAGCCCTGCATCCATTCGGGCCGGTGGTCCTCGCAGGCCCGCGGGCGGCAGACGCGCTCGGCCCCCAGGCGGGCGGCCACCTGCTCCAGCACCTCGTCCAGGGCACGGGCCTGCTGGCGGGCGTCGGGCCAGAGCTGGCCGCTGGGCGGCGCCAGGGCCTGCACCTCGTCGGCCGTCAGGCGCAGCGCCGCCGCGGGCGCGGCCAGCGTGACCCGGGCCAGGTGCTCGGCCAGCAGCCGGGCCAGGTGTTCGGCCTGGCGGGCCGGCTGGGCGGTGCGCACGGTCAGCGCGCCACCGGGGGCCACGTCGCGGGCGCGCATGGAGTCGTGCTCCCAGGCCAGGGTGAAGGCCAGCACCCCGGCATGGCGGGCCTGCAGCCAGCCGCAGAGCTGCAGCAGCAGGCGCTGCGCCCCGGCCAGCAGGGCCGGGGCCTGCTCCACGCGAAAGGCCAGTTCCAGCCGGGCGCTGAAGGTCTCGGGCAGGGTGAGCCAGGAGTGGGCCTCGGGCAGCGTCCCGTAAGCCTGGTCCAGCGCGGCCAGCAGGCCGGCCTCGAAGCGGCGGGACAGACCGCCGCGCGGCAGGCGGCGCACCTCACCCAGCCGGTGGCAGCCCATCAGGTGCAGGGTGTCGGCGTGCGGGCGCAGGCCGTCCAGCGTCTCCAGCGGCAGCGGGTCCAGGGCATCGGCCAGCGGCTGCTGAAGGCCGGGCACCCGGGTCGGATCGGACCCGGCTCCCTCGCCGCCATCGGCCCACGCGGCCTGTGCATGCTGGCGGGCCAGCGCCTGGGCCGCGCTGGCGGTGCTGGCCCAGGCCACGCCGGTGGCGCCAAGTTGGCGGCCTTCTCGGGCCAGGCGGCTCAGCAGCGCGGCCTGGCCGCCGAACAGGCGCTGGCTGGCGCCCAATTCCAGGCGCAGGACCTCGCCGCAGCGGGCCACCCGCGGCGTGAACTGCAAGGCCCAGCAGGCGGGCCCCTGCAGGTCGGCCGCGGGCGCGCCCTCAGCGGGCGCCGGCCAGCACAGGGCGGCCCAAAGCGTCTGCATGGGCATCTGCATCGGCCTCCTCCCGCACCACCACGGGCTGCGGCAGCGCACTGCGACGGGCTGCCAGCCAGCGCCGCGGCTGCAGCAGGCGGCTGGGCAGCACCGCGCCCAGGGAGCCGGGCACCGAAGGCAGGCTGACCTCACCCTCGTGCACTGGCCCGCGTCGCTTGAACACCTGCACCTGCAGCGCCCAGTCCAGGTCCACCCGGGCCTGCAGGCGCAGGGGGGCGGCCGAGGATTCCTGCCGCGCCGCCAGTGGCCGGCAGGCAAAGACCAGGGCCTCGCTGCCCAGGGCGTTGACCTGCAGGCGGCGGATCTGCTCGGGTCGGGCCTGGGGCAGCCAGGCCAGCACCAGGGCGGCGGCCTGGGCGCGCAGCAGTTGCTCGGTGCACCAGAGCCGCTCGGCCGTGGTCTGCGCCTGCACCCAGACCAGGGCCGAGGCCGGCAGCCCGCACTGGGCCAGGCCCGGCAGATGCGGCACCTGGGGCGGCCCCACCAGCACGACGGGTCGCCCCTCGGCCGCCAGGGCCCGGGCCACCGGCCCCATCAGCCGCCACTCCAGCAGGGCCGGCTGGGGCTGCAGCAGCTCGGTCAGGGCGCCGCAGGGCCAGCCGCCGCCGGGCAGCTCGGCATCCAGCGCGGCGTGGCCGCTGGGGCGCACCGCGCCCCGCGGCCCCGTCCAGGCCCGGGCCGGCCAAACCCGGCCCGCCACCTCGGGCGGCAGGGACAGGGGCGCGGCAGCGGCGCGCACGTGGACATCGGAGACAGGCATGGCGGCAGAAGACAGGGCACGGGAAGATACTGTACATCCATACAGTCATCGTGGCCATGCCGGCCGACCCGTAGCCCGGGATCAGGGGAGCGGCGCCGTGC
>NZ_BADL01000227.1 GCF_000333615.1 Ideonella sp. B508-1 | reverse complement strand
AGCGGCCGCTGCAGGGGTGGCAGGAAATCCAGCCAGGCCCGCACCAGGGCCTTGGATCGGGGCGCGCGCATCGGCCGCTCAGGCGTCGGCCGCCCCCACCGCCGCCAGCAGATCGCGGGCGTGGTAGGTCTGAACCAGTCCCAACGCCAGGCGGCGCAGCGGGTCGTGCGCGCTGGCATGGGCCGTGGCAATGCGCTCGTAGGCGTAGTCGCGGTCAAAGCACATGCGCGCCACCTGCACCGGCTGGCGCTCCTGGGCCATCAGGGACTTGAAGTGCAGCAGCGCGCCCATGTCCAGGTCGGAGGCCAGGGGTGGCACCGAGCGGCTCAGCCGCGGACGCGGGTTGACCGGCGGGCGGGCCATCACCTCGGCCAGCCAGGCCGGCACGGCGGTGGTTTCAACGGCGTCGGAAGAGGTGTGCGTGTGCATGGGCGCTCCTGGGTTCCGGGGTGATCCGGTTGCCAGGGATGGTGCGCCAGCTGTCAAGCACGCAAAGCCGCGATGAAGCGGCCCAAAACCGCTCAGTTCTGGACCCGCTCAGGTCTTGGGCAGGGTGACGCCGTGCTGGCCCTGATACTTGCCGCCACGGTCCTTGTAGCTGGTCTCGCAGACCTCGTCGCTCTCGAAGAAGAGCACCTGGGCGCAGCCCTCACCCGCGTAGATCTTGGCCGGCAGCGGGGTGGTGTTGCTGAACTCCAGCGTCACATAGCCTTCCCATTCGGGCTCGAAGGGGGTGACGTTGACGATGATGCCGCAGCGCGCATAGGTGCTCTTGCCCAGGCAGATGGTCAGCACATTGCGCGGAATGCGGAAGTACTCGACCGTGCGGGCCAGCGCGAAGCTGTTGGGCGGGATGATGCAGACATCGCCTTCCACGTCCACGAAGCTCTTCTCGTCGAAGTTCTTCGGGTCCACCACGGTGGAGTGGATGTTGGTGAACACCTTGAATTCGCGCGCGCAGCGGATGTCGTAGCCATAGCTCGAGGTGCCGTAGCTGACGATCTTCTGGCCGTCGAGGGAATGGCGGACCTGACCGGGCTCGAACGGCTCGATCATGCCCTGCTGCTCCGCCATGCGGCGGATCCACTTGTCGCTCTTGATGCTCATCGGGTTTCCTCGGAAGGACTTGATTCTAGAAGCGCCGCCCGCACTGGGGCATGATGGAAGCCAAGCAACCGGAGACACCGCCGTGGCCACGCTCTTTCGTCCCGCCGACGAACTGCTGGTGGAATACGCCCGCTTCCACCGCGACCGTCGCAACATCCACACCCACCTGGTGGGCATCCCGCTGATGGTCTTCGGGCTGGCGGTGCTGCTGTCCCGCCCACCGCTGGCCGCCACCGACTGGGGCGGGCTGCGCTGGGTGCTGACACCGGCGGTGCTGCTGTGGGCCCTGAGCACGCCGTGGTACCTGAGCCGGGGCCTGCCCGGCGTGGGCCTGCTGGTGGGGGTGATGCATGCGCTGATGGTGCTGTTTGCCACGCCCCTGGGGCAGGCTGGCACCACGGTGTGGTTGGGCTGGGGCCTGGGCTGCCTGCTGCTGGGCGGGCTGCTGCACCTGGCGGGCCATTACTACGAGGGCCGGGCGCCGGGCCTCGTGCAGGACCTGATCGACCTGCTGGCCGCGCCCCTGTTCGTGGCGGCCGAGATGCTGTTCTCGCTGGGCTGGCTGGCCGCGCTGCGACAGAGGGTCGAACGCGAGCCCGGCCGCCGAGTCTGCGGGATCTGACGGGCCCGCTCACAT
>NZ_BADL01000228.1 GCF_000333615.1 Ideonella sp. B508-1 | reverse complement strand
CCGCCAGTGCCGTGAGCGGGGGACTGTCCAGCAGCGGCAGCGGCGCGGGCTCGGCGGCCTGCACGGCCCGGGCGGTGGCGACGCAGACCATCAGCCACACCGCCGCCCCCCGGCACAGCCCACGCGCCC
>NZ_BADL01000229.1 GCF_000333615.1 Ideonella sp. B508-1 | reverse complement strand
CCGCCGCCACCAGCACCAGGTTGTCGGCCACCGGGGCGTGCAACTCGGCGAAGTGGCGGCCGATCTTCTGGCGTGGGTCCCAGTGCGAGGGCAGGGCCACCGCCAGCCAGGGCAGGCTGGCGCGCCGGCCGTCGACGATGGCCAGGTCTTCCTCGATGGCCAGGCTGAACAGGGCAGTTTGGCGCCAGGATGTCGGCAGGGCCTTCAGACACAGGCCGATGTCCTGGGGCGCCTGCGGGTGCAGCGCCGCCACCTCGCCCCGGTCATCGACCGACCAGCCCAGGGCATGAGCCATCAGCTGGCCATCGCTGGACAGGGTCAGGGCGGCCGGATGTTCCTGCGCGGCCTGGCGCATGGCCGCGTGCAGGGACGGCAGGGCATCGAAGCCCGGTTCGATCTGCAAGGCCTGGTCGGGCTGGCTGCGCAGGACGGCGAGCTTCTCTCGCAGATGGGGCGACGCCGGGTGGGTGGGGGTGAACTGGACGCTGCCCTCGGCCAGCTTGCGCAGCCCGGGCTGCATGCGGAAGGGGGCGGTGACGGCGTGCTCGAAATCGAAGGGCATGGCAGAGCGGAGGAACAGCGACGGTGCCGCCAAGAAAAATGGGCACCCGGAGGTGCCCATCATCATGCCGGCAAACCCGGCACCACCGTGTTGGCGTCGATCAGACGCGCTTGCGGTATTCGTGGGTGCGGGTGTCGATTTCGATCTTGTCGCCGTTTTCCACGAACAGCGGCACGGAGATCTCGAAGCCGGTGCCCTTCAGGCGGGCGGGCTTCAGGACCTTGCCCGAGGTGTCGCCCTTGACGGCCGGCTCGGTTTCGATTTCGCGCACGACGCTGGTGGGCAGTTCGACCGAGATGGCCTTGCCGTCGTAGAACACCACTTCCACCGGCATGTTGTCTTCCAGGTAGCTGATGGCGTCGCCCATGTTCTCGGCTTCCACCTCGAACTGGTTGTAGTCGGTGTCCATGAACACGTACATCGGGTCAGCGAAGTAGGTGTAGGTGCATTCCTTGGTCTCGAGGATGACCTGCTCCATCTTGTCGTCGGCCTTGAAGACGACTTCGGCGCCGGAGCCGTTGAGCAGGTTCTTCATCTTCATGCGCACGGTGGCGGCGCCGCGGCCGCCACGGCTGTATTCGGTCTTCAGGACGACCATCGGGTCCTTGCCCTGCATGATGACGTTGCCGGCGCGGATTTCTTGAGCGAGCTTCATGGTGAGATTCCGTTGGTGGCGGCGCCATGCGTGCTGCGCAGCCCAAATTTTCGCAAAGCGTTGGATTTTAGCGCTTTTCCATGACGAACTCGAGGAGCTGCCGGGCCAGGGGGGGCTGGGCGAGCAATTCGGCACGCCAGGCGAGTGTGCAGCGTTGCCAGTCCGCCAGCGGGGGCAGGGGTGGCCAGGCAGAGCCCGCCGGCGTCAGGCCATTCCAGGCCTGCATCAGCCGGGGACGGCCTCTGCCAGGGCGGGCGGGGCACCGGCAAGGTGCCGGCG
>NZ_BADL01000230.1 GCF_000333615.1 Ideonella sp. B508-1 | reverse complement strand
TTTGCCCTGATGCTGGAGCAGATCAAGCCGCTGCCCCGCGACAACTGGGTGCATGACGCGCTGGCGTCCTGGACCCGCTGGGCCGGCCGCAACTTCGACGCCGGGCGGCCCCACCATGCGCGCATCGTCTGGGTGGTGACGGTGCTGGTGCCGGCCGGCGCCGCGGCGCTGATCCATGTGCTGATCAGCCGCTACAGCTTCTTCCTGGCCCTGGCCTTCGACGTGCTGGCCATCTACCTGACGCTGGGTTTCCGGCAGTTCAGCCATTACTTCACCGACATCCGCGAAGCCCTGGAGCGGGGCGATGAGGAGCATGCGCGCCGCCTGCTGGCCGAGTGGCGCCATCTGGACGTCAGCGAGCTGCCGCGTACCGAGCTGCTGCGCCACGTCATCGAGCACTCCCTGCTGGCCGCCCACCGCCACGTCTTCGGCGTCTTCTTCTGCTACGTGGTGCTGGCGGCCCTGGGCCTGGGCCCGGCCGGTGCGGTGGCTTACCGCATGGCCGAGTTCGCCAGCCGCTACTGGACCTTCGAATGCCGCTCCATGGGCGTGGCCGTGAACGAGCGGCTGCGTGACCTGTCCCAGACCCTGTTCGGCCTGATCGACCATGTGCCGGCGCGGCTCACGGCCTTCGGCTTCGCGGTGGTGGGCAATTTCGAGGAAGCCGTGGCCGGCTGGCGGCGTGATGCCGGCCTGTGGAAGCGGGCCAACGAGGGCATCATCCTGTCGGCCGCCGCGGGAGCGGTCGGCGTCCAGCTGGGCGGTGCCGCACCACCCGGGGTCACGCCGGACCGGGCTTCCGCCAGTTTCTCCGCCGGGGTCGAAAGCGAGGAGGCCGAGGCCACCGGCTCCACACCCGGCCTGGCGCCCGAGCTGGGCCATCTGGGCAGCGTGGTGGGCCTGGTGTGGCGCTCGGTCATCCTCTGGATGCTCTTGCTGGCCCTGCTCAAGCTGGCCAATCTGCTGGGCTGAGGACGGCGGTCAGCCGGGCCGCTGGCCCGCCTCCAGTTCGTCCCACAAGGCCTCGTACAGCCGGTAGCGCGTGGGGCTGATCTCGCCCCGGTCCACCGCCTCGCGCACGCCGCAGCCCGGTTCGTGCCGGTGGGTGCAGTTGTAGAAGCGGCAGTGGCCCAGTTGGGCGCGCAGATCGGGCATCAGCTCGGGCAGACGCTGCGGCGTGATGTGCATCAGGCCGAATTCCTGGAAGCCCGGCGAATCGATCAGCGCACCGCGCACCTGCCCATCCACCGCATCGCCCAGCCAGTACCAGGTGGTGGTGGTGGTGGTGTGGCGTCCGGCGTTGAGGGCCTGGGAAATCTCGCCGACCTGGGCCTGGGCCTGGGGCAGCATCAGGTTGATCAGGGTGCTCTTGCCCATGCCGCTGGGGCCCAGCACCAGCGTGGTGTGGCCGGCCAGCACCGGGCCCAGCAGCGCCAGGGCGGCTTCGGGCTGGGCCTTCAGCGAGGTCTCCAGCACCGTCAGCCCCATGGCCCGATAGGGCGTCAGGCGCTCGCGGGCCAGTTCGCCGGTGGGCAGGTCCACCTTGTTGAGCAGTAGCACGGCGCGGATGCCGGCGTCCTCGGCCGCGATCAGCGCCCGGTTCAGCTGGGACTCGCTGAACATCGGCTCGCCGGCCAGCATGATCAGCAGCTGGTCCAGGTTGGCGGCGAAGGACTTGCTGCGCCATTCGTCCTGGCGCATCAGCAGGTTGCGCCGCGGGCTCAGGGCCTCGACCACGGCCTCGTCCCCCGCCGGGGCCCAACGCACCCGGTCGCCCACCACGCAGGCGCTCTTCTTGCCGCGGGAATGGGCCAGCAGGCGCTCGCCCTCGGGCGTCTCGATCACCACGTGGCGGCCGTGCGATCCGACCACCAGCGCCTCTTGCAGCGCACCGTTCGCGCCGCCCTTGGCGGTGCCGCCCCGGGACGGGCGCTTCATGCGCGGGCCAGCGCCGCCAGGCGCTCCGAGGCCGGCGGGTGCGAGTAGTAGAAGCGGGCGTACAGCGGATCGGGTGTCAGCGTGGAGGCATTGTCCTCGTAGAGCTTGAGCAGGGCCGAGGACAGCTGCTGGGGGCTGGCCTGGCGGCAGGCGTAGGCATCGGCCTGGAACTCGTCACGCCGTGAGAGCTGGGCCATCAGCGGGCCGACGAAGTACAGGAAGGGCGGCGTGGCCAGCATGAACAGCAGCAGGGCCAGCGCGTGGTTGGGGGCCAGCAGGTTGGGCTGCACGCCCAGGCCCTGGTAGAAGGCCGTCTGGCCGGCGAACCAGGCCAGCAGGGCCAGGCCCAGGGCGCTCAGGCCGATCACCAGCACCATGCGCCGGCGCACATGGTGGTGGCTGAAGTGGCCCAGCTCGTGGGCCAGCACGGCCTCCACCTCGGACGGCTGCAGGCGCTCCAGCAGGGTGTCGAAGAACACCACCCTCTTGGCCCGGCCCATGCCGGCGAAGTAGGCATTGCCGTGGGCCGAGCGGCGGCTGCCGTCCATCACGAACAGGCCCTTGGCCTGGAAGCCGCAGCGCTGCATCAGGGTCTGGATGCGGCCAGCCAGCTCGGCATCGGCCAGCGGGGTGAAGCGGTTGAACAGCGGCGCGATGACGGTGGGGTAGAGCACCTGCATCAGCAGCATGAAGCCCGTCCACAGGGCCCAGGCCCACAGCCACCAGAAGCTGCCCGTGGCCTGCATCACCCACAGCACGGCCGCCAGCAGCGGCAGCCCCACCAGCCCGCCCACCAGCAGGCCCTTGGCCTGATCCCCCAGGAACAGGCCCAGGCTCATGCGGTTGAAGCCGAAGTGCTGTTCGATGCGGAAGGTCTTGTACCACTCCAGCGGCATCTCCAGCAGGGCGCTGATCAGGCCGAAGGCGCCGAACAGGGCCAGCTGGTAGACCAGCTCGCCGCCCCAGGGCAGCACCGCGTTGCGCAGCTGGAGGTTCAGGGCGTCCAGGCCGCCCAGCAGGGTCCAGCCGACCAGCACCGCGGTCGAGAAGCTCTCGCTGAGCATGCCGAAGCGGGTGCGGGCGATCGTGTAGTCGGCCGCGCGCTGGTGGGCGTCCAGCGGGATGGTGGCATCGAAGGGCGCGGGCACCTGGGTGCGGTGGGCGTGCACGTGGCGCATCTGGCGCGAGGCCAGCCAGAGCTTGATCGCCAGCGACAGCAGCAAGGCCGTGCAGAAGGCCAGCGAGACGTGAAAGGCTTGCATGGGGCGGCAGTGTATGTTGTCGGACAATGCGGCAGCACATCGACCGAGTGAAAGCCATGACCGAGACCACGCTGAGCAAGAGCGAGAACAACCTGATCTGGATCGACCTGGAAATGACCGGGCTGAAGCCGGAGTCCGACCGCATCATCGAGATCGCGGTGGTCGTGACCGACCCGCTGCTGACCGTGCGGGTGGAGGGCCCGGTGTTCGCCATCCACCAGAGCGATGCGACGCTGGACGCGATGGACGCCTGGAACAAGGGCACCCACGGCAAGAGCGGCCTGATCGAGCGGGTCAAGGCGTCCACCATCGACGAGGCCCAGGCCGAGGCCCGGATGATCGAGTTCCTGGCGGCCTATGTGCCGGCCGGCAAGAGCCCGATGTGCGGCAACTCTATCTGCCAGGACCGCCGCTTCATGGCCAACCACATGAAGGGTCTGGAGGCCTTCTTCCATTACCGCAACCTGGACGTCAGCACCCTCAAGGAACTGGCCCGTCGCTGGAAGCCCGCCGCGCTGGAAGGCCTGGTCAAGGCCAACAAGCACACCGCGCTGGCCGACATCCACGAGTCCATCGACGAACTCCTGCACTACCGCAAGACCTTCCTGGCGGTGTGAGGCGGGCGGGCTGAAACCGTCTCAGGCCCGGGCCGCCATGGCCTGGGCCGCCTCGCGCACCAGCTCCGGTCCGCGGTAGATCAGGCCGGTGTAGACCTGCACCAGGTCCGCGCCGGCAGCCAGCTTGGCGCAGGCGTCGGCGCCGCTCATCACGCCGCCCGCACCGATGATGGGGAAGTTCGGGCCCAGGTGGCTGCGCAGCGCGCGGATCACCTTGTTGCTGGCCTCCTGCACCGGCCGGCCGGACAGGCCGCCGGTCTCCTCGGCATGGCGCAGGCCCTTGACGGCCTCGCGGCTGAGCGTGGTGTTGGTGGCGATCACGCCGTCCAGGCGGTGCTTCTGCAGCGTGGCGGCGATGACCGCGATCTGGGCCTCGTCCAGGTCCGGGGCGATCTTCAGGAACAGCGGCACCCGGCGTTGGTGCAGGTCCATGAGCTCGCGCTGGCGGGCGGTCAGTGCGCCCAGCAGGGCGTCCAGGGCCTCGTCGCTTTGCAGCGCACGCAGGTTCTTGGTGTTGGGGCTGGAGATGTTGACCGTCACATAGTCGGCGTGCGGGTAGACGCCAGCCAGCGCGATCAGGTAGTCGTCCACCGCGTTCTCGATGGGGGTGACCGCGTTTTTGCCGATGTTCAGGCCCAGGATGCCGCCCTTCTTGCGGAAGCTGCGCGAGCGCTGCACGTTCGCCACGAAGGCCTCCAGCCCGTCGTTGTTGAAGCCCATGCGGTTGATCAGGGCCTCGGCCGAGGGCAGGCGGAACATGCGCGGCTTGGGGTTGCCCGGCTGCGCCTTGGGCGTGACGGTGCCCACTTCGACGAAGCCGAAGCCCATGGCGCCGAAGCCGTCGATGGCGCGGCCGTTCTTGTCCAGCCCCGCGGCCAGGCCGATGCGGTTGGGAAAGCGCAGGCCGGCCACCGTCACCGGGTCGTCCACCCGCTTCTGCGCCCACAGGCACTGGGCCGGCGTGTTCTGCAGCCGGGCCAGGGTGTCGATGGTCAGTTCGTGGGCGGTCTCGGCGTCCAGGCTGAACAGGGCGGTGCGGGAGAGGGCGTAGGGGAGCAGGGACATGGGCGGCAGGGAAGGGGGAAAATTCGCCCCCGATTGTCCCAGATGCCCCTGCCCGGGCGCGGCTTCAGCCCTGGGGGGCGGCGATAATGCCGGCCATGACGCAAGACGAACTCAAGGCCCTGGTCGGGCAGGCGGCACTGGCCCATGTGGTGCCCGGCAGCATCGTGGGGGTGGGCACGGGCTCCACCGTCAACTGCTTCATCGACGCCCTGGCGACGATGAAGGACCAGATCCGCGGTGCGGTCTCCAGCTCGGTCAAGAGCACCGAGCGCCTGCAGGCCCATGGCATCCCGGTGCTGGATTCCAACACCGTCGAATCGATCCCGGTCTACATCGACGGGGCCGACGAGATCGATCACCAGGGCTGCATGATCAAGGGCGGCGGCGCCGCGCTGACGCGCGAGAAGATCGTGGCCGACTTGGCCGAACGCTTCGTCTGCATCGCCGACGAATCCAAGCTGGTGGACGTGCTGGGCGCCTTCCCGCTGCCGGTGGAGGTCATCCCGATGGCCGCCGCCCAGGTGATGCGCCGCTTCGCCAGCGTCTACGGCGGCCAGGCCAGCGTGCGTGCCGGCGTGACCACCGACAACGGCAACATCATCGTCGACGTGCGGGGCCTGAAGATCACGGACCCGCTGGCGATGGAGGCCGAGGTCAACCAATGGCCCGGCGTGGTCACCGTGGGCATCTTCGGCCGCCACAAGGCCAAGGTCTGCCTGCTGGGCACGTCTCAGGGCGTGCGCGCGCTGGACTTCTGATTCAGCACCCCGCGCGAGCGGTCAGTCGGCCGCCGTGCGGCTGGCCGCCCGCGCCGCCCGCGCGATGAAGCGCGCCGGGTCGATCGCATCCATCAGGCTGGACGCCAGCGGCACCGGGGCGCCGGTGATCCAGGCGGCCAGCACCTCGCCCAGCAGCGGCGCCAGCGTGATGCCGCGCGAGCCCAGGGCGCTCAGCACATAGAGGCCCGGCACCCGCGGCACCCTGCGGGGCTGCTCCTGCCGTGTGAGGACTGTCCGCTGCGCAGCCGGCAGCGGCACCGGGCCGACCAGGGGCAGCCGGTCGTCGCAGGCCAGGCGCCAACCCACGCGGCCGGTCAGCGCGCCTTGTGCCATGGCCGTGGCCAGCAGGGCTTCGCGCCGGGCTTGCTCTCCGGCGTCCGGGCTGCGACCCAGCAGACGGTCCCACTGCCCCACATTGCTCAGATGGTCGGTCAGGCGCAGGGCCGGGTCCTCGTCGCCGGGCTGGCTGGTGGCGCCGCACAGCAGGCCGCCGCCGGTCTCGGGCGGCAGGCCGATGCCGTAGCCGCCGCTGGCCAGCGGGTGCCGCGGCGTGGGCAGTTGCAGCGCAGCCGCCAGTTCGGCCGACAGGCAGCTGACCTGGCCGCGGCTGCGCACCCGGGGCCAGTCGTCCACCCCGGTCCAGGGGCGCAGCAGGGCCAGTCCGTCGGCCGCCCCCGCCACCACCACCACATCGGCTTCGGCCAGCACGGCGCCGGAGCCGTTCGCCTCGGCGGTGCCCAGGGCCTGCCAGCCGCCGCCTTCACGCGGGGCGAGGGCCTGCACGTCCTGCTGGCCGAGCACCGTCACGCCGGGGCTGTCCAGCCAGGCCCGCACCAGATCGGCCGGGCAGGCCCAGCCGCCCTGCGGGTACCACCAGCCCGGGCCCGCCGGGGCCAGGCCCAGCGGCTCGGTTGCCTCGTCGCGGGAGAGCGGCTGCAGGTACGCCGCGGGCAGACCCTGGGCCTGCACGGCGGCCCGCAGCTGGGCCCAGTCGGCCGGCTCGCCACCGCCGCGCCACAGGCCGTTCGGGTTGCCCGCCACCTGGCCGCTGGCCACCAGGGGGGCGATGAGCTGGTGCGCGCGCAGAGCGGCTGCGCGCAGCAGCTGGGCGTGGGCGCCATCGTGGGCGTGGGCCACGCCATGGAACAGGCCGGCCCGGTTGCCCGAGGTTTCCTGGGCGGGGGCGGCGTGGCGCTCCAGCACGGTCACCGACAGGCCCTGCGCGGCCAGGGCCCGGGCGGCCGCGGCCCCGGCCAGGCCGGCGCCGAGGACCAGGGCGCTGCGGGCCTGCGGCGCCGCCAGGCGGCCCGGCGGGATGCCGCGCGCCAGGGCCTGGGCCGGCAGGGGGTGGCGTGTGCCACCAGCATGTCGCGCTTGCTGCCGAAGCCAGGCGCCCGCTCCAGGGCGAAGCCGGCGCCCTGCAGGCCGTCGCGCACCACGCGGGCGATGCTCCAGGTGGCAGCGGTCAGGTCCGGGGCGCCCAGGCGGGTGGCGTGGCGCAGCAGGTGGGCGTCCCACATGGCCGGGTTCTGCGCGGGGGCGAAGCCGTCCAGGTAGCAGGCGTCGATCTGGCCGCTCAGCTCGGGCCACCAGGTGGCCACATCGCCCAGGGCCAGCAGCAGGCGCACCCGGCCGCCCTCGAAGTCCAGCACATGCAGGTCCGGCGTGGCCGGCGGCCATTGGGCCAGCAACTGGGCGGCCAGCGCGGGGGCCGGGCTGGTGGCATGGGCGCGGGCCAGATCCTCGCGCCGGGGCGGGTGCTTCTCCATCGACACGAAGACCAGGCGCTCGCAGCGCTGCGGGTCGTCACGCCAGGCGGCCCAGGTGGCCAGGAAGTTGTTGCCCAGGCCGAAGCCGGTCTCCAGGATGGCGAAGCGAGTTCGGCCCTGCCAGCGCCCGGGCAGGCCGTTGCCCTGCAGGAAGACGTGCCGCGCCTGGGCGAAGGCGCCGTCGCGGGCGTGGTAGACGTCCTGGAAGCCCGGCGCCCAGGCCAGGCCGTCGTGGCCGGGATGGTCGAAGTCGATCTGCGCTTCGACGATGGCTTGGGTCTTCATGCCGCGGGGGTGCTGTGGGCCGTGGCCGCCCGCGCCGCCAGCCAGCGCAGCAAGCCGGGGCGGGCTTCGGTGAGCTGCCGGTAGGCCAGTACCGCCGGGCTCATGCTGGCGATGGCGTCGTGCAGGCGCTGCGCACGGGCCGGCGTGTCCACCGCCTGGCTCAGGGGCCGCACGGCCACCCGGATGGTGAAGACGGCCTGGCCCCGCTCGGGCAGCGGGATGAAGGTCTGGCGTTCGCTGCGAAACCAGGTGTGTTGGTTCAGCTCGGCCTCGTCCAGGTCGGCAGGCCAGTGTGTGGGTGGCGTGCGCTGCGGATGGGCGTCCAGCCCAGGGTGGCGGGTCACGTTCCAGACGAAGCGCTCCCAGCGCTGCGGGCCGGTGACCAGCTTCATCAGATGCTCGCCCGCCGCCACCAGCACCGCGTTGTCGGCCACCGGGGCGTGCACCTCGGCGAAGTGGCGGCCGATCTTCTGGCGTGGGTCCCAGTGCGAGGGCAGGGCCACCGCCAGCCAGGGCAGGCTGGCGCGCCGGCCGTCGACGATGGCCAGGTCTTCCTCGATGGCCAGGCTGAACAGGGCAGTTTGGCGCCAGGATGTCGGCAGGGCCTTCAGACACAGGCCGATGTCCTGGGGCGCCTGCGGGTGCAGCGCCGCCACCTCGCCCCGGTCATCGACCGACCAGCCCAGGGCATGAGCCATCAGCTGGCCATCGCTGGACAGGGTCAGGGCGGCCGGATGTTCCTGCGCGGCCTGGCGCATGGCCGCGTGCAGGGACGGCAGGGCATCGAAGCCCGGTTCGATCTGCAAGGCCTGGTCGGGCTGGCTGCGCAGGACGGCGAGCTTCTCTCGCAGATGGGGCGACGCCGGGTGGGTGGGGGTGAACTGGACGCTGCCCTCGGCCAGCTTGCGCAGCCCGGGCTGCATGCGGAAGGGGGCGGTGACGGCGTGCTCGAAATCGAAGGGCATGGCAGAGCGGAGGAACAGCGACGGTGCCGCCAAGAAAAATGGGCACCCGGAGGTGCCCATCATCATGCCGGCAAACCCGGCACCACCGTGTTGGCGTCGATCAGGCCGCATCCCGCGCCTGGCCACCCTTCCGCGCCCGGTGCTGGCCCGGGTGGAGGCCCTGGCGCCCGGCGCCTGGAGCGCGCCCCACACCCATCCCTGGGGCCAGCTGTCCTATGCCATCGAGGGCGTGCTGCAGGTGGAGACGGCCGACGGCTGCTTTCTGGCGCCGCCGGAGCG
>NZ_BADL01000231.1 GCF_000333615.1 Ideonella sp. B508-1 | reverse complement strand
CGCGCGAGGACACCAGGCCCGGCACCGGCGCCTGTGGCCCCTGCGCGATCATGCCGAGGACAACTACCGCCGGGTGGACGACCGCCCCTACGGCGGCGGCCCCGGCATGGTGATGCTGGTGGAGCCGCTGGAGCGGGCGCTGGCGGCGGTGCGGTCTGACCGGGGCTCGGCCGGCCCGGTCATCCACTTCAGCCCCACAGGTCGGGTGATGGACCAGGGCCTGATGCGCGAGATGGCGGGCGGCGAGGGCGCCATCCTGCTCTGCGGGCGCTACGAAGGCATCGACCAGCGCTTTCTGGACCGGCACGTCGATCTGGAGCTGAGCCTGGGTGACTTTGTGCTCTCGGGCGGTGAGTTGCCCGCGCTGGCGCTGCTGGACGGGGTGACCCGTCTGCAGCCCGGTGTGTTGCACGACGCGCGGTCCCATGAGCAGGACAGCTTCGAGGATGGGCTGCTGGACTGCCCGCACTACAGCCGGCCCGAGGTGCTGCACACCGAAGAGGGCGATCTGCCGGTGCCGGCGGTGCTGTTGTCCGGCCACCATGCCCAGATCGAGCTTTGGCGCCGCGAGCAATCGCTGGCGCTGACGGCGCGCCGGCGCCCGGACCTGATCCAGGCGGCGCGTGCCAGGGGCGCGCTCAGTGCTGCGGATGAACGCTTTCTGGCCTCGCTTGTGTTATGATGATCGGCTTTTCGATCCTCTGCCGGGCGACAAAGTGCTGAACCGCGCTGAACCAGCGCGGTGTGGCCACTGACCTACCCCAAGCGCTGGCAAGATCTTTCAGGAGAAACCTCGTGGATCTGATCCAAACCCTCGAGCAAGAAGAAATTGCTCGTCTGAACAAGACCATTCCTTCCTTCGCCCCTGGCGACACGGTCATCGTGAGCGTGAACGTGGTGGAAGGCACCCGCAAGCGTGTGCAGGCCTATGAAGGCGTGGTGATCGCCAAGCGCAACCGTGGCCTGAACAGCAGCTTCATCGTGCGCAAGATCTCCAGCGGCGAAGGTGTGGAACGGACCTTCCAGCTGTACAGCCCGCTGATCGCTTCGATCGAAGTGAAGCGCCGCGGCGATGTGCGCCGCGCCAAGCTGTACTACCTGCGTCAGCGTTCGGGCAAGTCGGCCCGCATCAAGGAAAAGCTGTCCTGATCGACGATCAGGGGATGCTTCCTCTCGCAAAGGCCGCCTTCGGGCGGCTTTTGTGCTTTCTGGCGTAAGCTCTGCGGCCCATGACACCGATTCCCGAGCGGCCTGTGGCCGTGCCCCGCCCCGTGCTGGGGGACCCGCGTGCGGTGCCGGTGATCGGCACCGACGCCCAGTTGCCGCCGCTGCCGGCGCAGCGGCTCACGCCCGACTTCCTGCGCGAACGGCTGGCCCAGGCGGCAGGCCGTCCACCCCATCTGCCGGGTGACGGTGTCTGGGTGGGCTGGGGGGCGGACCGAGATCCCACCTCGGCTGGCGTGCTGGTGCCGCTGCGGCAGGATCCGGCGGGTCTGCAGGTGTTGCTGACCCGCCGCACCGAGCACCTGCGCCACCATGCCGGGCAGATCAGCTTTCCCGGCGGGCGCAGCGAGCCGGGCGATGCCGATGTGGTGGCCACCGCGCTGCGGGAAGCCCAGGAGGAGATCGGGCTGGACCCGGCGCTGTCCGAGATCCTGGGGCGCATGCCGGTGTACACCACGGTGACCCGTTTCCAGGTCACGCCGGTGGTGGCGCTGCTGCCGGATGCGCTGAACCTGCATCCCGATCCGGGCGAGGTGGCCGAGGTGTTCCAGGTGCCGCTGGCCTTTCTGATGAACCCGGCCCATCACCGGCACCATCAGGTGACCGTCGAAGGTCAGGTCCGGCGCTTCCTGTCCCATGCCTGGTCGGCGCCAGATGGCCGCGAATACTTCATCTGGGGCGCCACGGCCGCCATGCTGCGCAACCTTTACCACCTGCTGGGCGACTGATATTGGGGGGCG
>NZ_BADL01000232.1 GCF_000333615.1 Ideonella sp. B508-1 | reverse complement strand
CTGTTCATGCTGGGCATGCTGGGCTACTACGTCTACTACTTCATCCACCACATGCATGTGGATGAGCAGGCCGAGCAGGCCCGCCTGGCCGCCGCCCGCAAGTGAGTTGACGTGGCCGGTCGCCGACCGGCTCAGGCAGAGGCTTCGTCTTCTGCCGCCAGTTGCTGCAGTTCGACCAGACGGCGGTAGATGCCGCCGTCCCGGGCCATCAAGGCCTCGTGCGGGCCCAGTTCCGCCACCCGGCCCTGCTGCAGCACCACGATGCGGTCGGCGTCGCGGATGGTCGACAGCCGGTGGGCGATCGAGATGATCGTCAGCTGGCCATGCAGCGCGGCGAGTGCCCGCTGCACCACCTGTTCGGTTTCGCTGTCGATGTGCGAGGTGGCCTCGTCCAGCAGCAGGATGCGCGGTCGCACCGCCAGCGCACGGGCGATGGCCAGCAGCTGCTTTTCGCCCACCGCCAGGCGGGCACCGCCTTCACCCAGCACCGTGTCGTAACCCTGCTCCAGCCGGGCGATGAAGCCCGCGGCACCGGCGGCTATGGCGGCGGACTGGATCTGGGCGTCGCTCAAGGGCCGGCCCATGGCGATGTTCTCGCGCACCGTGGCGGCCAGCAGGAAGGGTTCCTGCGGCACCAGCCCCACCGCGTCGCGGAAGGCCTCTTCGTCCAGCGAGGCGATGGGCTGACCATCGATGCACAGCGCCCCCTGGCTGACCGGGTAGAAGCGCAGCAGCAGCGACAGCAGCGTCGACTTGCCGCTGCCGGTGGGGCCGACGATGCCGATGAACTCTCCCGGCGCGATGTGCAGATCCACCTCGCGCAGCACCGGTGTGCCCTGACCGTAGGCAAAGCTCAGCCGGCGGATGTTCACCTCACCGGCCGTCACCCGGCCCTGGGCCTGCGGGCGCGCGGCCTGGGCCTCCTCCAGCAGGGTGTTGACCCGGGCCGCGGCGATCACCGCCTGCGCAGTGCGA
>NZ_BADL01000233.1 GCF_000333615.1 Ideonella sp. B508-1 | reverse complement strand
GCGGCGAGCCACCGCCCCAGCGAGATCACGAAGTCGCAGGCATGGCCTTCAGCAGGGCCAGACCGGCCTCCACATTGGCCACGTGGGGGTGGGCTTGACGCCGTCGAACACCACCGAGGTGACGCCATGCGTGCCCAGCAGCTCGGTCACCTTGGCCACCAGGCCGGTACGCACCAGCGGGGCGTCCGTCACCACCAGGGCCTTGCGCCAGCCCTTGGACTGGATGTCGGCGGCGGCGTCCTTCAGGCAGCCGGCGCCCATCAGGTTGACACTGGGGATGAAGAAGATGGTGGTGCTCATGGCAGGCTCCTCTCGACGGGGGTGGGGCGCCGGCTCGGGTCGGGTGGCCGGCGTGTCGGGGAGCAGTCTGCGAGCCCAGCCCGAAGGCCACATTGACGCGTGTCAATGCGTGGCCTCGGGGTGTCAGCGGCTGTGTCGCAGTCTTGTTTCTTGCGCGCTCAGTCTGCGCTCCGGTGGCTCAGCCGGTTCAGCCAGGGCGTGATCAGCAGCAGCAGCACGCCCGCGCCGATGGACGAGCTGAACAGGAACACGAAGGGCGGGATGCCGCTGCCGGCCAGCAGGCTCTCCAGCGCGCCGGCCAGGTAATTGGCCACGCCGATGCCAGCCAGCCAGACACCCATCAGCAGGCCCACCAGCCGGGCCGGGGCGATCTGGGAAACCATGGCATAGCCCACCGGTGAGACGCAGGACACCTACTCCATCGTCAAGAAGCACATCCCGGAAGGGCAGACCATGTGCAGCCTGTGCTCGCGGCTGCGCCGGGGCATCCTCTACCGCGTGGCGCGGGAGCTGGGCTGCAACAAGATCGCACTGGGCCACCACCGCGACGACATGGTCGTCACCCTGCTGATGAACATGTTCTTCGGCAGCCGCATGAAGGGCATGCCGCCCAAGCT
>NZ_BADL01000234.1 GCF_000333615.1 Ideonella sp. B508-1 | reverse complement strand
CGCTGGGTTGGCGCGACCGGGGCGCCCCCCGCTGGACCGGGCCCACCTGGTGCCCGCGCTCTATGATCTGCACAGCCATCTCCTGGCCGGCGAGACCGGACAGACCGTGGTGGGCACCGGCGGCCTGCTGCTGCTGGGCCTGAGCCTGAGCGGGGCTTGGCTGGCCTGGCCCCGGCCGGGCAGCCGGGCCGCCTGGCGCCGGACACTGAGCATCCGGACCGACGCCTCGCGGGTGCGCCTGTGGTTCGACGCCCACCGCGCCATGGGCCTGTGGGGGCTGCCGCTGGCCCTGCTGCTGGCGGGCACCGGTGCGATGATGGTCTTCAAGGACAGCAGCCGGGCCCTGGTGGGGGCCGTCTGGCCGCTGCAGCCCGCAGCCCACGCCGCCCGAGCCGCCCCCCCCGCGACCGGACCGGCCCTGCCACCCGACGCCCTGGTGGCCCGTGGCGAGGCGGTCTTCCCGGGGGCGCGCTGGTCCCGCCTGAGCCTGCCCGCCCGTCCGGGTGCGCCCTGGGAGCTGCGCCTGCTGCAGCCCGGCGAGCCCCGGGCCGACACCGGCAACACCCGGGTCCGGCTGAGCGCCGAGGGTCGCGTGCTGTCGGTCCAGGACCCGCTGCACAGCGCCCCGGGCAACCGGGTGCTGGACTGGGTGTTCCCGCTGCATTCGGCCGAGGCCCTGGGCGGGCTCGCGCGCCTGCTCTGGACGGTGTTCGGCCTGCTGCCCACGGTGCTGCTGGGCAGCGCGGCCTGGCTGTGGTGGCGGCGCACCCGCATGCGCCGCGCCCCGCTCAGAGCTTGAACAGCTCGATCCGGTGCTTCTGCAGCGCGTAGCCCAGCTGACGCGGGGTGACCT
>NZ_BADL01000235.1 GCF_000333615.1 Ideonella sp. B508-1 | reverse complement strand
TTGCAGTAGTTGCACTGGATGTTGCAGGCTGGGGCCACGGCCACGTGCATGCGGGCGTAGTGGTGGTGGGCCTCTTCCGAGTAGCAGGGGTGGTTCTTGACCTTGTCCCAGATCTCGGCGGGCATGTCGTCCGGGCCGGCGGACGTGCCGCAACTGGCCTTGCCGTCACCGCCGGTGGAGCCGCAGCCCCCTCCGGTCTCGACGACTTCGCTGACGGCTTGGCGACCTTTCTTCAGATCACCGATCGATACGAACGTGGTGTTGGCGGACATGGGGCACCTCGTGTGGTGGCAGGTGCGAGGTCCATTGCGAGAGCTGTGCCAGCCAACATCTCTTTTCAAATCAATGACTTGGCGCTTTTGTTCCGTTGATCACCGCTGTGCAGGTCATCACAAAAGCGACAAGCGGCCTGTTCTCTTCCATTCGCCCCCGGCACACCGACGGCATTGATGCGCGTCAAAGAGTCCCCTTTCCACGCGGCGGTCTATTTACTGATTGCAAATAATTGTCATTTACATTTGCGGATCTGTTGTACCTGCCGGCCCGCTGCAGCCCCATTGCTGCCGCCCCATGTGAGACCCGGCCACTTTCCCTTGCCCATGAAGACTTCTTCCCTCGCCCGACGCCGCCGGATGCTGCGACTTTCCCCCCTGTCCTGGGCCCTGGCCACCGCCGCCCTGGGGTCCACCGCCCACGCCCAGGCGCTGCCGGGCGGTGACAGTGCCGTGGCCGATCCAGCCTCCCCGGCGCCCCAGCAGGTCATCGTCACGGCCACCCGCAGCGGCAAGGCCCTGGACAAGATCCCCGGCGCGGTGGCGGTGATCAGCCGCCAGGACATCGACACCCAGTCTCTGGTCAGCGAGGATCCCAGCGCCCTGCTGGCCACGCAGGTGCCGGGCTACGCGCCCTCGCGCCAGAAGCTCAGCAGCTTCGGCGAGGGGCTGCGGGGCCGCAACGCGCTGCTGCTGCTCGACGGCATTCCCCAGACCAACCCCCTGCGCTACGGCGGCCGCGAGGGCTACTTCGCCGACGCCCTGATCATCGACCGCATCGAGGTGGTCAGCGGCGCGTCGGCGGTGCAAGGCATGGGCGCCACCGGCGGCATCATCAACACCATCACCCGCAGTCCCACCGAGACCGGCACCCACCAGACGCTGGAGCTCAAGGGCAGCAGCCAGGGCCGCAGCCACAGCCAGGGCTGGAAGGCCGGCTACATGCTGGAGCACCTGAGCGAGGGCGAGGACCCCTGGTCGGCTCTGCTGTATGTGGGCCGCCGCGAGCAGGACATCGGTACCGATGCACAGGGGCGCACGCTGGCCACGGAATCCCTGCACATGGCCAACGACGGCTTCCTGAAGCTGGGCCAGCGGGTGGGCTCGCAGCAGTTCCAGCTGATGGTCAACCAGTACCATGCCGACGGCTTCAGCGACTGGGTGGACGTGCCGGGCGACCGCAGCACCGGCCTGCCCACCACCTCGGCCCCGGGCAGCCTGGCCTGGGCCCCGCCCCGCAGCCGGGTGCGCTCGGCCAGCCTGGGCTGGGACGACGACGACCTGGCCGGCGGCATGGCCTCGGTGCAGCTGTTCAAGCAGGACTTCAGCGCCCGCTACAGCGGCGGCGTGATCAACACCTTCCAGGACGCCAGCATCGCCCCGGTGGGCACCCTGGTGGACCAGAGCCAGATCAACGCCGACAAATGGGGCCTGCGCAGCACCTGGGTGCGGCCCGACCTGGGCTGGCGCGGACTGGAGCTGACCACCGGCGTGGACCTGCTGCACGACACCTCGTCGCAGACCCTGACGATGACCGGTCGCACCTGGGTGCCGCCCCTGAAGTACCGCAGCCTGGCCCCCTTTGCCCAGTTGGAGTACAGCTGGGGCGACCTGACGCTGCGCGGCGGCCTGCGCCACGAGGACAGCCAGCTGGACGTGGACAGCTACACCACCCTGGCCTTCTACGGCAGCCGGCAGGTGGCGGGCGGCACACGCCGGTCCGACCAGTTCGTCAAGAACCTGGGCGCCGTCTGGCGCTGGGGTGACAGCGGCTGGTCCAGCTTCGCGTCCTACAGCGAAGGCTTCGGCATGCCGGACGTGGGCCTGATCCTGCGCGCGGTGAAGACCGCGGGCCAGTCGGTGGACAGCCTGGTCGATCTGCAGCCCATCCTCACCTACAACCGCGAGCTGGGCGTGGCCTGGCGGGGCGGCGCCGGCAGCTTCACCGCCTCGGTCTATGACTCGCGCTCCTCGCTGGGCAGCCAGATCACGGTCAGCAACGGCATCGGCTCGGTGCAGCGCGTGCCCATCGAGGTCAAGGGCTTCGAGTTCACCGGCCAGTGGCGGGCCGCGCCCGGGCTGACCCTCAACGCCCTGTATGCCCTGACCCGGGGCCGCACCGCCGCGTCGGCCGGCGCGCCGCTGAGCCTGGACCTGGGCGCCCGCTCGCAGGGACCGGACAAACTGGTGCTGAGCGGCCAGTGGCGCCTGAACGATGCGCTGGAGAGCCAGCTCACGCTGTCGCACTTCCAGCCGCGCGATGCCAACGAGGGCCAGTTCTCCGGCAGCACCTCGCTGGCCGAGCACTTCAGCGGCTACACCGTGGTGGACTGGGCCGGCACCTGGCACACCGCGCAGGGCGACTGGAGCCTGGGCGTCGAGAACCTGCTGAACCGCCAGTACTTCACCTACTACGGCCAGGCCAACTACTCCGGCACCAACGACGACTACTACGCCGGCCGCGGCCGCACCGTCACCCTGGCCTGGAAGCGCCGGTTCTGATGCGCTCGACCCGTCCCTGGTGGGTGTGGCTGCACCGCTGGGTCGGCCTGGTGGCCGGCCTGCTGATGGTCCTGCTGGGCCTGAGCGGCGCGCTGATGGTCTGGCAGACCGAGCTGGACCGGGCCCTCAACCCCGCTTGGCTGGGCCCGCAAGCCCTGTGCCCGGGGGCCGACCCCGGCACAGCCCGTCGCCGCCACGCTGGCGGTGCTGCAGCGCAGTGCCCCGCAGGCCCGGCCCGCCGTGGTGCTGGCGCCCGAGCAGCCG
>NZ_BADL01000236.1 GCF_000333615.1 Ideonella sp. B508-1 | reverse complement strand
GCGTGGCCCCAGTCGTACTTGGTGGGCGGGTTCATTCATGTGGGAGCTCCTGTGATCGTGGAGNACGTTGAGAAGAAAAGGGGGCGTCAGCGCAGGTCGTCAGGGCGCTGGGCCTTCTCGCCCAGCTGCGCCAGCACCTCGTCGGGCAGGTGGTCCAGGGTGCAGAGCTCCTTGGCCCGCATGCCCACCTGGTGGCCGAGCCGGTGAACTCCACCGCGTAGATGTAGAACTGCTGCAGGAAGGTGCCGATCGAGCGCACGAAGCCGATGTCGCCCTTGTTCACCAGCACCTCGCCGATGTCCTTGCCGGTGTAGGTGCCGTCGTTGCGGATGATGGTGCGGCTGATCACCCGCTCCCCCATCTCGAAGCGGGGCGGCAGGGCGATCTCGATGATGTCGTCGTCACGGGCGATGTCCGCCATGGGGCTCTCCTGTGGGCTGGGACAAGGGCGTGGGTTCGGCCAGGCGCTCCAGCGCCTGGGCGCGCACCTCGGGGTCGGCGTCTTCGGACAGGCGCAGCAGCCAGTCGCGCTGCAGACGGGCGTCGGCGCGGTGGGCCACGGTCCAGCGCACCGCCCAGTCGGGGTCGGCTAGGAAGGCCGACAGCAGGGGCAGTGGCGCCCGTTCGGCCACCGTGCGGCGCACCCGGTCCGAGGTGTCGCCGGCCAGGCGCCAGAGCGCCGGCATCTCCAGCCGCTCGGCCACCACGCGGCGCACCTGCTCGTCGTTGTCCCCGGCCAGCAGGGGCAGCAGGGCCACGGGCAGGCGACGGGCCACCACGGTGCGGACCTCGTAGTCGGCGTCGTGGATCAGGCGGCTGAGTTCGGGCGTGTCGATGCGCTGGGCCACGCGGATGCGGACCTCGCGGTGCGGGTCGTCGCACATCGGCGAGAGCAGGCGCTGCGGCACGCGCAGGGCCACCTGCAGGCGCACCGTCTCGTCCGGGTCCTGGCGCAGCGGGCCGAGCTGGAAGATGTCGACGTAGCGCGCGGCGATGGCCCGAACCTCGAAGTACGGATGGTCCAGGTGCTGGCCGGCCAGGTCGCGGTGGGTGCGGAAGAAGCGGTCGATGCGGCGGGCGTAGGCGTCCTGCATGCAGCTGTGACCGGGCTCGCAGCCACCCGCGTCGCGCAGCGCCCGGTGCGGGCAGCGGCCGCAATCGACCGGCTGGCCCTGCCAGTCCCGCAGGGGGATGTCACCCGCAGGCGCGCGGTGGACAGGGTGCAGGGCGGCGGCGTTCATGGCGGCTTCGCTTCAGGCCGGGGCCGAAGGACGCGGCCCCGGCGGCCGAGGGGCCAGGCGGGCCCAGGCCGCCGCGCCAAAGGCCGGCGGAACACTGGGCGCATCCTCGTCCGGGTCGTCGCCCACCAGCGCACGCTGGCGCACCGCCTCGACCAGGGCCCCGCCCACGCGGTCGTCCGGGTCCAGGTGGCGCAACAGGGCCAGGGCGTCGCGCGCCTCGGTGTCGTCGCCCAGGCGCAGGCTCAGGTAGGCATAGCCCTTGAGGGTGAAGAGGTAGAAGCGGGTCACCGGCTCATCGCGTGCGCCCGCCAGCGGCTGCAGCGGCACCTCTCGCCAGCAGGCCGGCAGGCCCAGGGCGGTGGCCCCGGCCACCAGGGCCCGGCGGGCCACATCGCGGGCCGCTGCAAGCCGATGACCGTAGAAGTGATGGCGGTACAGCGCGATCAGCACCGCGGGGTGCTCGGGCGCCAGGGCCTGGGCCCGCATCAGGGCGGCCATGGCGCGTGGCGCGTCGCTGCGCTGCGCACCGGCCTCGCACAGCGCGGCTTCGGCCAGGGGCGGCAGGCCCTGGCCGAGCACGGCATCGTCGAAGTCCACGCCCAGGGTGCCGGTGGTGGCGGTGGTCATGGTGGACGCCTGGTGTGCGGGAGGACGCGGAACGGCGCCTCAGTGGCGCTTGAGCGAGTCCAGCGAGACCGTGGCCTGCGCCGGCTTGGCCGCATCGCCCGAGCTGGAGCAGGCGCAGGGCGCCGCCGCCGGGTTGAAGAAGCTCAGGCCGGAATGGGTCGGGCTTTCGCTGAAGTCCATGGTGACGCCGTCGAGCACCATGCGGCTTTCTGCCGGCAGGAAGACCCGCACATCGCCCACCATCAGCTCGGCGTCGCCGTCCATCGGCGCGGCCAGCACCGAGAACTCGGCGCTGTAGCCGGAGCAGCCGCCCGGCGTCACCAGAAGGCGCATGCCGCCGGCGGGGTGATCGGAGAAGCGCACCATGCGGCGGATGAACTTGGCCGCAGCGGGCGTGACAGTGACGTTGGGCAGGATCATGTTCAGCTCGTCATTCAAGAGAAGGTCGGAAGCGGACGGCGTGGGCCAGCGCCGGGCCGCCCCAAGCGGCCCACGCACCCGCCCGGCGGGTGGTCCCGGGGTTCAACCCGGGGCCGGGTGCCCCATCTCCCGCGGGCCAGCGCCGGGCCGCCCCAAGCGGCCCGCGCACCCGCCCGGCGGGTGGCATCGCGCAAGCGCGATGCCGGGTGTCCCATTCAGGCCGGCTTGATGCAGCCGTCCACCGGGCAGACCGACACGCATTGGGGCGCGTCGAACTGGCCTTCGCATTCGGTGCACTTGGCCGGGTCGATGATGAAGGTGCCGCCCTTTTCACGGATGGCGACGTTGGGGCACTCGGGCTCGCAGGCGGAGCAGCCGGTGCACATGGAGGCGATGATCTTCAGGGCCATGATGGGACTCCTTGGCTGGGGGCTGGGGAAAGAGCAGTCGCTGGCGCCAAGGCTCAGGCGGCTGCTTCGGCGGTGCCGGTGAAGGCACCCTGCCGGATCTGCGCGTCACCGCGCGGTTGGTGGACGAGTTCGCCGCTGGCGATGCGCTGGCGGTAGCCGCTGAACCAGGACAGCGCGGCCTTCTCGATGAACTCGTGGGCGTACTGGTCGACCGGCTCGATGCCGGCGGCGCTCAGCTCGTCACGCGGGCAGGCGCCGATCTTGGCCACCAGCACGGCGTGGCAGTCGTTGATTGCCTTGACGATGGAGGGCAGTTGCTCGTCCTCGCCGTAGCCACCCTGGCAGTACAGGTCCACCCGGCGGTGGCCGACGAACAGGGCCTGTGCCTTGCTCACCTCGAAGATCTGGAATTCGGTGGCGTGGCCGAAGTGTTGGTTGACCTTGCCATGGCCTTCGGTGGCCACGGCGACCAGCACCTTCATGTCCGGGTCCACGCCATCGTCGTTGGCCGCGGCGGCCAGCGCGTCGGCCTTGGCCGCCACCTGGGCCTGGCGCTCGGCCTCGACCTTGTCCTGGTAGGCCTTGCGCTTGTCCAGGTCGTAGACGACTTCCATCTCCTCGATCTTGTCGAGGGTGAATTCCTCGGAGCGGTCCTCGCCCAGCAGGCCCACCGCGTCGGCGCGGCATTGGCGGCAGTGGCGCATCAGGTTGGCGCCGCCCATGCAGGCGTCCTGCACGGCCTTGAGCTCCTGGGCGGTCGGGCCGCGCTGGCCGGTCAGGCCGAACACGGTGCCGTGCTCGGCTTCCGAGATCAGCGGCATGATGTTGTGCAGGAAGGCACCGCGCTTCTTGACCTCGCGGTTCACCTCGATCAGGTGCTCGTCGTTGATGCCGGGGATCAGCACCGAGTTGATCTTGGTGAGCACGCCGCGGGCGGTCAGCATCTCCAGGCCGAGCATCTGGCGCTCGTGCAGGATGCGGGCGGCCTCGACGCCGGTGACGCGCCGGTGGTCCCAGAAGATCCAGGGGTAGATCTTGGCGCCCACTTCCGGATCGACCATGTTGATGGTGATCGTGACGTGGTCGATGTTGTACTTGCAGATCTCGTCGACCAGGTCCGGCAGTGCCAGGCCGTTGGTGGACAGGCACAGCTTGATGTCGGGCGCCTGCTCGTGAAGCATGCGCATGGTGTCGAAAGTCTTCTTCGGGTTGGCCAGCGAATCGCCGGGGGCGGCGATGC
>NZ_BADL01000238.1 GCF_000333615.1 Ideonella sp. B508-1 | reverse complement strand
CCCGGCGCCGGGCCAGGACGCCCACCGCTGGCCGTGAAATCGAATTCCTGCGCCAGCTGAAGGACCTGGAAGGCCTTGTGCGGTGCGATCTGGGTGCAGGTCGGGTTGTGGAGCACGGAGCTGCAGAAGAAGGCCGTTGGCTGGAACCTCTCGCAGATCTCGCGCATCTGCACCAGGTCGGGCCCATCGGACAGGCGCGGCACCCGGTAGACCTCCATGCCCGTCGACAGCATGCGGTCCACCAGCAGCGGTGGGCAGGGGTCTTCGAGCAGCACTTTCACCGCACCTTGGCGCAGGAAGGCCTGGCAGACCAGGTGAATAGCCTCCATCGCGCCGCCCGTCACCAGCACCTGGTTCGGTTCGACGTGGATGCCGATCTCCTGGAGCTTGATCTGCAGTTGCTGGCGCAAGGGCAGGTAGCCCCTGGCGTCGCCGTACTGGGTCATGATCCGGGCGCTCTGGCGCGAGATGGTCCGCACGGCCCCCGACAGGCTCGCCTCGTCCTGCCATCCGTCGGGAAAGGAGCCGCTGCCTGTCCTCGTCACCAGAGAGGGGTTGCTGCTTACGAGGAGGGCACGCCACCGGGTCCGCCCTTCCGCGGCCGGCCCCTCCAGCGCAGGCTTGTTCGCTGGCAAGGCCTGGCGGCGCGTTCCGGCTTTCACGAAATAGCCGGAGCCCCGGCGGGCTTCCACAATGCCATGCGCGACCAGCCGCTCGTAGGCGCGGGCGACGGTGTCGCGGCTGAGGCCGCAGTCCTCGGCCAGTTGCCGGACGGACGGCAAACGGGCTCCGGGTGTGGACTTTGGCGCATGCGCCTTGGCGGCAATGAGCGAAAAAAGCTGGTCGACGAGCGATGCTCTCGGGTTGTTCTTGGCCACCTCCTCCAGATCATCTGTACTGAAGCGGATGGCCGCTGAGCCGATGGAAGGCTCGCGCATAGGGGAAAGCCCTTTCATATAGGGGAAACCAGTTGAACCGTCCTGATGTCGTGATCAGTACAGCGCTGGCCGCCATGTGGAGAACTGTACTGACATTACGAGGATGTGAAAAGCTAACCTGCGGGCACGCTGCCAACGAGGCTTTCGAGAGGCGCTCAGTCCACAAGGTTCACGTCATGTCCAAGCACACCGGTACCCGACTCTTCCAACCCAAAGAAGTCTGCGTCGCCATCGCCGCAGCATTCGCCGTCTGCGCCGCGGCTTCTGTCCAGGCTGCGGAGCCTCAGCAGGGTGCTGCCCAGCCCGCACAGGCCACCGCCCTCTATGACCTCCCGGCCGCGCCGCTGTCGGACACCCTGAGTGCGATTGCCCGAATCTCGGGGCAGCCCATCCGGTTCGATGCCAGCGACGTCCAGGGGCGCACTGCCCCGGCCGTGAAGGGGCAGTTGAGTGTGCGCGACGCGGTTGCCTCTGCCATTGCCGGCAGCAGCCTCGTGATGCAGATGCGCCATGGGGCCTTGGTGGTGGAGATCCAGACGGTTGAGATTCTGGCCAAGCGCAGCAAGGCGGAGACGAGCTTCAAGGCCGACCTGTCGGACACGGCAGCCCGCAGCGGCACCGACCTGATGGACACCCCGGCATCCGTGACCATCATCACGGCGGACGTGCTCAAGTCCCAGCAGGCGACTTCCGTCATGGACGCGCTGGGCAATGTCAGCGGCGTCGGATTCGCCCAGTCACCGCAAGGCTCCCCGACGTTCAACCTGCGGGGGTTCAGTGTCACGAGCCAGACAGTCAATGGCGTCTCCGACCGTGCCGCCGCCGACACGAACGTCAATGCGGTGATCGATC
>NZ_BADL01000239.1 GCF_000333615.1 Ideonella sp. B508-1 | reverse complement strand
TGCGCTGCGAAGACGGCGGTAGCTTCCCCTGTGCCATTGCCGGACAGACCTTCCAGCGCCGTGCGCAAGGACGTCCACTCATCCTTGGCGGTGAAGGTGTCGGTGTGGGCGATGATCTGGTCCACGTCGCCGAGGTGCGCCTTGAGGCGCTCCGAGCTCTGGGCCAGCGCGGCTTGGGCAGCGGCGTCGCCGTGCAGAACCCGGTTGGTCAGGCCGCGATGCACCTGGACCTCATAGGCCGTCTGCGACAGCGGCATCACCAGCGCCAGGCCCTGGCGTTCGGCGCGGGTCAGCCGGATGGAGGCCTGATCCTGCAGCGCGCCCAGGATCACGTTGATCAGCAGAGGGATCAGCAGCATGCTACCCAGCACGGTGAGCTTGAGCGGCATGCTCAGGTGGCGCATCAGGCGGTTGCCGGCGCGCATCACGATGCGATAGATCCCCATGGTCGCTGTCCCCTTGTCTTGCGCTGCGGGCGAGGCATGGTCACCCCCACCCGCAATTGGTCTCTTGGGGCGATGTTGACGCAGTCAGGGAACGCTGAAACGGTCAAACAACACGGAAAGCACCCCGGAGTTGACTGAACAGGGTGGGGATCTCCGGGCTTCAGTCAGCGGGCCAGCGTGTCGAGCACCTCATGGCAGGCGCCCAGGTTGTGGTAATCCACCTTGCCGGCGGGGCTCTTCTCGTCGGTGAGCTTGCGGTTGTCCGGCCCGAGGATGCGGTACCAGGCGCCGTGCGTGTGATCCACGAAGTGCCGCCAGACATGGGTCCAGATCCGGTCGTACCAGTCCCAGTAGCCCCCTTCGCCGGTGCGCTGGGCCAGCGCCGCCGCGGCGGCCAGGGTTTCGGCCTGGACCCAGTGGTACTTGTCGCCGTCGCTCACCTTCAGATGGGTGTCCGTGGCCGGGTCTCCCAGGGGCCCCAGCCCGTACACCAGGCCGCCGTGGGCGTTGTCCCAGCCCAGTTGGACGGCCGCGGCGAACAGTTCGCGGGCCCGCGGCAGCATCCAGGCGGTGTCGGCATCGTCCGGGCTCAAGCGCTCCAGCGTGAGCAGCAGCTTGGCCCATTCGGTCCAATGGCCGACCTGGTAGCCCCAGGGACGGAAGAGGTTGGCCGGATCGTGCCGGTTGAAGTCCCAGTCCGGTGTCCAGTCGGTGTGGAAGTGCTCCCAGACCCAGCCATGGCAACGCCCGGCCAGCGTCCGGGTGACTTGCTGGGCCAGGGCCTGGGCGCGCCGCAGGCAGAAGGCGTCCCCGGTGGCCTCGTAGGCGGCCATCAGCGCCTCGCAGGCATGCATGTTGGCGTTCTGCCCGCGGTAGGGACTCAAGCTCCACGCTGGCGTGGCCTCGTCGGCATACAGGCTGGCAGTCGGCTCCCAGAAGCGCTGCTCCATCAGGGCCAGGGTCTGTTGGAGGGCGGGTCGGGCTTCCTCCAGCCCGGCCAGGGTGGCGTGGGCCTGGGCCAGCAGCACGAAGGCCAGGCCGTAGGCATGTTGGGTGGCGTCCACCGTCTCGCGCCGGCCGTCGTGCCAGCGTAGCAGCCACAGGTAGCCGCCGCTGGCTTCGTCCCGGTGGATCTCGTGCACGAAGCGCAGGGCATGGCGGGCCGTGTCCCGCCAGCCCGCGGCCCGGGGATGCTCCGGAAAGCGCCGGGCCATCATGGCGTGGGTGACGACAAAGCGCGTGCTGCTCACCAGATGCCGGGTCGCGGGGTCGTAGACGCTGCCGTCGTCCCGGTAGAACTGGTAAAGCCCGCCACTCGGGTCCACGCAGCGGCCGTCGTAAAAGGCCATGGTCTGCAGCAGGTGCTGCTGCAGGAAGGCCGGATCGCGGAAGTCGGGGGCGGAGCGCATGGTGTGCAGGCTCAGAGCGGCGGGTGGTACTCCCTGCCCAGAAGGGTCGCCAGTGCAGGGAAGACGGACAGGTCGGATGCCTCGGCAATGTTGATGCGGATGTAGGACCGATAGTCCTCACCGTCTGAGAAGATGCTGCGGGGGGCTATGAGGTGGCCGAGTTCGTACATGCGCTCGGGCACGTTGACGGCATGGATGCCC
>NZ_BADL01000240.1 GCF_000333615.1 Ideonella sp. B508-1 | reverse complement strand
CAGGCCACCAGCGGCAGGGCCGCGCCCAGCCCGGCCCAGCGTCGCACGTGGCGCAGCAGGGATGAGGCGGGAGCGGGAGCCTTCATGGGCACTGGNCAGAGATCGGGTCGGCACACGGGATTGCATGCCATGTCAGCACTGTCGCTGAAACCTACACCTTGTGAAGCCGCAAAGGAGCGCCAAAAAGCGGTCCTGTTTCACACCTCGGCGTGTTTCGAGCGTCCACCGATAAAATCAGTGCTCCCTGAAACACCGCAGGGCGCGGTCCGCCCTGCGGTGTGCCGGCCCCCATTCCCATGTCCGGCAGCACCTTTGGCGAACTCTTTCGCGTGACCAATTTCGGCGAGAGCCACGGCCCGGCCATCGGCTGCGTCATCGACGGCTGCCCCCCCGGCATGGCCCTGTCCGAAGCGGACATCCAGCCAGAACTGGACCGCCGTCGCCCGGGCACCAGCCGTCACGTCACGCAGCGCAACGAGCCCGATGCGGTCGAGATCCTGTCCGGTGTCTACGAGGGCAAGACCACCGGCACCCCCATCTGCCTGCTGATCCGCAACACCGACCAGCGCAGCAAGGACTACGGCAACATCGTCCAGAGTTTCCGGCCCGGCCACGCCGACTACACCTACTGGCACAAGTACGGCATCCGCGATCCGCGCGGCGGCGGTCGCAGCTCGGCCCGCCTGACGGCCCCGATGGTGGGCGCCGGGGCGGTGGCCCGCAAATGGCTGGCCGAGCACTTCGGCATCCGCATCCGGGGCTGCATGAGCGCCATCGGCGACATCGAGATCCCGCGCGATGACTGGAGTCAGGTGGGGCAGAACCCGTTTTTTGCCGCCACCGCCAGCAAGACCGAAGAACTCGAGGCCTACATGGACGCTCTGCGCAAGTCGGGTGATTCCGTGGGCGCGCGCCTGTATGTGGAAGCCTCCGGTCTGCCGGTGGGATGGGGCGCGCCGCTGTTCGACAAGCTCGACGCCGACATCGCCTACGCGATGATGGGCATCAACGCGGTCAAGGGCGTGGAGATCGGGGCCGGTTTCGAGTCCGTGCGCCAGCGCGGCAGCGAGCATGGGGACGAGCTGACGCCCGAGGGCTTCGTCGGCAACCACGCCGGTGGCGTGCTGGGCGGCATCTCGACCGGGCAGGACATCACCGTCAACATCGCGATCAAGCCCACCAGCTCGATCCGCATTCCGCGGCGTTCCGTCGACCTGCAGGGACAGCCGGCCCAGGTCGAGACTTTCGGCCGCCACGACCCATGCGTTGGCATCCGGGCCACGCCCATCGCAGAGGCCATGCTGGCCCTGGTGCTGATCGACCACGCACTGCGCCACCGCGCTCAGTGCGGCGATGTGCGGGTGGCCACGCCGGACATCGCGGCCGTGCGTCGCTGACCAGGCACCATTCGTCGCCGTCCGGTGCAGTTCATCGGCCCGGGGGACAGTTCGTCCGCCGGGCCTTTTCTTTTGCCTGCCTGCCCCTACACTGCGACCGCTCCACGAGAGCAATCAACAGAGGTGGGAACAGACATGCGACAACGCAGGTGGATCGGAGGGGTGGCAGCGCTGGTGGTGCTGGCCGTCCTGGTGGGGGCGGTGGTGGCCCGGAAGTCGGGTCAGCCCAAGGATGACAAGCCCAAGGAGGCTACCCTGGTGTTCACCACGCAGGAGGTGGTGCAGCCGCAGTCCATGGCCCTGCCCGGCAAGGTGACGTTCTCCGGCCCGCTCGTCGCGCCGTCCACCGTGACCGTGCGTGCCAAGGCGGCCGGAACCCTGGTCAGCCTGCGGGTGGACGAGGGCAGCCGCGTCAGCGTGGGCGAGTCGCTGGGCGTCATCGATCTGGCGGAGCTCAATGCCCGCCTGAACGAAAAGACGGCCCAGGCCGAGGCCGCCAAGGCCTTGCTGGCCCAGGCCCA
Source organism: Ideonella sp. B508-1 (assembly GCF_000333615.1). Lineage (GTDB taxonomy): Bacteria > Pseudomonadota > Gammaproteobacteria > Burkholderiales > Burkholderiaceae_C > Ideonella. The sequence goes on along the minus strand of NZ_BADL01000240.1, from coordinate 5,902 downwards.
GCGCAGCCATGACTCCAACCTGGGGCTGGCAGAACAGAAATTCATCTCGCCAATCGCGCTGGAGAACTCCCGCGCCTCGTTGGAGAGCGCCAAGGCGCAGTACAACGCGGCGCTGGCCCAGGTCGAGACGGCCCGCATCCAGCTGCGTGAGGCGGCGCTGGTGGCGCCCATCAGCGGCATTGTCTCCAAGCGCCACGCCCTGCCGGGCGAGAAGGTCGCGGCCGAGCAGGAACTGCTCACCATCGTGGACCTGCGCAAGCTGGAGATGGCCGGCAGCGTCGGCACCCACGAAGTGGGCCAACTGCACCCTGGCATGGCGGTGCAGCTGCAGGTCGAAGGCGTGGATGAGCCCATCGAGGCCAAGCTGGCCCGCATCGCTCCGGCGGCCGAGGTGGGCACGCGTTCCATCGGCGTGACGCTGACGCTGGACAACCCCAAGGAGCTGCTGCGTGCCGGTCAGTTCGCCACCGCGAACGTGACCCTGCCCGCGGGGGCGCCGCGCCTGACGGTGCCGGTCACCGCGCTGTCCTCCAGCTCGGGGCAGGACTATGTCTGGACCCTGGAGCAGGGCAAGCTGCTGCGCCGCACGGTGACCACGGGCCGGCGTGACGCCACGCGCGGCCTGGTGGAGATCACCGATGGCCTGGCGGCCGGCAGCCAGGTGCTGGCCGCCCGCTTCGACAACCTGCGCGAAGGCCAGGAGGCCCGCATCCAGAACGCCACCCAGGCGGCTTCGGCTGCCTCGGGACCGGCCAAGACGCTCTGACGCGTCGTCCCGTCACGTCTCGGAGGAAGACCTCATGTGGATGACCCGCGTCGCCATCAACAGCCCCGTGTTCGCCACCATGATGATGGTGGCCGTCTGTGTGCTGGGGTTGTTCTCTTACCTGCGCCTGGGCGTCGAGCAGATGCCCGACATCAACCCGCCGGTGGTGTTCGTCTCGATCAGCTACCCCGGGGCCTCACCCTCGGCGGTGGAGACCGAGATCACCAAGCCCGTCGAGTCGGCACTCAACAGCATTGCCGGCGTCAAGATGATCCGCTCGAACAGCCTGGAAGGGCGCAGCGAGACGACCGTCGAGTTCAACCTCGACGCCGACATCGCCCAGGCCAACCAGGATGTGCGCGAGAAGATCGCGGCGCTGCAGGCTTCGCTGCCCGAAGACGCCAAGCCCCCCTTCATCAGCCGCTTCGACAACGACAACGCCCAGCCCACGGTCGTGCTGGCGCTGGTGGGGCACCAGCGCAGCGAGCGTGAGCTCTCGCTGCTGGCCGATCAGACGGTGGTCAAGCGCCTGGAGCGCGCCGAGGGCGTGGCCCGGGTGCTGGCCAGCGGCCTGAACGTGCGGCAGGTGAGGGTGGAGCTCGATCCTGCCCGGCTGCGGGCGGCCGCGCTCACGCCCGCCGATGTGGCCGAGGCCCTCAAGCGCAGCAACGCCGACGAGCCGGTGGGCCTGGTCAGCAACGGCACGGCCGATGCCATCGTGCGGGTGGAGGGCCGGGTGCGCGACCCCAAGGACTTCGCGCAGATCGTCGTGGCCCGCACCGGCAACGGCGTGACGACGCTGGGCGATCTGGGGCAGGTGGTGGAGACCGACCAGGAGGCCGAGTCCATGTCGCGCGTGAACGGCGACCCGGCCATCACGCTGCAGGTCTACAAGCAGAAGGACGCCAACATCGTCCGGGCCGGGGAGTCCATCAAGGACGCTGTCGAGAGCATGCAGAGCACCATGCCGCCGGGCGTGGAGCTGCGTATCATCTACGCCAACAGCGACTGGGTGCAGGATTCCTTGCACGGCGTGCAGCGCACGCTGATCGAGGGCGCGCTGCTGACCGTGGCCATCGTCTTCCTGTTCCTGCAGAGCTGGCGCTCCACCGTCATCACCGGCCTGACGCTGCCCATCTCGGTGATCGCCAGCTTCATCGCGGTCTATGCCTTCGGCTTCACGCTGAACTTCATGACCATGATGGCGCTGTCGCTGTGCATCGGCCTGCTGATCGACGACGCCATCGTGGTGCGCGAGAACATCGTCCGCCACGTGGACATGGGCAAGGACCACCTCACCGCGTCCCGCCAGGGCACCGAGGAGATCGGCCTGGCGGTGATGGCCACCACCTTCGCCATCTGCGCGGTGTTCGTGCCGGTGGCCTTCATGAAGGGCATCGTCGGCAAGTTCTTCTACCCCTTCGGCATCACGGTGACGGTGGCGGTGCTGGTCAGCCTGTTCGTCAGTTTCACGCTGGATCCGATGCTGTCCTCCATCTGGCCCGATCCGCCCACCGACCGCTTCCGCCGCCTGCCGGTCATCCGCCACCTGCTGGGGGCGGTGGACTGGGGCATGGACGTGCTGCACAAGGTCTACGCCGCGCTGGTGGACTGGGCCTTCAGCCACCGCCGTTATCGCCTGTGGCTGCCGCCGGTGCCGGCCTGGGGTCATCCGGTCAACGCCCAGGGCGACGTGGATCGCGCTGCGCCGCGCCGCCTGCGCTGGGCCACGCTGACGCCGCGCGGCATGGTGCTGTGGCTGGCGGGGCTGTCGCTGATCGCGGCCCTGATGCTGGCGCCGCTGATCGGGGCGGAGACCATTCCCGACACCGATCAGGGCTTCACCCAGCTGCAGGTCAAGCTGCCGGTGGGCTCCAGCCTGGCGCGTTCGGACCAGAAGATCCGCCAGGTCGAAGCCATCATCCGCGCCAAGTTTCCCGAGGTGGAGTCCATGACCACCACCGTGGGCGGCGAGGACGGCCGCAACACCGCGGGCATCGGCCTGGTGCTGAAGCCCAAGGCCCAGCGTCACCGCACGCAGAAGGAACTGGAGGATGCGCTGCGCAACGAGCTGGCTTCGGTGCCGGGCATCCAGATCATCCTGGGCTGGAACCGACCGATCAACGTGGCCATCCTGGGGCCGGACCCCACCGTGCTGGACCAGATCACCAACGACCTGAGCGCCAAGATCAAGAAGATCAAGGGCGTGACCGATCTGCAGAGTTCGGTGGAGCCCGGGGTGCCGGCCTATGCGGTGCGCATCAAGCCCAGCGCCGTGCGTGAACTGGGGCTGAGCACCACCCAGGTGGCCACGGCCCTGCGCACCTACGTCAACGGCGATGTGGCCAGCTACTGGACCACGCCGGACGGCGAGCAGGTGGAGGTGTTGCTGCGCCTGAAGAGCCTGGACCGCCAGCAGGTGGCCCAGCTGCGCCAGCTGCCGGTGGCCTATGCCAAGGACGGCACGCCCATTCCGCTGGAGCGGGTGGTGTCGGTGGAGCCGGTGGAGAACCCGGTGGTCATCAAGCGCCAGAACCTGGAGCGCCGCCAGGCCATCTACGCCGGCGTTGACCATGCCTCCGGCCGGGCCGTGGGCGATGTGAGCGCCGATGTGCAGAAGCTGATCCAGGCCACCGTGCTGCCGCCGGGCTACCGCTTCGACGTGGGCGGCCAGGCCAAGGACCAGGCTGAGATCTTCGGCAACATGGTGGCGGCGCTGGCCCTGGCGGTGGTGTTCATCTACATCGTGCTGGCCAGCCAGTTCGGCAGCTTCCTGCAGCCGCTGGCCATCATGGCTTCGCTGCCGCTGTCACTGATCGGCGTGATGCTGGCGCTGTTGCTCACCCACTCGACCATCAACCTGTTCTCGCTGATCGGCCTGATCATGCTGATGGGGCTGGTGACCAAGAACGCCATCCTGCTGGTGGACTTCGCCAACCATGCGGTGCGGGCCGGCAAGAGCGTGGCCGAGGCGGTGAAGGAGGCGGGCCTGATCCGGATGCGGCCCATCATCATGACGACCGCGGCCATGGTGTTCGGCATGCTGCCCATGGCCCTGGCCTTCAACGAGGGTGGCGAGATCCAGGCGCCCATGGGCCGCGCCATCATCGGCGGGGTGCTCACCTCCACGCTGCTGACGCTGCTGGTGGTGCCGGTGATCTACAGCTATCTGGTGCGGCCGGAGTCGCTGCGCCGTGCCGCGCAACGCGAGGCCCGGCTGCACGAATCCGATGAGGCCGTGGTCTCAGGCGGGGAGAGCCTGGGGCACTGAGCCTGCGATCGGGCCGGCCGGAGTCGCCGGCTGGCCGGCGGTGGCGACGGACGAGGCCGCGTTGCCCGCGCTGGCGCTGCGGTAGATGCCGCAGCCCAGCAGCAGCCGCTCGTTCAGGGCCACGACATAGCTGGCCTTGGGCTGAACCTTGCCGGTCTCGGGGTTGATGATGTCGTACTCGACCCAGTGTTGACCGTTGGCCGAGGCGGCCGCCCAGGCCTCGCGCACGAAGCGGTCGCCGTCGATGCCGGGCAGCTCGTGCACGCGGTGGCCGTTCATGGCCGGCTTGAGGCCGTGGACCAGGTAGCGGCCCTCGCGGTCGACGATGAAGATGTAGAGGTCGCGGTCGATGAAGCCGCCATCGGCCTGGGTGAAGACCTGGCGGGCACGCTCCACGCCCTCGCGGGTGACCAGGGCTTGGGCCTTCTCGACCAAGGCGCAGGCCTCGTCGGCGCTGCCCTGGCGCAGGCGGATCGAGGCCACCGCCTCGCCCAGGGCCTGGGCGCGGTGCACCAGTTCGCTGGCGTCCTTGGCAGACTCCTCGACCATCGCGGCGTTCTGCAGCGTGATGTCCTCCAGCGCCCCCACGGTCTTGGTCACATCGGCCAGGCCCACGCTCTGCTGGGTGCTGGCCTCGGCGATGGTGCGCAGGCGGTCCGACACATTGCGCACGCCGTCCACCACCTGGCTCAGGGTCTGTCCGACCGACTGGATGCGGGTGACCGAGCGCGCGACCTCCTCGCCGGACTGGCCGATGAGGGCGCGGATTTCCGCGGCCGCCGAGGCACTGCGCTGGGCCAGCTGCCGCACCTCGGTGGCCACCACGGCGAAACCGCGGCCGGCCTCGCCCGCGCGGGCGGCTTCCACGGCCGCGTTCAGGGCCAGGATGTTGGTCTGGAAGGCGATGCCGTCGATCACGCTGATGATTTCGCTCATGCGGCGGGAACTGCCTTCCAGAGAGCCCATCGCCCCCACGGTCTGCTGCATGGCATCGCCCCCGGCCTCGGCCCGCTCGCGCAGGGCTTGGGTCAGGTGGTCCAGTTCCTGGGCCGCCTGGGCATTGACCGTCACCGCTTCGCTAAGCTGGCTGACCGTGGCCATGGTCTGGCGCAGGCTGGCAGCCTGGGCGTCGGTGCGCTCGGCCAGCGCCTGACCGCGGGCGGCAGCCTGCTGGCCGGCATAGCCCACGCGGATGGCGCTGCTGCGGATGTCGGCCACCATGGCCGAAAGCTGGCCGGACATCTGCTCGATGCCCTGGCCCATGTCGGCGATCTCGTCGCTGCCGTCGATCTTGACGCTGTGCGCCATGTTGCCCGCGGACATGGCCTTCACGCTGCGTTGCAGCGCACGCAGGCCACCCATCACGCTGCTGTAGAAGCTGAAGCTGAGGTAGAGCATCAGCACCAGACCGATCACGCTGGCCCCCATCTTCACCCAGAACATGTTCACCAGATGGGTTTCACGCAGGGCCAGGCGTGAGTTCAGCTCCTGTGCGGTGGCGCCCTGGAAACCCTTGACGGCATCGATCACGCCGCTGACCTGGCTGAAGAAGCTGGCTGCGTCGCCCTGCAGGGGCTCGGCGGCAAAAGTCTGCTTGAGCGACTGGACCAGACGCTCGGTGGTGTCCCGGGCCTCCTGCCAGCCGTGGGGGGGGGCCACGTCGACACGCCCGAGAGCGCCCACCGAGAACTGCACGTCATGCAGGATGGACTGGAGCGCAGCGCCGTGGGCCAGCACGGTGGCCCGGTCCTGGGGGCTGGCCTGGCCTGCCGCCAGCAGCCCGGCGCCCAGGCCGCGCACCTGGCCCAGGTGCTCGGTCCAGGGCAGGGCCTCCTGGGTGGACAGCGACATCAGAAAGTAGGTGT
>NZ_BADL01000241.1 GCF_000333615.1 Ideonella sp. B508-1 | reverse complement strand
GCCCCCCCAAGCGCGCGGCGGGGACACGGTGTGGGTGGGCGCCGTGAACCGCAGCTGGGTGCGCGGCCAGATCGCGCGGCTGGAACCCAGCGGCCAGACCCTGGACCGGGTGGTGCCGGCCTGGCGCCCCGACGGCAGCACCGCCGCCCATGTGCACGGCAACCCCGAACACCCGCGGCTGGCCTGGCGCGACGCGCAGGGCGCGCTGTGCCTGCCGCTGACGGGCGCCCGCGCGCTGCTGCAGGCCGTGCCGGCCGAGGACAGCGCGCGCTGGAGCGCCACGCCCGACACCGCGGCCCAGGCCGCCGAACTGGCCGGCGCCCCGGTGGCCGCCCTGTCCCTGGGTGAATGGCTGATGCAGGCCGCGGCCGGCGAATGGAACCTGCGCCAGTTCGATCTGGCCGCCCAGCGGCGGGGCCACCGCGCCCTGCGCGAGAAACTCCTGCCCCTGTGGCGCAGCCCGCGCTGGCGTCCGGCGCGCATCGGCCTGGCCACCCTGCTGCTGGTGCAGCTGGTGGGCGCCAATGTCTGGGCCTGGCAGCAACGCCACGCGCTGGCGCAGCGTCAGCAAAGCATGACGGCACTGCTGCAGACCACCTTCCCACAGGTGCGGGCCGTCATCGACGCACCGGCACAGATGCAGAAGGAGATCGACCTGCTGCGGGCCGCCGCCGGCAAGCCGGGCGAGACCGACCTGGAGCCGCTGCTGGCCGCCGCCGAAGTGGCCTGGCCCTCGGGCCGCGGCCCGGCCAGCGCCCTGCACTACGAGCCCGGCCGCCTGACCCTGACCAGCCCCGGCTGGTCGCCCCCCGAGGTGGATGGCTTCCGCAGCCGGCTGCTGCCGCTGGGCCTGGACGCCGAGCCCTCGGCCAACGGCCCCAGCATCGTGAAGGCCCGCCCGGGCACCCCGCCGCCCAGTTCGGTGGCCCAACTGCCCTCGGCCACCGGCCCCCGCCCGGTGCCGAGCGCCCGGCCCGGCACCGCCCTCCCAGCGGCGGGAACCCTGGACGACGGGGAAGAGGTGGAGGTGTCCGGTCCCCCGCCGGCCAATGTGCCGGCCCGTCCGCTGGGCCGTGCCCCGGTGAACCCCAACGCGGCCTCGCACGACACACAGCCATGACCGAACACAGCACCGCACGCCCCGCCCTGGGTTCCGTGACCTCCGCGCTGGCCCCCCTGCAGGCCCGCTGGCAAACGCTCAATCCGCGCGAGCGCACCCTGGTCGGTGCCATGCTGGCCGCCCTGGGCCTGCTGCTGCTGTGGATGGTCTTCATCCGCCCGGTCTGGAAGACCTGGCGCGACGTGCCTGCCCAGGCCGAAGCGCTGGAAGCCCAATGGCTGCAGATGCAAAGGCTGGCCAGCGAGGCGCAGCAGCTCAAGGGCCAGAACCCCATCACCGCCGCCCAGGCCACCGAGGCCCTGCAGGCCGCCACCCAGCGCCTGGGGACGGTGGGCCAACTGGCCATCGTCGGCGACCGGGCCACCCTGAGCCTCAAGGCCGCCTCGCCCGACCAGTTGCGCACCTGGCTGAGCGAGGCCCGCCAAGGTGCCCGCACCCGTCCCATCGAACTGCAGCTCCAGCGCGACGGCACCGGCCACTTCAGTGGCCGCGTCGTGGTGGCCCTGCCCGGACAGCCGTGAGCCCGACCCCCACCTTCCGCTCCCGCTTCGGCGCGCCGCGCCGGGTGGCCGACGCCCGCCCGGAGGCCCGCCCGCGCCGCTGGGCCTGGGCCGGCGCGGCCCTGGGCCTGCTGGTGGCCCTGCCGATGACGCTGCCGGCCGCCTGGATGGCCAGCCTGGTGTCCCGTGCCACCGAAGGACGGCTGCAACTGGCCGAAGCCGAAGGCCCCTGGTGGGACGGCAGCGCCCTGCCGGTGCTCACTGGCGGGCCGGGCAGCCGGGACGCCTCCGTCCTGCCCTCGCGCCTGCACTGGCGGGTGGGCCTGCACTGGAACGGCCTGAGCCTGACGCTGTCGCAGCCCTGCTGCGCCGCCAGCCCGTTCACGCTGCGCTGGCAGGCCGGCTGGCGCCAGCAGCGGCTGAGCCTGGACACCGCCAGCGGTGATCTGCTGGGCCAGTGGCCGGCCAGCTGGCTGATCGGCCTGGGCGCCCCCTGGAACACGCTGCGCCCGGATGGCCAGCTGCGCCTGAGCAGCCACGGCCTGGCCCTGCTGTCCGGTCCCCAGGGCTGGTCGATCCAAGGTCAGGCCCAGGCCGAGCTGCTGCAGGCCTCCTCGCGGTTGGTGCCGCTGGACAGCCTGGGCAGCTACCGGCTGCAGATCTTCGGTCAGCCCGCCGGGGCGGCCCGCATCAGCCTGCAGACCCTGGAAGGGGCGCTGCTGCTGCAGGGCCAGGGCGAATGGCGCCAGGGGCAGTTGCACTTCCAGGGCCAGGCCCAGGCCGCCGAAGGGGCAGGAGCCTGTCCTGAACAATCTGCTGAACATCATCGGCCGCCGCCAGGGGCGC
>NZ_BADL01000242.1 GCF_000333615.1 Ideonella sp. B508-1 | reverse complement strand
ATCATCACCCCGAGCTCGACCGCACCGAAGGGCAAGCCATCCGCCACCAGGCTGGCGCGGGCCCGATCAATCAGCGCCGACACCTGCTGCACCTCCTGCAGATGGGCCACCATGGGAATGAGGACTCGCACCCGCCCATGGGCGGCGGCCCGCAGCACGGCACGTAACTGCTGCAGGAACATGTCCGGTTCGGACAGACTCCAGCGAATGGCCCGCAACCCCAGGTGGGTGGCGGCGTCTGGCCGGCCGGCTCCTGACGCAGCCCCTGGCCCAGCACCTGGGGTTGACCCGGCAGCCCCACCCGGGGAGTGCGCAGAGTCGCCCCGTTCGGCGCGGCGGAGCGCTGCACTGTGTTCGGATCGGGCAGGCTCAGCGAGGTGCTGGCGGGCCCGCCCTTGGGGCCGAGCTCGACGGAGCGCTTGCTGACCGACAGCAGGACCGTCTCTCCCTCGATCACGGCGCCGGTGTGCCAGGCCCGCGCCGGCTGCCCGCTCACGGAGATCAGTGCCACGCCCTGCGGGCTGGAGGAGGTCTGCCCCCCCGGCGCCACGATGCCCAGCAACTGGAAGCGCCCGTCGCCAGCGGCCTCTTCCTCATCGTCCGAGACCGTCACCGTGCCCAGAACGCGGGTCAGGCTGCCGCCCTGCGGCGCAGCGGCCATCGCGGCCTGCGCCGTGGCGGGCAGGCCCTGCGCGCGAACAAAGAGCTTGAGCCCCCAAAAGAGGCCACTGACGGCCACCAAGGCCCACACCACGAATGTTAATAAACGCGACGCCATCGGACGATTATGATGCATGCCCACACTGAGAACCCTGGCCATTTCCGGCCACGTTGACCACCATGTCTGTGACGTTTCCCCAGCAGCCGATGAAGCGACTGCGCCAGTCCGGTTTCACGCTGATCGAACTGATGGTCGTGCTGGTGATCATCGGCGTGCTGGCCGCGCTGATTGTGCCTAACGTGCTCGACCGGGCCGATGACGCCCGGGTGACGGCGGCGCGCACCGACATCGGCAACCTGATGCAGGCGCTCAAGCTCTACAAGCTGGACAACCAACGCTACCCGACCGGCGAACAGGGCCTGGAAGCCCTGATCCACAAGCCCACCACCAGCCCGGTGCCGTCCAACTGGCGCCCCTACCTGGAAAAGCTGCCCAACGATCCCTGGGGTCGCCCCTACCAGTACGCCAACCCGGGTGTGAAGGGTGAGATCGACGTGTTCAGCCTGGGCGCCGACGGCCAGCCCGGTGGCGAGGGTGTGAACGCCGACATCGGCTCCTGGCAGTAAGCGATCGCCATCCGTCGGCATCGGTCCATGGCCCACGCTCAACGCCGGCACCTGGGTTTCACGCTGCTGGAGCTGATGGTGGTCGTGGCCCTTCTGGCCGTGGTGGTGGGCATGGCCTCGCTGTCCCTGCGCGACAGCGCCGCCGCCCGGCTGGACGAAGAGGCTGTCCGTCTGGCGGCCTTGCTCGAAGGCGCCCGCGCCCGCTCCCGTGCGATGGGGGTGGAGGTGGACTGGCAGCCCCTGTCCGATCAGCCCGGCTTCCGTTTCATGGGCCTGCCCGATTCCGTGCACCTGCCCGACCGCTGGCTGGACGAAGACACCCATGCTGAGGTCATCGGGGCCCCCTCCCTGGTGCTGGGCCCCGAACCTGTCATCGGCGCACAACGCGTGGTGCTGAGCTTGGGCGAACGCCGTGTGGTGCTGGCCACCGATGGTCTGGGGGCCTTTGCCCCGCAGACCGAACCGGAACTTGCCCCATGAGCGCCCGCCCGCCTCATCAGGCCCCGGGACGGGGCTTCACCCTGGTCGAAGTGCTGGTGGCCGTGGCCATCGTGGCCATCGCGCTGGCCGCCGGCAGCCGCGCGGCCGGCTCTCTGCTGGGCAATGCCCAACGCCTGTCCGACGTGACCCTGGGCCAATGGTGTGCCACCAACGTGCTGGCCGGGATCAAGCTCGCGAAACAATACCCGGACATCGGCACCAGCAGCGGCGAATGCGAGGAACTGGGCCGCACCTTCACCAACACGGTCAAGGTCCAAGCCACGCTGAACCCCAATTTCCGTCGCGCGGATGTGGTGATCACCGACGAAGCCGGGGTCAATCTGGTGACCCTCTCCACGGTCCTGTCGCGCTACTGATGTGTTCCCGCCCTCGCCCTGTCCTGTCACTCCCCCGCCTGCGCGGCTTCACGCTGGTTGAGGTTCTGGTGGCCCTTTTCATCATGGCCGTGCTGGCCATGATGGCTTGGCGCGGCATCGATGCCCTCGTGCGCTCGCGCGACGGTGCACAGGGCAATGCCCAGCAGATCCTGGTCCTCTCGGCCACCGTCAACCAATGGGAGCAGGATCTCGCCCAGCTGCAGCGCACGCCGGGCGTGCCTGCCCTGAAATATGACGGCGCGGCCCTGCGCCTGACCCGCCGCGCCAAGGACGGCCTCATCCTGGTCGTCTGGATGCTGCAGGGCGACACCCTCTACCGCTGGACCTCGCCGCCCTCCAGCCGGGTGACCGACCTGCAGGAGTGGTGGCTGCGCAGCCAACAATGGTCGGGCATCCGCGATGGCGCGCTGCCCATGCTGGGCCAGCTTTCCGAGTGGCAGGTCTACTACTACCGGCAGGGCGACAACACCTGGAGCAACGCGCAGTCCAGCGCGGGGCGCAGCAACACCGCCACCCCGCCAGCAACGCCCCCTCCCAGCCCAGGCACGGAAGGCGAGGGAACACCCAACCCGCCCGACACCGCCAACGAGGAGGATGCCGACCAGTTGCCCCAGGGCGTGCGGCTGGTGCTGCGCCTGCCGGCGGGCACGCTGACCCGGGACGTGCTGCTCCTGGGGGACCACTGATGCGCCGCCCGCCCCGCCGTCCCCAGCAAGGTGCTGCCCTGCTGCTGGCCATGGTCATCGTGACCCTGGTGGCCACGCTGGCCGCCGGCATGGTGTGGCAGCAGTGGCGGTCCATCGAGGTGGAAAGCGCCGAACGCGCCCGGGTGCAGTCGTCCTGGCTGCTGGACGGCGCCCTGGACTGGGCCCGGATGATCCTGCGCGAGGACGCCCGCGAAGGCGGCTCCGACGCCCTGACCGAGCCCTGGGCCACCGGCCTGGCCGAGATCCGCCTGTCGACCTTCCTGTCCACCGACAAGGACAACACCGACACCGACATCGACGCCTTCCTCTCGGGGAACATCGCCGATGCCCAGGCCCGCTACAACCTGCAGAACCTGGCCACCGACGACACCAAGGTCTACCAGGCCGAGCTGGTGATCTTGTCCCGCCTGTGCGATCTGCTGGGCCTGCCGGCCGGCGTGGCCACCCAGATCGGCGAGGCCATGCAGGCCGCCAGCGACGCCCAGGACCTGGCCGACGAGGGCCAGAAGGTCCAGGCCGGCGCACCGGTGCGGGTGCAGCGGGTGGCCCAGCTGCGCTGGCTGGGCCTGGACGAGGCCACCATGACCAAGCTCGAGCCCTATGTCGTCATCCTGCCGCAACGCACGCCGGTCAACATCAACACCGCACCGCCTGAGGTGCTGATGGCTGCCATCGACGGGCTGGACCGCGCCAGCGCACAGCGCCTGGTGCAACAGCGGCAGACGCTCAAGAAGGGCTTCGACCTGATCACCACCGCGCAAAGCCTGCTGGGCGGCAAGGTCAAGCTCAGCGCCCAGAGCGTGGACACCCACAGCGGCTACTTCCTGGTCACGGGGCAACTGCGCTACGAGGACTCGGTGCTGCGCGAGGTCTCGCTGGTGCAGCGCCGCGGGCTGAACGTGCGCGTGCTCTGGCGCGAGCGCGTCCCCGTGTAGCCCCCCCAAGCGATGCATTCAAGCCCTGCCCGGACCAAGCCACAATAGGACGCCGCCCTGCCCGTCCGGCCTCCCTGCCCAGCCGTCTTCACCCATGTCCCTTCTGATCGTCCAGTTGCCCGCCTCTCCCCGGCTGTCCGCCCCAGGGGCCGACACCGCCGATGCGCCATCCGCCGAGGAGCTGGACTTCGCCTTCAGCCAGGATGGCCTCCACCTGACCCGCAACGGACGGGCGACGCTGGCCGAGCTGCCCGCGGCGACCCAGCGGGTGGCCGTGCTGGCCCCGGGCGACATCAGCTGGCACCGCGTCACGCTGCCCAAAGCTTCGGG
>NZ_BADL01000243.1 GCF_000333615.1 Ideonella sp. B508-1 | reverse complement strand
TGACCGTGGATGTCGATGTTGGGCCCGTAGAAGACCCCCATGCCGCCCCCCGGCGTGATGTCCACCAGGGCCCGGTAGTTGGTGTAGATCGCGTTGCGCCGCAGTTCGCTGGCCGTCGGGTGGGCCGGATCGACGTAGGCCGGCGTGGCCCCCATCAGCCCGGTCTTGCCCAGGCCCGCCGTCAGCAGGTCGTCGCTGACCCCATCGGTCACCCGCACCGTCACCGGCCCGCGCACCCCGGGCGGCAAGGCCGCATCGCCTGCCCATGCCGTGCCCAGCGCGGCCAGGCAGGCGCAGCCCAGCACCAGCGGCCGCAGCAGGCCGCGGCCGTTCGTTCCATTGCTCATTGTGTCGCTCCCTGTGATCGCCTCCTGGCTGGAGGCCGAGCGATTCTGAAGGGGGGCTTCTGGCTTGTGGGCCCCTCCGCGGGATAGTCCCGATACGGGGGTCTCGCGTGGTGAAATGCGGTGCATCGCGGCCCTGCGAACGCCGCCCCATCACCTCTTGCCCATGCCCGGACACATCCATTTCCACCCGGCCGACGCCCAGGGCATCGCCCGGGTGATCATCAGCCACCCCGGCAAGCTCAACGCGCTGGACATCGCCATGTGGCGCGACCTGCGGGCCGGCTTCGACGCCATCCGCACCCAGCCACGCCCGCCGCGGGCGCTCATCGTGCAGGGCGAAGGCGGCAGCTTCGTGGCCGGAGGCGACATCGAGGAGTTCCCGCGCTTCCGCTTCGACCCGGCCACCCTGGCCGATTTCCACGAGGAGATCGTGGCCCCCGCGCTGGAGGCCATGCTGGCCTGCGACGTGCCGCTGATCGCGCAGATCGAGGGCGCCTGCATCGGCGGCGGACTGGAGATCGCCGCCTGCTGCGACCTGCGCCTGTGCGGCCAGGGCAGCCGCTTCGGCGTGCCGATTGCCAAGCTGGGCTTCCCGATGGCGCCGCGCGAGATCGAGATCGTCGCCCGCGTGGTGGGCGAAACCGTGCTGCGCGAGCTGCTGCTGGAAGCCCGCGTGTTGACCGCCGAGGAAGCACGGCTGCGGGGCCTGGTCACCCGGGTGCTGCCCGACGCCGAGGTGGCCGCCGACGCCTGGCGCACCGCCCAGCGCATCGCCGAACTCTCCCCGCAGGCCATGCGCCTGAACAAGCAGGCCCTGCGCCGCTTCACCCGGGGCCCGACCAGCCAGCGCGCCGAACGCGAGCCCCACTACGCCTACGCCCCGTCCGCGGAACACCGCGAAGGCCTGGCCGCCTTCAACGAGAAGCGCCCGGCCCGCTTCCTGGACCCGGACGACCCTGCGCGCTGACGCCGGTGCAGCGCCGACCCCAGCTTGCGAGAGCGCCTGGGCCGTGCAGAATCGGGCACAGGAGGACAGACATGCGGAGCCTGGGCTTCAGGAGCGCGGCAAGCGCATGGGCGGGCTGGAGCCTGGCCCTGGCGGCGGGCGCCAGTGGCGCCGCCTTGCCGACCGACCCCGCGGACGGCTGGGCCCGTTGCCAGCAGGACGCCACCCCGGAACGCTGCCTGGCGGCCCTGGAGGCCGAAGCTCTGCACGCTCCCCATGCACACAGAGCCCCCTGGGCGATCCGGCAAGGTGCCCTGCTGCGGCTCCAGGCGCCCGGTGCATCGGAAATCCGTCTGGAGGACAGCCCCCAGTCACAGTACCGTGCACTGGGTCCGGTGGGCCGCAGCGGCACCTGGCTGGTGGCGCGTCTGTCGCCGGCCGGCAGTCCCGCGCTGCTGTTGGTCAACGCAGCATCAGGTCAGAGCCTCGGGCTGGATGCCCCGCCCCGGCCAGCCCCCGACGGACATCTGCTGGTCGCCGTCCGGCCCGGACAGCCTGACCACGACAACTCGACTCTGACCTTGCTGCAACGCTCGGGCAGCCGCTGGAGCGTGGTGTTCCGCTACGAGGCCCCGGCGGGGCTGCATCTGAACTTCCACCGCTGGCGCAGCGACAGCGCTGCAGTCCACCTGCAATGGCAGAGATCGGTCACCCCGAACTGCCCGACCGGAGAGGGCAACGCCCAGCTCAGGGACGGCCCCTTTGGCTGGGATTTCGTGCCGGAAATGCCACCGCCCTGCCAGGCAGCACCGGCTCACTCTTCTTCTTGATTGTCCTGAGGAGTGGGTGGCGGCGTCTGGCCGGCCGGCTCCTGACGCAGCCCCTGGCCCAGCACCTGGGGTTGACCCGGCAGCCCCACCCGGGGAGTGCGCAGAGTCGCCCCGTTCGGCGCGGCGGAGCGCTGCACTGTGTTCGGATCGGGCAGGCTCAGCGAGGTGCTGGCGGGCCCGCCCTTGGGGCCGAGCTCGACGGAGCGCTTGCTGACCGACAGCAGGACCGTCTCTCCCTCGATCACGGCGCCGGTGTGCCAGGCCCGCGCCGGCTGCCCGCTCACGGAGATCAGTGCCACGCCCTGCGG
>NZ_BADL01000244.1 GCF_000333615.1 Ideonella sp. B508-1 | reverse complement strand
GCGCGCCGAAGGCTCACGTCCTTCGAAGGTGACCGTCGACGAGCTGCCGGCGGGTTCTGCGAATCAGTGCGGGAAGACCCATGTTGTTGCGACTGTTGCGAGGAGGCCTGGCAGGCCTGTTGTTGCTGGGCTTGCTGGCCGGCTGTGGCGGCGGGCGTCCCGAAGACCCGACCCTCTCGCTGAACCTGGCCGTCGATGGCAGCGCCACCACCGGCTCTACCAGTGGCAACACCACCACCCTGCAGATCCAGTCCGGTCAGACGGTCACGATGGACAGCAGCCTGGATGTGGCGGTCGTCGAATCGCCCGGACAGGCCACCCTCACCTCGCTGACCAAGACCAGCACCTCGTGGATTGGCCTGATCAACAGCACCGTGGACGATGACGTCACGCTGCACGTCACCTCGCGCGACTACCCCGACCAGACCCGCACCGTGGTGCTGCACGTGACCGCCACCCCGCTGGCCATCAATGTGCTGGTGGACGGCGTGACCCAGACCGCCACCGCGGTCGGCAGCGGCGGCGATTATTCGGTCAGCGTCCAGTCCGGACAGACCGTGGCCCTGCAGTCCAACGTGAACCTGGATCTCACCAGCGACTTCGGCGACGCCCGCGTGGCCAACCGGGTGGTGTCCAAGACGGGTTGGCAGGGTACCCTGACCAGCGCCGTGGACACCGAGGTCACCTTCACCGCCACGGTGGACGGTGACAGCAGCCGCGTCGCGAAAGTCCATGTGCTGATCTCGGCCACGCCCCTGCAGGTCGGCGTGATGGTGGACGGCATCACCCAGAACGCCGCCCCGGTGCTGGCCGGCGAGAGCTACACCGTCACCATCAGTTCGGGCCAGCAGGTGGCCCTGCACAGCACGGTGGCCATGGTGGTGGATGAAAGCCTGGGCGCCGCCAACAAGTCGGCCTACACCAAGACCGCCACCGACTGGTCGGCCAACCTGGCCAGCGCCAGCTCGACCGAGGTCACCCTGGTGGTCAAGTCGAACGCGGACAACAGCCTGATGGCCACCATCCATGTGGTGATCGCGCCGAAACCGCTGGCCGTGACGGTGACGGTGGACGGCACGCTGCAGAGCAACACACCGGTCACGGCCGGCGCGTCCTATGAGCTGAGCATCAACTCCGGCCAACAGCTCACGCTGGACAGCAACATCAAGGTCAACTTCGCCTCCTCGCTGGGCTCCGCCAGCGCCAGCAACATCAGCAAGTCCAGCACCGAGTGGCAGGCCAACCTGAGCACCGGCGTCGCCACCACGGTGACGCTGACCGCGACGGCCCAGGGCGACAGCTCGCGGGTGGCCACCATCGTGGTGCATGTGGCGGCAGCGCCGCTGCAGGTCGGCGTGCTGGTCAACGGTGTGTCGGTGACGGCCACACCGCTGCTGGCCGGACAGGCCACCACCGTCAACATGAGCTCGGGCCAGTCGCTGACCCTGAACAGCAATGTCTCCTTCCAGGTGGACGAGTCGCTGGGCACCGCCACCAAGAGCGGCTACACCAAGACCGCCAACACCTGGGCGGCCACGCTCAGCAGCGCGGCCCCGACCGTGCTCACGCTGACCGCCAAGTCGGCCGCGGACAGCAGCCAGGCCGTGACGATCAACGTGGTGCTCGACCAGATCGCGCTGACGGTCAACCTGCAGATCCTCAGCAGCGATGGCAGTACCGTGGTGCAGACCGACACCGCCACCGCCGGTGACGTGAAGACCTACAGCATCCCGA
Source organism: Ideonella sp. B508-1 (assembly GCF_000333615.1). Classification (GTDB taxonomy): domain Bacteria; phylum Pseudomonadota; class Gammaproteobacteria; order Burkholderiales; family Burkholderiaceae_C; genus Ideonella. The sequence goes on along the minus strand of NZ_BADL01000244.1, from coordinate 2,175 downwards.
CCGGCTACCGGGTGGCCGTCGGCTCGCCGACGCTGCCGATCAACGTCACGGCCGACTTCGGCGACGGCCTGGCCCGCTACGTCAACAGCACCAACCACAGCTGGAACGCGATGCTGGTCAGCGGCAGTGCCACCGAAGCCGTGCTGAACGTGACGCCCCAGGGCGCCACCACCGGCGGCCTGACGCTGAAGTTCGACATCGTGCCCAAGGACCTCTCGGTCGACCTGAGCGTCAATGGCCTGGCCCTGCCGAACAGCCCCTACGCCGCGGGCGACGACCTGACCATCGTGGTCTCGTCCGGTGACGTGGTGGCCATGGCCAGCGACAACAACGCCAACATCACGGTCACCAGCACGCTCAATGGCCTGACGGAATCCTCCGTCACCAGGACCAGCACCGCGTACACCGTCTCGCTGACCAACGGCACGGGGGCGGACCAGACCGCCGTCTACACCATCACCTCGGCCTCCGATGCCACCGCCAAGGTGACCCTGCACATCACCGTGCGGGCCCCCTGACGCAGATCATCCGGCCGGAAACAGAGAGGGGGGTGGACCTGGCGGCCCCCCCCTTTTCTTCATCACCCGTGGACTCAGTCCGGAACCACCAGGGTGTGGCCGTCGAAGACGATTTGCGCGCCCGGTGCCGGCGAGGCGGCGATGGGCGGCACGTTCTGGCCGGACAGCGGCGTGCTGCTGCTGGCGCGCGGCACGGTGTGCACCACCTGGCTGCCCGGCAGCGGTGCACCGGTGGTCAGATGGGCCCAAACCGCGTCCATGGCTGCATTGAAGTACACATGCAGCGGGATGAAGCGGGTGTCGTAGCCCAGGGCCGGGCCATAGGACATGAAGGCGTCGAAATGCTGGCCGTGGGTCACCTCGATGTAGCGGGTGGGGCTGCCAGGCTCGACCCGCTGGTTGCGGGCGAAAAAGGCCCGGGCCGCGTGGTTGACCGGCAGCAGAGAATCGCTGCGGCCCGCCACGATCACCGTGGGCTTGCCGTGCAGGCGGGCGCCCAACTGAACCTGGGCCACGCCCAGCTTCACGCGGGCGGCGGCAACCGCTGCATCACCGCTCAGTGCCGCGCCGCTCACGGCGTCTCGCCCGGTGGCCAGCGCACGCAGGCACAGCGCGCCATCCAGGCCGAAATCAGCCCGGCCGGTGCTGGGCGAGGTGGACAGGAAGTCCAGCCGCGGTCCGCCCACCGAACCGTCGTAGACGATGTTCACCCCCGAGGTCGGCGGAATGCCGTTGCCGCTGGCGAACAGCCCGGCCTGCGTCGTCGCTGACTGGGCGATGGGCAGGCCGCTGGCATCGGTGTTGGCGAAGCTGTAGCCGCACAGATCGTCCAGCGCGCCGAAGCGGCCCAGCGCATTGGCGTAGGTCACCGCGATCGCGTTGGTGGCCAGGCGGAAGTGCGACTGCTGCAGGAAGGCGCTCTCCGGTGTCCAGCCGTGGGCCAGCAGCACGTCCCAGGCGCTGTCGGCCTGGGCCGCCACGGTGTCGCCCGTGACCAGCCCACGCTCGGCCAGGCCGGTGCAACGCTGCTGGGCCGAGGTGGTGTAGGCCGCCGGCCAGAAGGCCGGGTCCATCGACAGCCCCGTGCGCGAAGACAGCAGGGCACAGGGCTGGTAGAGCGCCGCCAGCGTGAAGTAGTCGATCAGCGGCAGGCCGCTCACCGGCACCGTCGCGCTGCCCTGCCGGATCTGCACGCCCGGTGTGGGCCGGGGCTGGGCGTTGGGTTCGCTGACCGCCACCCCATCGATCAGGCCCTCGGTGTCCTGCTCGGCCGCGGCCAGCGCCGCACCGCCACCGTTGGACACGCTGGAGGCGATCACCAGGGTGTTGGCGGGGGTGAAGTGGCGACTGCCGGTGTACTGCTGGTTGAGCACGTAGAGCGCGAAGCGGACGGCGCTGAGCGTATTCTGGCCCCAGTCCTTCTCAGGGTTCTGTCGCGAGTGGGCATGCTTGTAGGCCATGCGGTTGGGCAGGGCCGCGTTGAAGGCCGCCAGCCGGTCGGCCGGGGCGCGCACCCGGAACAAGGCCTCGGTGCCCGCCGTGGCCGCGTCCATCGGCAGGCCCTCGCGGGAGGTGACCCCCCGGATCACAGATCGTGGTAGCCGTTGCCCCAACCCTTGTCGGTGTAGGCCACCGCACAGCCGTGCTTGAAGCCCCA
>NZ_BADL01000245.1 GCF_000333615.1 Ideonella sp. B508-1 | reverse complement strand
CCCTGGCCAGCGCCCCGCAATGCCCCGTGGACGCCGCCTGGAAGGCCGTTCGCCTGATCGGCGGCACCGCACTGTTCTTCGCGCTGATGGTGTCCCTGCGGCGTCCGATCAACGCGAGAACCCCCACGCTGACCGTGATGGACGATGTCATGTACAAAGCGATCGCCGTGGGCTTTGCCTTCTTCACGATCGCCACCGTGCTGGGCGCCTTCTGGGCGGCCGAGGCCTGGGGCGGCTACTGGAGCTGGGACCCGAAGGAGACCTGGGCCTTGATCGTGTGGTTGAACTACGCGGCCTGGCTGCACATGCGCCTGATGAAGGGCCTGCGTGGCGTGGCATCGGCCTGGTGGGCGCTGAGCGGGCTGGTGGTCACCACCTTCGCCTTCCTGGGCGTCAACATGTTCCTCTCGGGCCTGCACTCCTACGGCACCTTGTGAAACCGCACTGACACGTGAGACAGGAGACCGTGTGATGAGCCAGATGATCGAGTTCAAACGCCCCGACGGCAAGGCCGCCCAGGGCTGGCTGGTAGAACCGGCCCAACCCCAGGGTGCACCCGGGCTGGTGGTGATCCAGGAATGGTGGGGGCTGAACGATCAGATCAAGGGAGTGGCCGAGGGCTATGCCCGCGCAGGCTACCGTGTGCTGGTGCCCGACCTCTACCGGGGCCAGTCGACGGTGGAAGCCGAAGAGGCCGCGCACCTGATGAACGGCCTGGATTTCGCCGACGCGGCCAGCCAGGACATCCGGGGCGCCGTGCTGCACCTGCAGGCCAGCGGCAGCGCCAAGCTGGGTGTGACGGGCTATTGCATGGGCGGGGCGCTCACCCTGCTGTCGGCCTGCTTCTCGCCGGAACTGGCGGCCGCGGTGGCCTGGTACGGCTTCCCGCCGCTGGAGTACATCGATGCCTCCAAGATCCGCGCCGCGGTGATGGGCCACTTCGCCACCCAGGACGGCTTTTTCCCGGTGACCACCGTGCCCGCGCTGGAAGCCAAGCTCAAGGATGCCGGCGTGTCCACGCATTTCCACACCTACGAGGCGATGCACGCCTTCGCCAACGAGACCCAGGTAGACCCGCAGCGCGAGCCCAGCAACCGCTATGACGCCCAGGCCGCCGCGCTGGCCATGGAGCGCACGCTGGCCTTCCTGCGGCAGCACCTCGGGTGAACTTGTCCCACCCCGTCCGATCGTAAGGTTCGGGCGGCGGGCGCGACTCATGGAGAAGCCCTGCCACGGCGGCCCTGCCGCCCATCACGAGGATTCACCATGCACCCCTTGAAAGACCGCGGTTTCCAGCACCCTGTTGCCTCGGAGATCACCCCCCGGGATCTCTGGCAAAGCCGCCGCCAGTGGATGCAGGCCGCGGCCGCGGCAGGCATGGGCCTGGCGGGTCTGTCCCCCCTGAGCGCCGGAGCCCAGACCCTGACGGGCCCGGGCAAGCTGCCCAAGCTGGCAGCCGGCCGCTCCGGCGTCGCGGGCGCTGTCGTCATGGACAAGCCCACCTCCTACGACGATCTCACCCACTACAACAACTTCTACGAGTTCGGCACGGACAAGAGCGACCCCGGCCGCCTGGCCGACAGCCTGCAGACCCGCCCCTGGACGGTGACGATCGGGGGTGCGGTGCAGAAGCCGCGCACCTTCGGCATCGAGGACCTGCTCAAGCTGGCGCCGCTGGAGGAGCGCATCTACCGCCTGCGCTGCGTGGAAGGCTGGTCCATGGTGATCCCCTGGATCGGCTACTCGCTGTCCCAGCTGCTGCGGCAGGTCGAGCCCACCGGCAATGCCAAGTACGTGGAGTTCGTGTCACAGGCCAACCCGGCGCAGATGCCCGGCCTGCGCTCGGGCGTGCTGGACTGGCCTTACCGTGAGGGCCTGCGCATGGACGAGGCCATGCACCCGCTGACCCTGCTGGCCATGGGTCTCTACGGCGAGGTGCTGCCCAAGCAGAACGGTGCACCCGTGCGCCTGGTGGTGCCCTGGAAGTACGGCTTCAAGAGCGCCAAGAGCCTGGTGAAGATCCGCCTGGTCGAACAGCAGCCCGTCAGCAGCTGGACCCGCGCGGCCCCGGAGGAATACGGCTTCTTCTCCAACGTGAACCCCCATGTGGACCACCCGCGCTGGAGCCAGGCCACCGAGCGCCGCATCGGCGAGGACGGTCTGTTCGCCCGCAAGCGCCCGACGCTGATGTTCAACGGCTACGAGGCCCAGGTGGGCGCGCTCTACGCCGGCATGGACCTGAAGAAGTTCTATTGATGGTGCAGCGCTGGTTGTTGCACCCGGCGGCCAAGCCGGTGCTGTGGCTGCTGCTCGCCCTGCCTGCCGCATCGCTGCTCTGGCGTGGCTTCCATGACGCCCTGGGCCCCAACCCTGCCGAAGCGCTGATCCGGGGGCTGGGGGACTGGACCCTGCGTCTCTTGTGCCTGACCCTGCTGGTCACCCCGCTGCGCACCTGGACCGGCTGGCATGCCCTGGCGCGGTGGCGCAGAAGCCTGGGGGTGGTCACCTTCCTGTACGGCACCCTGCACTGGCTGGCCTACGCCTGGCTGGACCAGGGGCTGAACGGGTCCGCCCTGGTCCATGACGTGGCCAAGCGGCCCTTCATCCTGGTGGGCACGGCCGCCTGGCTGGCCATGCTGCCGCTGGCGGCCACCTCCTTCAACGCCGCCATCCGCGCCATGGGGGGGCGCCGCTGGCAGGACCTGCACAAGACGGTCTACGGCATCGCCCTGGCTGCCTTGCTGCACTTCTTCTGGGTCAAGGCGGGCAAGAACGACTTCGCCGAGGTCGGGCTGTATGGATCGATCATCCTGGGCCTGCTGGCTTGGCGTTGGCGGCGCTGGCGCGTCGGGGATTGATCACCCCTAATCCGAAGGTGCATTCACCATCCAGAAACAAAGCGCAACCTTGAGAATCGGAACCCTTCGTTCGCTGTCGCGCCCGGACCAGGGCACGACAGCGGTGTGACCAGCGCGCCCCCCACCGGGTGGTCGCGCAGTGCTCCTATATGGAAGTTCCGAACCATGCGTCACTTTGTCCTGGGAACCATCGCTGCACTGTGGGCTGCCGGCAGCCTGGCCGCACCGGCAGCCTCCCCCCTGTCTGCCCAATTCAAGTCGGGTGATCTGCCCGACTTCGATGCGGTTCTGCAGACCCGCCAGTCGGTACCCGCATCGCTGCGCCAGACCGCGGACACCCAGGTGTCCCGCTTCGGCTTCCGCAGCCAGTACGACAGCCGCCTGGGCCTGACCTTCCTGTGGGCCAAGAAGGGCAACAACAACTCCACGCTGCGCAGCAGCCTGACCGGCCAGGCCCTGCACGAAGCCACCGCACGCCACTTCCTGGCGCGCCACGCCACGGCCCTGGGCCTGTCGCAGAGCGCCATCAACGATGCGCAACTGTTTGATCACCAGGACAACGGCAACGGCCCAGTGATCCAGCGCTTTCGCCAGCACGTCGGCGGTGTCGAGGTGTTCAATCGCGACATCAGCGTGCTGATGGACCGCCAACAGCGCCTGGTGGCCATTGCCGGCTACTTCGCCTCGCAGGCCGACGCCTCCAGCCTGGCAACCGCCAAGTACGCTCTGAGCGCGCCCCAGGCCATCGTCAAGGCCTTCGCCAATCTGGGCGGCAAGGTCAGCGGCAACTTCACCGCGGGTGCCACCCAGGGCGCCTATCGCACCTGGGCCCGTCCAGCCGGCCAGGGTGATCTGCAGCTGGAAGCCGACCCGCGCGTCAAGCCGGTGCTGTACGCGCTCAACGGCAAGGTCGTCCCGGGTTACTACATCGAGCTCTCCGCCGCCACCCGGGATGGCGCCCGTCAGCTCGACTATGGCTACGTGGTGTCGGCCGAGGACGGCAGTGTGCTGTTCCGCAAGAACCTGACCACGTTCGAAACCGCCACGCCTTACACCTACCGCATGCTGGCCGACAAGTACGGCGTGCCCTACGACTCGCCTCTGGGCAACGACACGGAGCCTTTCAGGAAGTTCGACTACACCAAGTCGGTCCCACGCAGGGACGTTCCCTCGCGCCTGATCACCCAGTCGGCCAGCAGCGAGATCTCGACCCAGGACCCTTGGCTGGCCAATCGCGCCATCTCCACCTCGGGTAACAACGTCAAGGCCTACCTCGACCTGGCGGCCCCCAATGGCTATTCGCCCAGACGGGGCGACCTGATCGCCAGGACGACGGCTGCCAACACCTTCGACTACCCGCTGCAAGGCGATGTGGACCCGAGCACCACATCGGCCCAGAACGCGGCCGTGGTCAATCTGTTCTACATGAACAACTGGCTGCATGACTTCTGGTACGACCACGGCTTCAACGAAGCCGCTGGCAACGCCCAGGTGAGCAACTACGGCCGCGGCGGCGTCGAGGGTGACCCGATCCTGGCCGAGGGGCAGGACTTCTCGGGCCGCAACAACGCGAACATGTCGACCCCCGCCGACGGTGGCTCGCCGCGCATGCAGATGTACCTCTTCGACGGCCTGAGCACGGGCGAATTCCAGGTGGTGGATCCCGCATCGCTGGCCGGCAAGCTCACCTACGGCACCGCCGCCTTCGGCCCCCAGGGCTTCGACCTGACCGGCACACTGCAACTGGTGGACGATGGCACCGCCCCGACCACCGACGCCTGCACCCCCCTCATCAACAGTGCTGCGCTGACTGGCAAGATCGCCCTGATCGACCGGGGCAACTGCAGCTTCGTCTCCAAGGCCAAGATGGCCGAAGACGCTGGCGCCATCGGTGCCGTGATCGTGAACAACGTGACTGGCTCGCCCATCGGCATGGCCGGTGACGACGTCACGGTGGTCAACATCCCCGCGATGATGATCACACTGGACGACGGCAACGCCATCAAGGCCTCGCCGACCCCGGTGACTGTCCACATGCAGCGGACCCAGCCGGCCCATGACCTGGACGGCACCATCGACGAAGGCATCATCGCCCACGAGTTCTTCCACTACGTGAGCAACCGCCTGGTCGGCAATGGCAGCGGCCTGTCGAGCAACCAGGGCAAGGGCATGGGTGAAGGCTGGAGTGACTTCAACACCATGCTGCTGCAGGTGCGCCAGAACGACACCCAGGTCAAGACCAACCTGACCTGGAATGGCGCCTACTCGGTGGGCAGCTACGTGACCGGTGAGGCCTATTTCGGCATCCGCCGTGCGCCCTACTCGACTGACTTTGCGAAGAACCCGCTGACCTTCAAGCACATCCAGAACGGCGTGCCACTGCCCACGACCGCTCCGCTGGCCTTCGGTCAGGATGGCGCCAGCAACGCCGAGGTGCACAACACTGGCGAAATCTGGGCCAATGTGCTGTGGGAGGCCTATGCCGGCTTCCTGCAGGACGGTCGCTACACCTTCAAGCAGGCCCGCAGCAAGGTGCAGGACTACATCATCGCCGGCCTGAAGATGACGCCCAACGCGCCGACCATGCTGGAGGCACGCGACGCCATTCTGTCGGTGGCCGATGCCACCGACGACGCCGATTTCATGATCTGGGCCACCGCCTTCGCCAAGCGCGGCATGGGGGCGGGCGCCATCGGTCCGGACCGCTCCAGCACCGACAACGTCGGCGTGACCGAGAGCTACGTGGTGGCCACCCCGACCCCCTGAGTCGCCTCGCGACCGCAGCAAAAGCCCGCCACTCGGCGGGCTTTTTTCCGGGAGCGGCTCAGGCCCCGACGATCAGTCCGGCGATCATGTCCTCGCTGATCCGCATCGGCATGGCATGCGCGGGCAACAGGGCCGACACCGCGTGGCTGTCGCGCGAGGTGTCGGCCAGCCTGGGCGACTGACGGGGCTCTCCCGCCGAGGTGGTCAGGATGGCGACGTGCGGGTGATAGGCCTTTTCGCCGTTGCGCACCACGATGCCCATCTCGCCGCTGACCAGGCGCACCACGCTGCCTGGCGGAAAGATGCCGAAGGCCTTGATCAGGGCCCCCGCCAGCGGGCTGGTCTGCCCCATCTGGTGCAGTTCCCGTCCCGCCTGGCGGGCGCTGATCGCCGGGCGATCGGCCCGGTCGCTCAGACGGGCGGTGTAGACATCGGCAAAGCGCAGCATTTCGGCCAGTTCACTGCTCTCGGACGTGCCGCAGGGGTAGCCGGATCCGTCGGGCAGTTCGTGGTGCAGGCGGATCGCCTGCAGCCACGCCTCGTCCTGGATGCCCGCCTCGGCCAACATCTGGGCGCCGCGGAGGGGGTGATCGTGAATGGCCTCGCGTTGGCGCGCGGTCAGCGGCGAGACCTGCGTGGCCAGCCGTGCCTGCAGATCGACCATCGCGATGTTCATCGTCAGCGCGGCCTGGAAGGCACGACGCTGGTCGACATCGCTCCAGCCCAGGTACCGCGCGGCGGCCTGACTGGCCGTGGCCGCATGGATGGAATGGCGCACCCCATAGTGACCGCCCCCGCCGCTGGACTGACGCACCACCTGGGCCAGGGCCACGTCGGGCGCGGTCTGGATCAAGGCCAGAAGCTGGTCCGTGGCCTCCTCGATGGCCCCGGCCAGGGCCGGGGTCTCGGTGGCGAACACCTCGCGCATCTTCTGCCCGCAGTCCTCCCAGGCCCGAGGCAGACGCGCAGCCCGCGGGGGCGGCGGCCGACGGGCCGCGGGCAGCAGGCCCGCGAGTTCATCGACCTCCACCAGGGCGCCGCGCTGGAACAGATCCTCCAGCTGGCGCTGATCGGCAATCACCTGCCCCTTGGCCAAGAGCAGCAGGTGACCCTCGTCGCGCACGCTGAACTGCAGCGGCTGGCCGAGCTCGATGCAGTTCTGGACGGAGGCGAGGGAGCAGACGCGCATGGCAGGGTGGACAGGTACAGGGGGCGGCCCTGGAAATCGGATCGATTTCCTGACATCGGCAGCCCAGCCGCCAGCTTGAGGCCGGGATCACCCGGCCGCCGCCGGTTCAGCGCCGCGCCAGCACCGGTTGCAGGGCATGGCCGGTGTGTGTGCCGGCGGCCACCAGGGCCTCCGGCGCGCCGGCACAGACCACCCGGCCGCCGCCGGTGCCGCCCTCGGGCCCCAGGTCCAGCACCCAGTCGGCCTCGGCGATCACGTCCAGGTCGTGCTCGATCACCACCACCGAATGGCCGCCGTCCACCAGGCGGTGCAGCACGCGGATCAGACGCTCCACGTCCGCCATGTGCAAGCCCACCGTCGGCTCGTCCAGCACATAAAGGGTGTGGGGCGCCTTCTGGCCGCGCCGGCCCACCTCGTCGCGCACCTTGGTCAGCTCGGTCACCAGCTTGATGCGCTGGGCCTCGCCGCCCGAGAGGGTGGGACTGGGTTGGCCCAGGGTCAAGTAGCCCAGGCCCACGTCCTTGAGCAGTTGCAGCGGATGGGCGATGGACGGCATGCTGGCGAAGAATTCCACCGCCTCGTCCACCTCCATCTTCAGCACGTCGCCGATGCTCTTGCCGCGCCAGGTCACCGCCAGCGTCTCGGTGTTGAAGCGCTGGCCGTGGCAGACATCGCAGGGCACCTTCACATCGGGCAGGAAGCTCATCTCGATGGTGCGCATGCCCTGGCCCTCACAGGCCGGGCAGCGGCCCTGGCCGGTGTTGAAAGAGAAGCGGGCCGCGGCATAGCCCCGTGCCTTGGCCTCCAGCGTCTCGGTGAAGAGCTTGCGGATCGCATCCCAGAAGCCGATGTAGGTGGCCGGGCAGGAGCGCGGTGTCTTGCCGATCGGCGTCTGGTCGACCTCCAGCACCCGGTCCACACCGCCCCAGCCGCTCAGGCTCTGGCAGCCCTGCAGGATGACGGACTGGGCCGCGGCCTCGTCGTTCTTGCGGCCCTTGGCCGCCACCAGCGCGGCCACATTGGCCAGCAGCACGTCGCGCGCCAGCGTGGATTTGCCGGAGCCGGAGACGCCGGTGACCGCCACCAGCCGGCCCAGCGGCACATCCACATCCACCTGCTGCAGGTTGTGCAGGCGGGCGCCGCGCAGCTCCAGCGCCGGGGTGGCCCGGGTCACCTCGCGCCGTGCCTGCAGCGGGTGGACCAGCGGATGGGCCAGGCAGCGGCCGGTCACCGAATCGGGCTGCAGCGCCAGCTCGGCCGCCGTGCCCTGGGCGATCAGCCGACCGCCGCGCCTGCCGGCGCCGGGGCCGATGTCGATGATGTGGTCGGCCCGGCGGATGGTGTCCTCGTCGTGCTCCACCACCACCAGGGTATTGCCGTTCTGGCCCAGCTGGTGCAGCGCGTTGAGCAGGATGCCGTTGTCGCGCGGGTGCAGGCCGATGGTCGGTTCGTCCAGCACGTAGCAGACGCCCTGCAGGCTGCTGCCCAGCTGCGCGGCCAGACGGATGCGCTGGGCCTCGCCACCTGACAAGGTGGGCGCAGCGCGGTCCAGCGTCAGGTAGCCCAGGCCCACTTCTTCGAGGAAGGCCAAACGGCCCTGGATCTCGGTGATGACGTCGCGGGCGATGCCCAGCTCGCGGGCGCTCATCGCGCTGCCCGCGCTCAGGCCCTCGATCCAGGCCCGGGTCTGGGTGACCGACCACTGGGCGACGGCGTGGATGCCCTCACCCTGGAAGCTGACCGCGCGCGACATCGGGTTCAGGCGGGCGCCATGGCAGTCCGGGCAGGCCTCGCCGGCCAGGCCTTCAACCTCGGGCTCCTCGCTGGGGAAGCTCTGCTCGCGGCCGCGGTTGTCCTCGTCGCGCACGCTGTCGTCAAAGGCCTTGCGCTGCTCGCGGGTGAGCGCCAGGCCGGTGCCCACGCAGCTGGTGCACCAGCCATGCTTGCTGTTGTAGCTGAACATGCGCGGGTCCAGCTCGGGGTAGCTGGTGCCGCAAACCGGGCAGGCCCGCTTGGTCGAGAAGACCTTGACGCTGCCGATGGCCAGCGTGGAATCGCCGTCGGCCAGCGCCTGGGCGAGGCCGTCCAGCGGCGCCAGCAGGTGCAGCACGCCCTTGCCCACGTCCAGGGCCTGGGCCAGCAGGCGGCGCAGCTCGGCCTCGTTCTCCGGGCTCACCACCAGGTCGCCCACCGGCAACTCCAGGGTGTGCTCCTTGAAGCGGTCCAGCCGCGGCCAGGGATCCACCGGCAGGAACTCGCCATCGACCCGCAGGTGGGTGTGGCCGCGCGCCTTGGCCCACTTGGCCAGGTCGGTGTAGACGCCCTTGCGGTTGACCACCAGCGGCGCCAGCAGGCCGATGTGCTGGCCCTTGTGGTCGCGCAGCAGCTGGGCGGCGATGCTCTCGGCCGTCTGCGGCATCACCGGGGCGCCGTCATGCACGCAGTGCTGCAGACCCAGCTTGACCCACAAAAGGCGCAGGAAGTGCCAGACCTCGGTGGTGGTGGCCACGGTGGACTTGCGCCCGCCGCGCGAGAGGCGCTGCTCGATGGCCACCGTCGGCGGGATGCCCCAGACCGCATCCACCTCCGGCCGGCCAGCCGGCTGCACGATGGAGCGGGCGTAGGCGTTGAGCGATTCGAGGTAGCGGCGCTGACCTTCGTTGAAGAGGATGTCGAAGGCCAGCGTGCTCTTGCCCGAGCCGGACACGCCGGTGATGACGCTGAACTTGCCCCGCGGGATGTCGACGTTGAGCGCCTTCAGGTTGTGCTCGCGGGCGTTGATGATGCGGATGGCCTCGTCCTCGGCGCGCTTTTCGCGCACCACCCGGCCCAGGTAGCTGCCGCTGTCGGCAGCGGTCTTCTCGCCCGCATGCAGGGCGCCATCGTATTCACGCAGGGCCGCGCCGGTGTGGGACGTGGGGTGGCCGCGCAGGTCCTCCGGCGTGCCCACGGCCACCACCTCGCCCCCGGCGTCGCCACCTTCGGGGCCCAGGTCGATCAGCCAGTCGGCCGCGCGGATCACGTCCAGGTTGTGCTCGATCACCAGCAGCGAGTGGCCGGCGTCCAGCAGCTTGCGCAGCGCGCGCATCAGCTTGGCAATGTCGTCGAAGTGCAGGCCGGTGGTCGGCTCATCGAAGACGAAGAGCGTGCCCTTCTTGGCCACCGGCTGGCGCGGCCGGCCCGCGGCCTCGGCCAGGAAGCCGGCCAGCTTCAGGCGCTGGGCTTCGCCGCCCGAGAGCGTGGGCACCGGCTGGCCCAGGCGCACATAGTCCAGGCCCACGTCCACGATGGGCTGCAGCTTGGCCACCACCTCGCGGTCGGCCGCAAAGCACTGCACCGCCTCGCTGACGGTCAGCTCCAGCGTGTCGGCGATGGACAGGCTGCGGCCGGCCCGCTCGATCTTCACGTCCAGGATCTCGGCGCGGTAGCGGCTGCCATCGCAGTCGGGGCAGCGCAGGTAGACATCGGAGAGGAACTGCATCTCCACATGCTCGAAGCCCGAGCCGCCGCAGGTCGGGCAGCGTCCGTCGCCGGCATTGAAGCTGAACATGCCGGCGGTGTACTTGCGCTCCTGCGCCAGGGGGGCCACCGCGAAGAGCTTGCGGATCTCGTCGAAGGCGCCGACATAGCTGGCGGGGTTGGACCGTGCCGTCTTGCCGATGGGCGACTGGTCCACGAAGGCCACGTCGGCCAGCAGGTCGGCACCCAGCAGACGGTCGTGCAGGCCCGGGGTCTCGGTGGCGTGGCCGAAGTGGCGGTTCAGGGCCGGCACCAGCACGTCCTGCACCAGGGTGCTCTTGCCCGAGCCGGACACGCCGGTGACCACGGTGAGCCGCTGCAGCGGGAACTCGACCGAGAGGTTCTTCAGGTTGTTCTGCCGCGCGCCTTCCAGGATGAGCCGCGGCGTACCGGGCTCGACAAAGCGTCGGAAGCCCATGCCCACCGACTTGCGCGCCCCCAGGTAGGCACCGGTCAGGGTGTCGGCCTCGCGGGCCTGCTCCGGCGCGCCGTCGAAGACGATCTGCCCGCCCTTCTCGCCCGGGCCGGGGCCCATGTCGATCAGGCGGTCGGCCGCCAGCATCACCGCCGGGTCGTGCTCCACCACCACCAGGGTGTTGCCCGCGTCGCGCAGGCGCTGCATGGCCTGGACGATGCGGTTCATGTCGCGCGGGTGCAGGCCGATGGAGGGCTCGTCCAGCACGAACAGGGTGTTGACCAGCGAGGTGCCCAGCGCAGTCGTCAGGTTGATGCGCTGCACCTCGCCGCCACTGAGCGTGCGGCTCTGGCGGTCCAGGGTCAGGTAGCCCAGGCCCACGTCGCACAGGTACTTCAGGCGGTGCTGCACCTCTTCCAGCAACAGCTTGAAGGCCTCGTCACGCAGCGCGTCCGGCAGGGTCAGCTGGTCAAAGAAGCGGCGCAGGCGCTCCAGCGGCAGCAGCATCAGGTCGTGCAGGGACAGGCCCGGCAGGGCCTCCAGCTGCGCACGCGTCCAGCCCACGCCCTGGGGCAGGAAGCGCTTTTCCGGCGCCAGCACCGCATCGGCGTCGGCCTGGGAGCCCACGCGCCAGAGCAGGGCCTCCAGCTTGAGCCGGGCGCCGCCGCAGACGGTGCAGGGGGTGTAGCTGCGGTACTTGGACAAGAGCACCCGGATGTGCATCTTGTAGGACTTGCTCTCCAGGTACTCGAAGAAGCGGCGCACCCCGTACCACTGCTTGTTCCAGTTGCCGTTCCAGTTCGGCGAGCCCTCGATCACCCACTCGCGCTGGGCCGGGGTCAGCTGGTTCCAGGCGGTGTCGCGCGGGATGCCGGCGTCGCCCGCGTACTTCACCAGATCGTCCTGGCATTCCTTCCAGGCCGGGGTCTGCATCGGCTTGATGGCGCCGTTGCGCAGGGTCTTCTTCTCGTCCGGGATGACCAGGCCGAAATCCACCCCGATCACCCGGCCGAAGCCGCGGCAGGTCTCGCAGGCGCCGTAGGCCGAGTTGAAGCTGAACAGGGCCGGCTGGGGCTCGCTGTAGCGCAAATCGCTTTCCGGGCAGTGCAGGCCGGTGCTGTACTTCCAGAGTGAAGGCTCACCCTCGTCCTGCAGGGCGTAGACGGTCAAGCGGCCCTGGCCACGCTTGAGCGACAGCTCGATGGCCTCCATCACCCGGGCGCGTTCGGCGTTGCCCAGGCGCAGGCGGTCGGCCACCACGTCGAGCAGCTTCTTGTCACCCGCCACGCGCTCGGCCTGCACCCGGCTGAAGCCACTGGCCGCCAGCCACTGTTCCAGCTGCTCGGCGGTGGTGTTGGCGGGCAGCTCTACCGGAAAAGTGAGCACCAACCTCGGGTCGCCCGCGGCTGCGGCACGGGCCTGCAGGTCTTCGTAGATGGTGTCGGGGTTGTCGTGCCGCACCGGCAGCGCGGTCTGGCGGTCGAACAGCTGGGCGGCCCGGGCGAACAGCAGCTTCAGGTGGTCGTTCAGCTCGGTCATCGTGCCCACCGTGGAGCGGCTGGTGCGCACCGGGTTGGTCTGGTCGATGGCGATGGCCGGGGGCACACCCTCGACCTTGTCCACGGCCGGCCGGTCCATGCGGTCCAGGAACTGGCGGGCGTAGGCCGAGAAGGTCTCGACGTAACGCCGCTGGCCCTCGGCGTAAAGGGTGTCGAAGACCAGGCTGGATTTGCCCGAGCCGCTGGGACCGGTGACCACTGTCATCTCGCCGGTGCGGATGTCCAGGTCCAGGTTCTTGAGGTTGTGCTGGCGGGCGCCGCGGATGTGGATCAGGCCGGAGGACATGGCAGGCAGGGCGTGGAGGAAGGGCCGCAAAGGGAGATCAGCCGCTTATGTTGACACGGGGCAGGCCCACCCGGTGAGCGACTGGTCATTGCTTCGCCAGTCCCCACTCAGGTATCGCAATGTAAAGGCAGGGTAAAACGGGGCTGTACATGTCCCCAGATCCCTCGGCAAGGCCCCAGGGCAGGCCTTAGGCTTCGTTTCCAGGTTTTCCCGAGCTTGGTTCATGAAGTCCGACTACACCCCTTCGCCCCAGCGCCCCGCCCGCATCCTGGTGGTCGACACCGACCTTGAGGCGCAGGAGACCATCTCCCGCACGCTGTCGCAGCGGGGGCACCAAATCGAAGTGAGCGATGACGTCACCAGCGTTGCCACCTGCGGGCGCAAAGGCTTCGACCTGTTGGTCGTGTCGCCGGAAACCCGCCTGCGCCGTGGGCCCGACCCCTGGACCCAGCTGCGGCTGCTGCGAGACAACGGTGGCGCCCCCCCGGTCTTGGTACTGCTGACCGCCAGCCACGCAGCAGACCGGGCCGTGGCCCTGGAACTGGGCGCCGATGCCGTGCTGGACAAGCCCTTCCACCCCGGTGAGCTGAGGGCCCGGGTGCATGCCCTGCTGCGCCGCGCCCGCCCCACGGCCGTCCCCTCGGCCTCGGCGGTGCGCTTCGGGGACTGGGAACTGGAACCCGACAGCCGCACGCTGGTGGCCCCCACCGGGCTGCAGGTGCCGCTGTCCGAGGCGGAGTGCGCGCTGCTGCAGGCCTTTCTGGAACACCCGCGCAGCACCCTCAACCGTCAGCAGCTGCTGGACATGGCCCGCGGCCAGGGCGTCCAGCAGCTGGACCGCAGCATCGATCTGCTGGTGTCCCGGCTGCGCCACAAGCTGGATGACGATCCCCGCTCGCCGGCGTTGATCTACACGGTGCGTGGCATCAGTTACATGTTGCATATCCTGGCAGTGCGTACGTCCCAGATGGCGATCGTGTGCGCCGATGACATCATGTGGACGAGGTATTCGTCGACATAGGGAGTGGCAAGCCTGGGGTGTCCGGATACTCTGAGCGTCGAAGGCTCGCGTCATTGGAAGGTGGGGTTGGACGAGATGCAGGTGGGTTGTGAGAATTAATGCGTGAAGATCCTTGTAATTGCGAGCAGTGCGAGGAGCCGTGGCAGGCGAGGGGGTGTTGGGGTTCAGGTCCAATTGGGGGGGCGGGCGTTGGGAAGTCCGGAGCCTCTCCAGGGAGCTGGCGGTTGATGGCAGGGTCTTGGCCGAGTTTACCAGTGGCAGGACCAGCACCTGGCAGATCCAGTCGGGTCA
>NZ_BADL01000246.1 GCF_000333615.1 Ideonella sp. B508-1 | reverse complement strand
CGCGGGCGGCAAGCGCATCCGACCGCGGCTGGTGCTGCTGTTTGCCCAGGCCCTGGGCTATCGCGGCCACCACCATTACGAGTTGGCTGCCACGGTGGAATTCATCCACACCGCCACCCTGTTGCACGACGATGTGGTGGATGAGTCGCTGCTCCGGCGCGGCCACCCCACGGCGAATGCGGTGTTCGGCAACGCCGCCAGCGTGCTGGTCGGCGACTTTCTGTATTCCCGCGCCTTCGAGATGATGGTCTCGGTCGGCGACCTCCGGGTGCTGGAGGTGCTGGCCGAAGCCACCAACGTCATCGCCGAGGGCGAGGTGCTTCAGCTGATGAACATGCACCAGCCGGATGTGGCTCTGGAGAGCTATCTCCAGGTGATCCGCTACAAGACGGCCAAGCTGTTCGAGGCCAGCGCCCGACTGGGCGCCGTGCTGGCCGGCGCCCCGCCCGAGGTCGAGGAGGCCTGCGCCAGCTACGGCCGCGCCCTGGGCACCGCCTTCCAACTGGTGGACGATCTGCTGGACTACCAGGGAGACACCGCCACCCTGGGCAAGAACGTGGGCGACGATTTGCGCGAAGGCAAGCCCACCCTGCCCCTGCTGGCCGCCATGCAGCGCGGCAGCAGCGAGGAACGGCAACTGATCCGGCACGCCATCGAACACGGCGAGGTGGAACGGCTGCGCGACATCGTGGCCATCGTGCACCGCACGGGCGCCCTGGAAGTCACCCGCCAGGCGGCGCAACAAGAGGCCGAAGCGGCCCGCCAGAGCATTGCCGCGCTCCCCCCTTCCCATGCCCAGAAAATCTTGCTAGAATTTCCTGCTCGATCAGTTGATCGGTCTTTCTGAGCACAACAGCGCATCCGCGCTCTTGCAGCGTCAAGAAATCACCGGAAAACAGATCACCAAGAGCAGCGGCCGATTCGTGTCGTTGACTTCTTCGGGGTGTAGCTTAGCCTGGTAGAGCGCTACGTTCGGGACGTAGAGGCCGGAGGTTCGAATCCTCTCACCCCGACCAGGCACCCATGCACAAAGGCCACGGACCTCCGTGGCCTTTGTGCTTTACGGCCCCCCCGCACAGGTCCGCGCGTGACGCACGGTCACACTTTGTCGCCTGGAACCGCCATTTCGGTGGAAATTCGGCTCGCACCTCCCACGCAGGCGATCGTCGTTGACAGAACGCGACCGTTTTGCGTCATCATGTGCCATTGGATTTGCGCCGAGCAAGGCGTTGACATGCCCAGTCGGCCTGCTGTGACCCGTGGACACTATCACTGATGTTTCAAAGCCCACGCTTTCCGGCGTGGCGCGCGTGCTTGTCCATGGAGGCAGGCTGGCGGCTGCCCGCGCCGAGGAGTTGGTGCGCAGCGCGAAGGAGAAAAAGGTCTCCTTCATCAGCGAATTGATGGGCTCCGGCGAGCTCAGTCCCGCCCAACTGGCCCACGCGCTGTCTTCCGCACTGGCCGTTCCGCTGCTCGACCTGGACGCGGTGGATGCTCAGCGCCTGCCCAAGAACATCATCGACGCCAAGCTGATCGGGCAGTACCACGTGCTGCCACTGAACAAGCGCGGCAGCCGGCTGTTCCTGGCCTGCGTGGACCCGACCGACCAGGAGGCCAGCGAGCGCATCAAGTTCGCCACCCAGTTGTCACCCGAGTGGGTGGTGGTGGAGCACGACAAGCTCAGCAAGCTCATCGAAGGACAGACGGGGTCGGCCAACCAAGCGCTGGAGGCCATCAGTGCGGCCGACTTCGACTTCGAGGTCACCGAGGAAGACACCAGTGCCTCCGCCGCCCCCGCGGCCGATGTGGTGTCCGAGGTGGAAGACGCCCCTGTGGTGCGCTTTCTGCAGAAGATGCTGGTGGACGCCATCAACATGCGCGCGTCCGACTTGCACTTCGAGCCCTACGAATACAACTACCGGGTGCGTTTCCGCATCGACGGCGAGTTGCGCGAAATCACCCAGCCGCCGCTGGCGATCAAGGACAAGCTGGCCTCCCGCATCAAGGTCATCTCCCGTCTGGACATCTCGGAGAAGCGCGTCCCCCAGGACGGACGGATGAAGCTGCGCTTCGGCAACAAGTCGATCGACTTCCGGGTCAGCACCCTGCCCACGCTGTTCGGCGAGAAGATCGTGATCCGTATCCTCGATTCCTCCAGCGCCAAGCTGGGCATTGAGGCCCTGGGCTACGAGCCGGCCGAGAAAGAGCGGCTGATGCACGCCGTGCACCGGCCCTATGGGATGGTGTTGGTCACCGGCCCGACGGGCTCGGGCAAGACGGTGTCGCTCTACACCTGCCTGAACATCCTGAACCAGCCTGGGGTGAACGTCTGCACGGTGGAGGATCCGGCCGAAATCAACCTGCCGGGCATCAACCAGGTCAACGTCAATGACAAGGCGGGCCTGACCTTCGCCAGCGCGCTGAAATCCTTCTTGCGGCAGGATCCGGACGTGATCATGGTCGGCGAAATCCGGGACCTGGAAACCGCGGACATCGCGATCAAGGCTGCGCAGACCGGCCACCTGGTCCTGTCCACACTGCACACCAACGATGCGCCTTCCACCCTCACCCGGCTGCTGAACATGGGCGTGGCCCCGTTCAACATCGCCTCCAGCGTGCTGCTGATCACCGCCCAGCGCCTGGTCCGGCGGCTGTGCGAGAGCTGCAAGCAGCCGGCGGACTACCCCCGTGATGCCCTGATCAAGGCAGGCTACGAGGAAAGTGACCTGGACGGCAGCTGGCGCCCGTACAAGGCGGTCGGCTGCTCGGCCTGCAACAATGGCTACCGTGGACGGGTCGGTGTCTACCAGGCCATGCCCATCACCGAGGCCATCCAGCGGCTGATCCTGACCAACGGCTCGGCCGTGGATCTGGCGGAGCAGGCGCGCCGCGAAGGCGTGCGCGATCTGCGACAGTCCGGCTTGGTGAAGGTCCAGCAAGGCGTCACCACGCTGGAAGAGGTGATTGCGGCCACCAACGACTGAGTCGCAACAGAACTCGGCAACAGAACACATCATCCATCAACCGTCGGGAGCGGTCGGAGGCTCAATGGCTACTGCAGCGGCAGCGAAGAACGTCAAGGACTTCACCTACGAGTGGGAGGGCAAGGACCGCAACGGCAAGATCGTCCGCGGCGAGATGCGTGCCGGGGGCGAGGCCGCAGTCAGCGCCAGCCTGCGCCGCCAGGGGGTGATGGTCTCCAAGGTCAAGAAGCGCCGCACCTCGGGCGGCAAGTCCATCAAGGCCAAGGACATCGCCGTCTTCACCCGACAGCTGGCCACCATGATGCGTGCGGGTGTGCCCCTGCTACAGGCCTTTGACATCGTGGCCCGCGGCAGCGTCAACGCCCGTCTGACCCGTTTGCTGCTCGACATCCGCGCCGATGTGGAGACCGGCACAGCCCTGTCCTCGGCCTTCCGCCGGCATCCGCAGTACTTCGACGCGCTGTACTGCAACCTGGTCGAAGCCGGTGAGGCCGGCGGCATCCTGGAGCAGTTGCTGGCCCGTCTGGCTCTGTACCAGGAGAAGAGCCTGGCGCTCAAGCAGAAGGTCAAGTCAGCGTTGATCTACCCGATCTCGGTGCTGGTCGTGGCCTTCGTCGTCGTGACGGTGATCATGATCTTCGTGATCCCAGCCTTCAAGCAGGTGTTCACCAGCTTCGGCGCCGATTTGCCAGCCCCCACGCTGATGGTCATGGGCATGAGCGACTTCTTCGTGCACTACTGGTGGGCCATCTTCGGCACGCTGTTTGGTGGCGGCTACATGTTCTTCCGCACCTGGAAGCGCTCCGAGCACATGCAGATGGTGATGGACCGGCTGCTGTTGCGCATGCCGATCTTCGGCGATCTGATCATGAAATCGGTGGTGGCCCGCTGGACCCGCACGCTGTCCACGTTGTTCGCCGCCGGCGTGCCGCTGGTGGAGGCGCTGGACTCGGTGGGCGGCACGGCAGGCAACGCGGTCTACGCCAAGGCCACGGAACAGATCCAGCGTGACGTGGCGGCCGGCACGGCCCTCACCCCGTCGATGACCACCACCGGCGTCTTCCCGAACATGGTGCTGCAGATGGCGGCCATCGGCGAAGAATCCGGTGCGCTGGACGACATGCTGTCCCGGGCAGCGGACTTCTACGAAGAAGAGGTCGACGAAATGGTCAAGGGGCTGTCCACCCTGATGGAGCCGCTGATCATCGTCATCCTGGGTGTGCTCATCGGCGGCATCGTGATCTCGATGTACCTGCCGATCTTCAAGCTGGGTCAGGTGGTCTGAGGCATGGTCGGTGGTACCGAAACCCTGGGCTGGTGGCTCTCGCCCTGGGTGCTGGGCCTGCTGGGCCTGTGTGTGGGCAGCTTCCTGAACGTGGTGGCCCATCGGCTGCCCCGCATGATGGAGCGGCAGTGGTGGGCCGATGTGGCGGCCCAGCTGTCGGACGCCGAGTCCTGGCAGCGCACTTTTGGTGACGCGGCGCCCAAGCCCCTGGCCCCGACCGCGCAGGAGCTGACGCGGCGCCTGGAAGGACTCGCCCCCCTGTCCCTGTCCAAGCCGGCATCGCGCTGCCCGGCCTGCGGCCACGCCATCCGCTGGCACGAGAACATCCCTCTGCTGGGCTGGCTGCGCTTGCGCGGCCGCTGCGCCGCCTGCGGCACGCGCATCTCGGCGCGCTACCCCCTGGTGGAGCTGCTCACCGGACTGCTGTTTGCCGGCCTGGCCTGGCACATGGGCCCGCAGCCTGCGGTGCTGCTGTGGTGCGGCGTGGCGGCGACCCTGGTCGCCCTGACCGCCATCGACTGGGACACCACGCTGCTGCCCGACAGCCTCACGCTGCCTCTGCTGTGGGCCGGCCTGAGCGCCGCCGCGCTGGGCTGGACGCTGCCGGTCACCCAGTCCATCGCCGGCGCGGCGGCGGGCTACCTCTCGCTGTGGTCGGTCTACTGGCTGTTCAAGCTCACCACGGGCAAGGAGGGCATGGGCGCGGGCGACTTCAAGCTGCTGGCGGCCTTGGGTGCCTGGCTGGGTTGGCAGGCCATCCTGCCCATCGTGCTGATGGCCTCGGTGATCGGTGCGGTGGTGGGCATCGGCATGAAGCTCAGCAACGCCCTGCGTGAAGGGCGCTACGTGCCTTTCGGGCCCTTCCTGGCCGGCGGCGGGCTGGTCGTGATGCTGGCGGGCTTGGACCGGGTGCTGGGCTGGATCGGCCAATGATCGGGGCACGCCGCATCGGTCTGACCGGCGGCATCGGAAGCGGCAAGAGCACGGTGGCGCGGATGCTGTCTGCGCACGGGGCCCGGGTCATCGACACCGACGCCATCGCCCGAGCGCTGACCCAGCCCGGCGGAGCGGCCCTTCAGGACATCGCGGACCGGTTCGGTGCAGAGATGATCGGCACCGATGGCGCCCTCGACCGGGCGCGGATGCGCGATCTGGTCTTCGCGCAGCCGCAAGCCAAGCGCCAGTTGGAGGCCATCCTCCATCCCTTGATCGGCGAGGAAACCCAACGCCAGGCCCAGGCCGCCGGTCCCGCGCAACCCGTGGTCTTCGACGTGCCGCTGCTGGTGGAGAACGGCGCGCGCTGGCGTCGCCAGGTCGATCGGGTGCTGGTGGTGGACTGCAGCGAGGCGACGCAAGAGGCGCGGGTCCTGGCCCGCTCCGGCTGGCCACAGGCCCAGGTCGCGCAGGTGATCCGACAGCAGGCCAGCCGCAGCGCGCGCCGGGCAGCGGCCGACGCCGTGATCCTCAACGACACGCTCACCCTGGCCGAGCTGGAAGCCGAAGTCGATGCGCTCTGGGCGCTCGGATTCTTCGGCGTGCCGGCCACCGCGCGGCTGTGAAACAATCCACGCAGCATCCCACCGCCTGGAAGCCCCACCTTGGTCCTGTACGAATACCCGTTCAACGAGAGCATTCGCACCATGCTGCGGCTCGAGCATCTGTTCAAGCGGCTGACGCAGCTGGTGCCCCGCGACGAACCGGTGGACCATCATTTCGCCCTGGTCACCGTCTTCGAGATCATGGACGTGGCCTCGCGTGCCGACCTGAAGTCGGACATCCTCAAAGAGCTTGACCGCCACCGCAGCGTGCTGCTGGGCTACCGCGGCAACCCGCACATTTCCGAAGCGGCGCTGGACGAGGTGATCGGCCAGATCGACGAGGGCTACCAGGCCCTCAACAACCAGGCCGGCAAAGCCGGACAAGCCCTGACGGCCAACGAATGGCTGATGAGCATCCGCAGCCGCATCAGCATCCCCGGGGGCACCTGCGAATTCGACCTGCCGGCCTACTACGCCTGGCAGCAGCACCCGGCCGAGGCCCGCCGCCAGGATCTGGCCCGCTGGATTGATTCGCTGTGGCCGATGAAGAACGGCCTGGACCTGCTGCTGCGCCTGCTGCGCGACAGCGGCGTGCCCCACCGCGTGGTCGCCACTGGCGGGCAGTACCAGCAGACCCTGCCCCAGGGCCGCACCTACCAACTGCTGCGCCTGCGGCTGGACGAATCGCTCGATCTGGTGCCCGAGATCAGCGGCCACCGCCTGATGGTGTCCGTGCGCTTGATGCGGGCTGATACCGAGGGCCGTTTGAAGCCTTTCGGGCAGGATGCCGCCTTCGACCTCGCCCTGTGCAGCTGATCCCGTGACCCTCCTGCCTTCCGCCCCCCCACGCCCCCCGATCGATGTCAACTGCCCGGCTTGCGGGGAAAAGACCGTGTTCGGGCCGAGCAATCCATTCCGCCCCTTCTGCAGCGCACGCTGCCAGGGACACGACTTCGGGGCCTGGGCCAGCGAAAACTACCGTGTCGCAGCCAGCCACGAAGCCGAGCCTGACGAGGGAGAAGCCGCATGAGCACCGCCGCCGGAAGCCCTCTGCTCCACCGACGTCAACTGTTGTGGGTCTTGGCGGCCGCAGGCGGACTGGCGGGCTGCGCCACGACGCAGCCCGAGACGCTGGAACTCAGGACCTACCACGAGACCCTGAGCTCGCTGCTGTTGTCGCAGGATCGCCAGCACCTCGTGGTCATCGGCGAACACTACCATTACATCTTCGACACCCCCCAGGCCCTGGTGGCGGCCCTGGCGTCTCCCTTGCACGCGCGCATGGAAGGGGAACTGGGCCGCTTCACGGTCTCGGCCGACGGGCGCACCGAAGGTGACTATGCCCTGACCCTGCCCGCCGATCTGGGCGATGCCGACCGTGCCCAGGCCGTCGCACTGGGTTTTCAGGCCGACCCCGCCCAGCCGGGGGCCTGGCGCCTGTCGGGCCATGTGGCCGGCCAGCGCTATCTGCAGGGCACCGTGAAGGCCAACCGCGCCCGCACCACCCTCAACCACCCCTACACGGTGGAGATCCAGGCCGAGCAGCCGCGCAGCGAGCAGGTGGCCCATGCCCTGGTGACACCCGTCTCCACGGCGGCCAACGGCGTCAACCTGCTGTACTACGTGGTGCTGGCGCCGATCCTCGTGCCCTTCGCGCTGATCAGCCGCGAACGCGCCAAGTGACTTCCAGGGTCCGGTTCGGCAGCTCTTGAAAGCCGGCACGCCGTCCCTATAATGCGTCTTAGCACTCACTCAATGAGAGTGCTAACAAACGCAGCCCCCACAGAAGTGGCTGCACGTTCACTGAAGGAACAAGGCAGGTGCCCGGTGCACCCCGACCTTCTTCCCATTTGACTGTCCATGCTCCAAGGAGATGCAATGAAACTTCGTCCGTTGCACGATCGCGTGATCGTCAAGCGTCTGGAAAACGAGACCAAGACCGCTTCCGGCATCGTGATTCCCGACAACGCCGCTGAAAAGCCTGACCAAGGCGAAGTGCTGGCCGTGGGTCCGGGCAAGCGCAACGACAAGGGCGATTTCGTGGCCCTGAACGTTCAAGTCGGTGACCGCGTGCTGTTCGGCAAGTACTCGGGCCAGTCGGTCAAGGTCGATGGCGAGGAACTGCTCGTCATGCGCGAAGAAGACCTCTTCGCCGTGGTTCAGAAGTGATCGCCTGATCCTCTGATCACCGCCCACCCATCCTGTACTGAATTCGGAGATTTCTCAAATGGCAGCAAAAGACGTCGTCTTCGGCGCTGACGCCCGCGCCCGCATGGTCGAAGGCGTGAACATCCTGGCCAACGCGGTCAAGACCACCCTGGGCCCCAAGGGCCGCAACGTGGTGCTGGAGCGCTCCTTCGGCGCCCCCACCGTCACCAAGGACGGTGTCTCGGTCGCCAAGGAGATCGAGCTCAAGGACAAGCTCATGAACATGGGCGCCCAGATGGTCAAGGAAGTCGCTTCCAAGACCTCCGACAACGCCGGTGACGGCACCACCACCGCCACCGTGCTGGCCCAGGCCATCGTGCGCGAAGGCATGAAGTACGTGGCCGCCGGCATGAACCCGATGGACCTGAAGCGCGGCATCGACAAGGCCGTCGCCGCCCTGGTCGTCGAGCTGAAGAAGGCCTCCAAGGCCACCACCACCTCCAAGGAAATCGCCCAGGTCGGCACCATCTCGGCCAACAGCGACTCCGACGTCGGCGGCATCATCGCCGAGGCGATGGACAAGGTCGGCAAGGAAGGCGTGATCACCGTCGAAGACGGCAAGAGCCTGAACAACGAGCTGGATGTCGTCGAAGGCATGCAGTTCGACCGCGGCTACCTGTCGCCCTACTTCATCAACAACCCCGAGAAGCAAGTCGCCCTGCTGGACAACCCCTTTGTCCTGCTGTACGACAAGAAGGTCAGCAACATCCGTGACCTGCTGCCCACGCTGGAAGCCGTGGCCAAGGCCGGCCGTCCGCTGCTGATCATCGCGGAAGACGTCGAAGGCGAAGCCCTGGCGACCCTGGTGGTCAACACCATCCGCGGCATCCTGAAGGTCGTGGCCGTCAAGGCACCGGGCTTCGGCGACCGTCGCAAGGCCATGCTGGAAGACATCGCCATCCTGACCGGTGGCAAGGTGATCGCCGAGGAAGTGGGCCTGTCGCTGGAGAAGGTGACCCTGGCCGACCTGGGCCAAGCCAAGCGCGTCGAAGTGGGCAAGGAAAACACCACCATCATCGATGGCAACGGTGCCGCCGCCGACATCGAAGCCCGCGTCAAGCAGATCCGCATCCAGATCGAGGAGGCCACCAGCGACTACGACCGCGAGAAGCTGCAAGAGCGCGTGGCCAAGCTGGCTGGCGGCGTGGCCGTCATCAAGGTCGGTGCTGCCACCGAAGTCGAGATGAAGGAAAAGAAGGCCCGCGTGGAAGACGCGCTGCATGCCACCCGCGCTGCCGTGGAAGAAGGCATCGTGGCCGGCGGTGGCGTGGCCCTGCTGCGTGCCCGTCAGGCCGCTGGCGAGATCAAGGGCGAGAACGCCGATCAGGACGCTGGCGTCAAGCTGGTCCTGAAGGCCATTGAAGCCCCGCTGCGCGAGATCGTGGCCAATGCCGGTGGCGAGCCGAGCGTGGTGATCAACGCCGTGCTGGGTGGCAAGGGCAACTACGGCTTCAACGCCGCCAACGACACCTACGGCGACATGATCGAGATGGGCATCCTGGACCCGACCAAGGTGACCCGCACCGCGCTGCAGAACGCCGCTTCCGTCGCCTCGCTGATGCTGACCACCGAATGCATGGTCGCCGAAGCGCCGAAGGAAGAAGCCCCCGCCATGCCGGGCGGCGGCATGGGTGGCATGGGCGGCATGGGCATGGACATGTAAGCTGTCCTGCCTGAGCACCCTGCTCTCGCAAGCACCACAAGAGGCCACCTTCGGGTGGCCTTTTTCATGCTTGCCACAGGCCACAATCCCCACCATGCCACGCCGCCTGCTGCCCACCACCTTGCTGCTGTGCGCACTCCCTGCCATCGCCTGGAGTGCCCCCACCCCGCCGCCGGCACCGGCCCTGCCCGCCGCCGCGGCATCCACCCCGTCAGCGTCCCAGCGCCCCCGGATCGGGCTGGTGCTTTCAGGCGGCGGCGCCCGCGGCATCAGCCATGTGGGTGTTCTGAAGGTGCTGGAAGAAAAGCACATCCCGATCGATGTGATTGCGGGCACCTCCATGGGCGCCATCGTCGGAGGCCTGTACGCCAGCGGGATGAAGGCCGACCAGATCGAGGAGGCGTTCAAGAAGATCAACTGGACCAGCCTGTTCTCCACCCGGGTGGGCCGGGAGGAACTGTCGCAGCGCCGCAAGGAGCAGGACTTCGAGCTCAGCACCGCGCTGGAGCTGGGCTGGCGTGATGGCGAGTTCCGCGCCCCCCAGGGCGCCGTCTCCAGCCGGGGACTGGACGCCTTGTTGCGGCGCTATACCCTGCCCGCCCAGGACATCAGCGACTTCAACCGCCTGCCCATTCCCTTTCGCGCGGTGGCCACCGACATGGAGACCGGCCAGCCGGTCATCCTGGCCCAGGGCGATCTGGCCACGGCCCTGCGATCGAGCATGAGCGTGCCCGGCGTCTTCCCGGCCACCGAGGTGAACGGCCGCATCCTGGGCGATGGCGGCCTGGTGGACAACGTGCCGGTGGACGTGGCCCGGGCCATGGGCGCGGACATCGTCATCGTTGTCAACATCGGCACGCCGCTGGCCGGGCGTGAGACGCTCAACTCCGCCATCGGGCTCACCGCCCAGATGATCAACATCCTGACCGAACAGAATGTGCGGCGCAGCCTGGACTCGCTAGGCCCCCGCGACATCCTGATCCAGCCCGATCTGGGTGCCCTCACCTCGGGCGACTTCGACAAGGTCGCCCAACTGGTCGACATCGGCGAGGCCGGTGCGCAAGCCCGCGCCGACCAGCTCGCCGCCCTCTCGACGTCCAACACCCAGTACGCGGACTGGCAGTTGGCCACCCAGGCCCACAAACTGCCCCCCACCCAGCTGGACTTCGTGGCTTTCAGTGGCACCACCGGAACCAACCCGGGCCGCTTGCAGCCCCAGCTGGAAAGCAAGGCCGGCGAGCCCTTCGACCCCGCCAAGGCCGAACGGGACGCCCGCTACCTGGCCGCCACCGGCGACTACGCACAAACCGACTACCGCCTGGTGCATGACAGCCGGGGGGACGGCCTGCTGTTCACCCTGGAAGACAAACCCTGGGGCCCGACCTATTTGAACGCCGGCCTGGACCTCTCCACGGACTTCAGCGGCAACAGCGCCTTCAACGTCAAACTCTCGTTGAACCGCCACTGGCTCACCCCCAATGGCACGGAGTGGCGCAGCATCGCCCAGATCGGCGAAGTGCCGCGCCTGTTCACCGAGCTCTACCACCCGCTGAACTGGAACATCGGCCTGTCCGACGACTGGTTCGTCTCGGGCTGGACCGACGGCGAGCGCCGCAAGCTCTCGGTGTTCAACAGCAACGGCGGCGACAAGGTCGGTGAACTGCGCCGCTCCCAGCTGCGCATCGGGCTGGACCTGGGGCAACCCTGGGGCAATCTGGGCGAGGTGCGGGTCGGTCCGGTCTACGAGGCCACCCGCAGCGCCCCCCTGCTGGCCAGCAGCGCCGATGTCCTGGCCAGCACCCAGGAAACCTGGCAGGAGATGGGCCTGCGCGGACGCATCGTGGTCGATCAGCTCGATTACGCCAACTTCCCGCAGCGGGGCTACCGCTTCGAGACCGATGCCCTGGTCGGGACCCGGCATGAGCGCGGGGAGCGCAATGACCTGGCCTGGGTCGAGAGCCAGGCCACCGGAGCCGCCAGCTGGGGGCGGCAGACCGTCACTCTGCATGGCGAGGTGAAGGCGGCCAACACCACCTCGGCGTCCACGGTGGGGCGCTACAGCCTGGGCGGCTTCCAGCAGCTGTCCGGCTACCAGCCGGGTCAGGTCAGCGGCAACGCCATGGTGTTCGGGCGGCTGAACTGGTACATGCGTCTGGCAGAGACCCCAGTCTTCGCCCGGGGCTTTTTCGTGGGCACCAGCGTGGAAGCCGGCAACGCCTGGCTGGATTACCACGACATCCGCCTGACGGGCCTGCGCTACGGGGGCAGCGTGTTCCTCGGCGCGGACACCGGACTCGGCCCCATGTACCTGGGCCTGACCTGGGCACCGCGCGGCGAGGCCGGATTGGCCCTGGTCATCGGCCGGCCCTGATCCAGGGCGTCGCCCGGCCTTCCGAGCTCATCGCCGGTCTTCAGGCCGGCAAATCCTTTGGCTCGTCCGCATCGTCCGTCGCAGCCTCGGCCTCGGGCTGCGTCGCCTGGGGATGCACCCAGCCATGGACCGTCTCGGCGAGATCCGCCAGGCCCTGGTGCTTGGTGGCCGAGAACAGCAGCATGCCCACATCGGCCTGCTCGCTCACCCGGGCCCCCAGCTGCTCCTGAACGGCCGCCAGGGCCGCCTGCTGCTCGCGACGGTTGAGCTTGTCCGCCTTGGTCAGCACCACCAGCAGCTTGACCTCGCCGGTGTTGATCCGCGGCGAGACGAACTCGAGCAGGCGCTCGTCCAGCGGCGTCAGGCCCAGGCGGCTGTCCACCAGCAGCACCACGCCGTTGAGGTTGCGCCGCACTTCCAGGTAATCGGCCATCACCTTCTGCCAGCGCACCTTCTCGGTCCGGGAGACGGTGGCGTAGCCGTAGCCGGGCAGGTCGGCCAGGTAGGCATCGGGAGCCTCGCGCGGCCCCAGGGCAAAAAGGTTGATGTGCTGGGTGCGCCCCGGGGTCTTGGAGGCGAACGCCAACTGACGGCGCTGGGCCAGTGCATTGATCGCGGTGGACTTGCCGGCATTGCTGCGACCGACAAAAGCGATCTCGCCCAGATCCCCGGGCGGGAGCTGGTTGAGCTGGCTGGCCGTGGTCAGGAAACGAGCACTGTGAGCCCAGGCCAATGCAGGGTGTTTGAGTTCGGACAAATCCGAACGACTTTGGCTGGAGGTTTCACGCATGGCACATTCTAGAATTCCCTGGTTTGATTGCTGGCTTGCGCTGGCTTGCCAACACCCACAAATTCCACAATCCCCGAGGCCCTCCGAATGAAGTCTCCTGTCGCGTTCGCCAGTTCCCTCGTGCTCGCAGCCCTGATGGCGGGTTCCGTTCATGCCGCCGAAGCCGCAGCCCCATTCAAGCCGGATCTGGCCCGCGGCCAAGCGATTGCCGTGACCTGTGGTGCCTGCCACACCAATGATGGCACGCGCGGTCTGGCCACCTACCCCATTCTGCAGGGTCAGCACCCCGAATACCTGGTCAAGCAGTTGACCGAGTTCAAGGCCAACAAGCGCGTCAACCCCATCATGAACGGCATGGCCGCGCCGCTGACCGAGGCCGACATGAAGAATGTGGCGGCCTTCTACGCCAGCAAGAAGCCGGTGCCGGGCGCCGCCAAGAACAAGGACACCGTGGCCCTGGGTGAGAAGATCTACCGCGGTGGCATCGCCGATCGCAAGGTGCCGGCCTGTGCCGGCTGCCACGGCCCCAGCGGTGCCGGCATCCCGGCACAGTACCCGCGTCTGGGAGGCCAGCATGCCGAGTATGTGGAGGCCCAGCTGACCACCTTCCGCAGCGGCGCCCGCACCAACAGCCCGCAGATGATGGACATCGCCGGCCGCATGAGCGACGCCGAAATCAAGGCCGTGTCCGACTACGTGGCCGGCCTGCATTGAGCAGGGGCAGAATCAGCCGCTCCAGGCTGAAGGATTCCTGAATTCCCCGTGAAAGGCCGGTCACTGACCGGCCTTTGTCTTGTTGGCCCCACGGGCCCCGGATAATCGCCGCATGACCGCCTCCCACGGAGCCTCGCCCTCCCTGATCCAACGCGCCTGGCGCGACAGCCTCGAACTGCTGTCCTCGATGCGCTTTGCCATCACGCTGCTGTGCGTGATCTGCATCGCCTCGGTCATTGGCACGGTGGTGAAGCAGAACGAGCCGCTGAACAACTACATCAACCAGTTCGGCCCCTTCTGGGCGGATGTCTTCGGCCGCTTCCACCTCTTCAACGTCTACAGCGCCCCCTGGTTCCTGCTGATCCTGGGCTTTCTGGTGCTGTCGACCAGCCTGTGCATCGCCCGCAACACGCCCAAGATCCTGAGCGACCTGCGCAGCTTCAAGGAGCATGTGCGCGCCCAGTCGCTCAAGGCCTTCCATCACAAGGCCGAGGGTGAACTGGCCGTGAACGGCGACGCCGCGCTCCAGCAGGTGTCCGACGTCCTGGCCCGCCGCGGCTGGCAGGCCCGGGCCCAGGTGCGGGAAGACGGCACCATGGTCGCCGCCCGCCAGGGCCGGCTCAACAAGATCGGCTACCTGGCCGCCCACTCCGCCGTGGTGCTGGTGTGCCTGGGCGGGCTGTTCGATGGCGATCTGGTCGTGCGAACCCAGATGTGGTTCACCGGCAAGAGCACCTTCGAGGGCGGTGGCCTGATCAAGGACGTTGCCCCCGAGCACCGGCTGCCATCAACCAACCCGACCTTCCGCGGCAACCTGTTCGTGCCCGAGGGTGGGCGCGCCGGCACCGCGGTGCTGAGCATGCCCAACGGCATCGTGCTGCAGGACCTGGACTTCGACGTCGAACTCAAGAAGTTCATCGTCGAGTACTACGACACCGGCATGCCCAAGCTGTTCGCCAGCAAGATCGTGCTGCACGACCACGACACCGGTGCCGCCACCGAAGCCATGGTCAAGGTCAACGAACCGGTCTTCCACCGCGGCGTGGCCATCTACCAGAGCAGCTTCGAGGATGGAGGCTCCCTGTTGGAGCTGACCGCCCAGCCGCTGGCGGGCAACGGCCCGCCCCTGGTGTTCAAGGGCCGCATCGGCGACAGCCTGCCGCTGAGCGGTGGCAGCGACAAATACACCCTGGAGCTGACCGGCCTGCGGGTCATCAACGTCGAGAACCTGGGCGAGGCCGATGGCAAGGGCACGGATGTGCGCAAGGTGGACCTGGGTGGCACGCTGGACAAGCACCTGGGCGCGGGCGTCGATCCGGACAAGAGAAAGCAGTTGCACAACGTCGGCCCCTCCTTCACCTACAAGCTGCGCGATGCCAGCGGCCAGGCCCGGGAGTTCCAGAACTACATGCTGCCGCTGGAGATCGATGGCCAACGCGTCTTCGTGATGGGCGTGCGCGAGGCCACCGACGAGAACTTCCGCTACCTGCGCATCCCGGTGGATGACCAGAACAGCATGAATGGCTGGCTGCACCTGCGCCGCGCCCTGGCCGACCCGGCCCTGCGCAGCCAGGCCGCCCAGCGCTATGCCGACAGCGCCACGCCGGCCGACCGCCCCGAGATGCGCGACCAGCTGCGCATCACCGGCGAACGCGCCCTGGCCCTGTTCGCCGGCGCCGAAAAGGCGGCCAAGGCCAATGCGGTGCCCGGTGGCCTGGCCGCCCTGAGCCAGTTCATCGAGGGCACCGTGCCCGAGGCCGACCGCCAACGCGTGGCCGACGTGCTGCTGCGCATCCTCAACGGCTCGCTGTTCGAGCTGGAGCAGCTGGTGCGCCAGGCCGATGGGCAGGCACCGCTGAGCTCGGGCGCCAGCACCCAGGCCTTCATGACCCAGGCGGTGATGGCCCTGTCGGACAGCTACTTCTACCCGGCACCGCTGATGATGCAACTCAGCGGCTTCAACCAGGTCCAAGCCAGTGTCTTCCAGGTGGCCCGCGCACCGGGCAAGAAGCTGGTCTACCTGGGCGCGGTGCTGCTGATCCTGGGGGTCTTTGCCATGCTCTACATTCGCGAGCGTCGCCTCTGGGTCTGGCTCAGCCCGGCCGCTGACGGGCACACCCGTGTTCTGATGGCCATGTCCACCCCGCGCCGCACACTGGACATCGACGCCGACTTCAACGCCCTGCGGCAGGACCTTCTCGGCCCGTCTGCCCTTTCCGGAGACACCACGCCATGACCACCACCACCCTCGCGGTCGGCAAGCCCGGCTGGTTCAGCCAGCGCAGCGCCTATGACTGGCTCTACGCCCTGTGCATCGTGCTGGGCGCCGCCTACGCCTTCCAGCGCTACGGCAGCTCGATGGACGTGTACGAGCGCGGCATCCTGCTGGGCGCGGTGCCCAGCCTGATCGGCCTGGGCTGGTTCTGGGGCCCGCTGCGCACCCTCAGCCTGGGCGTGGGCGCGGCCACCCTGCTGGCCATCTCGCTCTACAACCAGCACCTGGACAATTTCGGCGCGGACCTGGCCGCTGGCGACAAGGTCTTCCTGCTGAAGTATTTCCTGGCCAGCCAGAGTGCCATCATGTGGATGAGCGTGCTCTTCTACATGAGCACCCTGTTCTACTGGATCGGTTTCTTCACCCGCCAGGGCGGCGAGAACGCGCTGGGCCTGAAGGTGGGCTCGGGCCTGGCCTGGGCGGCTGTCTTCATGGCGCTCACTGGCACCATGGTGCGCTGGTTCGAAAGCCATCAGATCGGCCCGGACATCGGCCACATCCCGGTCAGCAACCTCTACGAGGTGTTCGTGCTGTTCAGCTGGCTGACCACGCTGTTCTACCTGTACTACGAAGCCCATTACAAGATCCGCTCGCTGGGCCCCTTCGTGATGCTGGTGGTCAGCGCCGCGGTGGGCTTCCTGCTCTGGTACACCCTGGCGCGTGACGCCCAGGAGATCCAGCCTCTGGTGCCAGCCCGCAAAGCTGG
>NZ_BADL01000247.1 GCF_000333615.1 Ideonella sp. B508-1 | reverse complement strand
GTTAGAGCGACGGAATCATAATCCGCAGGTCCGGGGTTCGAATCCCTGAAGCGCCACCAGAACACACTGGCCCGAGTCATTGCAAAATGCTCGGGCCTTTTCATTGGTCCCGGCCTTTGCGGCCAGGGTCTCGCTTCACAGCCTCTGGATCCACACCATGCCCCGCTGTGTTCCCAGCCTGTCCCGCCGTCGCCTGCTGGCGGCCCCCACCGCCCTGCTGCTGGCCCCGCTGGCCGCGCAGGCCTGGATGGCGCGCACCTTCCCCGCCAACGCCCTGCGCGGCGTGATCAACTTCAGCGCGCCGCCGCAGATCCTGCTCAACGGCGAGTCGGCCCGGCTGGCTCCGGGCGCACGCATCCACGGCACCGACAACATGATGAAGCTGCCCGGCACCTTGACCGGCCAGCGCTTTGTCGTGAACTACACGCTGGAGATCAACTCCGGCACGGTGCTGGATGTCTGGCTGCTGCGTGACGACGAAGCCGAGAAGCGCCCCTGGCCCATGACGCTGGAACAGGCCCGCAGCTGGACCTTCGACGCCGCGGCCCAGACCTGGACCCGGCCCTGAAACAGGCCCTGACCGGCCCGGCGGCGTCCTGAGCCGCCCTGCCCCCCCTTTGGACTGCCGTCTGACGCGCCCCGCCGCGCAGACCCCCGCCCCGGCGCCCGCCGGAGGAGACCCCGCCATGACGACCAAGAAAGTGTTCATCCGCACCTTCGGCTGCCAGATGAACGAGTACGACTCCGACAAGATGAGCGACGTGCTGCGCGCCGCCGAGGGCTACGAGCCCACCGACGACGTGGAGCAGGCCGATCTGGTCTTGTTCAACACCTGCTCCATCCGCGAGAAGGCCGCCGAGAAGGTCTTCTCCGACCTGGGCCGGGTCAAGCACCTGAAGGAAAAAGGCGTGCTGATCGGCGTGGGCGGCTGCGTGGCCAGCCAGGAAGGCGCGGCCATCATCGAGCGCGCGCCCTATGTGGACCTGGTCTTCGGCCCGCAGACCCTGCACCGCCTGCCGCAGATGATCGCCCAGCGCCAGGCCCAGCGCCGCCCGCAGGTGGACATCAGCTTCCCCGAGATCGAGAAGTTCGACCACCTGCCGCCGGCCCGGGTCGAGGGTGCCACCGCCTTCGTCTCCATCATGGAGGGCTGCTCCAAGTACTGCACCTACTGCGTGGTGCCCTACACCCGCGGTGAAGAGGTGTCGCGTCCCTTCGAGGACGTGCTGACCGAGATCGCCGGCCTGGCCGACCAGGGCGTCAAGGAAGTGACGCTGCTGGGCCAGAACGTCAACGCCTACCGCGGCGCCATGGGCGACAGCGGCGAGATCGCCGACTTCGCGCTGCTGATCGAGTACGTGGCCGAGATCCCCGGCATCGAGCGCATCCGCTACACCACCAGCCACCCCAACGAGTTCAGCCAGCGCCTGATCGACGTCTACGGCCGCGTGCCGCAGCTGGTGAACCACCTGCACCTGCCGGTGCAGCACGGCGCGGACCGCATCCTCTCGGCCATGAAGCGCGGCTACACCGCGCTGGAATACAAGAGCATCATCCGCAAGCTGCGCGCCGTGCGGCCGGACATCAGCCTGTCGACCGACTTCATCGTCGGCTTCCCGGGTGAGACAGACGAGGACTTCGAGAAGTCCATGAAGCTGATCGACGACGTCGGCTTCGACGCCTCCTTCAGCTTCATCTTCAGCGCCCGCCCCGGCACCCCGGCCGCCGCCCTGCCCGACGAGACGCCGCAGGAGGTCAAGCTGGCACGGCTGCAACGCCTGCAGGCCCGGCTGGAGGAGAACGTGCGCGCCATCAGCGCGGCGCGCGTGGGCACGGTGCAGCGCATCCTGGTGGAAGGCCCCTCGCGCCGAAACGCCGAGGAACTGATGGGCCGCACCGAATGCAACCGCATCGTCAACTTCGCCGGCCCGGCCCGCCTGATCGGCCAGATGGTGGACGTGACGATCACCGAGGCCTTCCCGCATTCGCTGCGGGCCGAGGTGCTGGTACGCGACAGCGTGGCCGCCTGAACATCACCCGAGGGGGCGGCGCCGGCCAGGGCGCTCAGCGGCGCAGCAGGCCGCCGCGCCAGCCCAGCGTCAGGGCCACGGCCAGCACCAGGGCCCCATAGGTGGCCATGCGGCCGTCCCGGCCGAAGACGATCAGCCCGGCCACCAGCACCATCGCGCCGGCGGCCACGCACCACAAGGCCAGGGTCTGAAAAGGCACGGCCCTGAGTTCACGCCGCCAGATCAGCTTGGCCAGCAAGGTCACCACCAGCCCCACGCCCAGGGCTGGGCCAAAGAAATTCAACAGGTGCCACAAAGCGTCCAGGGGACCCATGCCGACCAGCCTCTCGCTTGATGCTTGTCAAATCCGCCGCATTTGCTCCGGACGGGGCCGGTGCGGGAATGGAAGCGGAATTTTATAATTGGCAACATGAGTGTCATCGCGCTCGGCCTGAACCATCACACCGCCCCGCTGGATCTGCGCGGGCGGTTCGCGTTCGCGCCTGAGCAGCTGTCCCCCTCCTTGCAGGCCCTGCGCGACGCGCTGCGTCGCGCCACGCCGGAAACGGCCATCCTGTCCACCTGCAACCGCACCGAGCTCTACGTGGCCTCCGCCACCCCGGAGCAAGGGCGCGAGCTGGTGCGCCCGGCCCTGGCCTGGCTGGCCGAACGCGGCGGCGTCTCCGAGATGCACCTGCAGGACCACACCTATGTGCTGGAGAACCGCGAGGCGGCCCGGCACGCCTTCCGCGTGGCCTCCGGCCTGGATTCCATGGTGCTGGGCGAGCCGCAGATCCTGGGCCAGATGAAGCAGGCCGTGCGCGGCGCGGACGAGGCCGGCACCCTGGGCACCACCTTGCACCAGCTGTTCCAGCGCTCCTTCTCGGTGGCCAAGGAAGTCCGCACCTCCACCGAGATCGGCAGCCACTCCATCAGCATGGCCGCCGCCACGGTGCGCCTGGCGGCCCAGCTGTTCGAAGACCTCAGCCAGATCAAGGTGCTGTTCGTCGGCGCCGGCGAGATGATCGAGCTGGTGGCCACCCATTTCGCCGCCCGCGAACCCCGGCTGATGGCCGTGGCCAACCGCACGCTGGAGCGGGGTGAGAAGCTCGCCACCCGTTTCGGTGCCCAGGCCCTGCGCCTGGCCGAGCTGCCCAGCCGCCTGCACGAATTCGACGCCGTCATCTCCTGCACCGCCAGCAGCCTGCCCATCATCGGCCTGGGCGCGGTGGAATCCGCCCTGAAGGCCCGCCGCCGCCGCCCGATGTTCATGGTGGATCTGGCCGTGCCGCGCGACATCGAACCCGAGGTCGCCCAGCTTTCGGACGTATACCTCTACACCGTGGACGACCTGACCCAGGCGGTGCAGACGGCCACCGAGAAGCGCCAGGCCGCCGTGGCCCAGGCCGAGGCCATCATCGATGCCGGCGTGCAGAGCTTCAGCCACTGGCTGGACCAGCGCGCCAGCGTGCCGCTGATCCAGGCCCTGAACCAGCAGGCCGACCACTGGCGCGCCGCCGAGATCGCCCGCGCCCGCAAGCTGCTGGCCCGCGGTGGCGATGTGGACGAAGTGCTGGACGCCCTCAGCCGCGGCCTGACCCAGAAGATCCTGCACGGCGCCCTGGCCGAGCTGCACGCCTCCGAAGGCGAGCAGCGCCAGCACACGGCCGAGGTGGTCTCGCGCCTGTTCCTGCGCAACAGCCCGCGCGACCCGGCCGGCAACGGGCATTAGCGGCCTGCCTGCCGCCTGGCACGCCTGCCGTGCCGCACACCGCCGTCCGTCCCTACCTCCCAGGCTCCCCCCCCGGAGCCCCCTTCCATGAACGAATCCCTGCGCCAGCAGCTCCAGCGTCTGGCCCTGCGCCTGTCCGAACTCGACAGCCTGCTGGCCGACCCGCAGGTCACGGCCGACATGGCCCGCTACCGCCAACTGGCCCGTGAGCAGGCCGAGGCGGCCGAGGTCGTGGGGCTGTACCAGCGCTTCGCCCAACGCGAATCCGATCTGGCGACGGCGCGCGAGATGTTGGACGACCCGGAGATGGCCGAGATGGCCCGCGACGAGGTGGCCACGGCCCAGGCCGAGCTGGCCACGCTGGACACCCAGCTGCAGACCGCCCTGCTGCCGCGTGACCCGGACGATGCCCGCAACGCCTTCCTGGAGATCCGCGCCGGCACCGGGGGCGAGGAATCGGCTCTGTTCGCGGCCGACCTGGCCCGCATGTACCTGCGCTTTGCTGAACGCCAGGGCTGGCGTTGCGAGGTGATGAGCGAGAGCGCCTCCGACCTGGGCGGCTACAAGGAAATCGTCGTCCGCATGGAGGGCACACGGGTCTACGAGCGGATGAAGTTCGAGTCCGGCGGCCACCGCGTGCAGCGGGTGCCGGCCACCGAGGCCCAGGGCCGCATCCACACCAGCGCCTGCACGGTGGCGGTGATGCCCGAGCCCGACGAAGCCGCCGAGGTCACGCTGAACCCCGCCGAACTGCGCATCGACACCTTCCGCGCCAGCGGCGCCGGCGGCCAGCACATCAACAAGACCGACAGCGCGATCCGCGTCACCCACCTGCCCACCGGCCTGGTGGCCGAATGCCAGGACGACCGCAGCCAGCACCGCAACAAGGCCAAGGCCCTGGCCGTGCTGCAGGCGCGGCTGCAGGACAAGGAACGCAGCGAGCGCCAGGCCAGGGAGGCCGCCACCCGCAAGGCCCTGGTGGGCTCGGGCGACCGCAGCGACCGCATCCGCACCTACAACTTCCCCCAGGGCCGGGTGACCGACCACCGCATCAACCTGACGCTCTACAAGCTCGGTGCGGTGATGGACGGTGACCTGGGCGAGCTGATCCAGGCCCTGCAGGCCGCCCGCGCCCAGCAGCAGCTGGCTGCGCTGGAGACCGGCGCATGAGCGCCGACCTGACCATCGCCCAGGCCTTGCGCCAGGCCCAGC
Source organism: Ideonella sp. B508-1 (assembly GCF_000333615.1). Classification (GTDB taxonomy): domain Bacteria; phylum Pseudomonadota; class Gammaproteobacteria; order Burkholderiales; family Burkholderiaceae_C; genus Ideonella. The sequence continues at coordinate 8,902 of NZ_BADL01000247.1, read as the reverse complement.
AGGCCGGGCTGGACCGGGTGGACGCCCACCTGCTGCTGGGCCACCTGCTGCAGCGCGAGCGCAGCTGGCTGATCGCCCACGACGACGCCCTGCTGACCGAGACCCAGCAGCAGCACTGGAACGGCCTGGTGCGGCGCCGGCTGGACGGCGAGCCGGTGGCCTATCTGCTGGGCGAGCGGGAGTTCCACGGTCTGACACTGCAGGTCAGCCCGGCGGTGCTGGTGCCCCGGCCGGACACCGAGGTGCTGGTCGACTGGGCGCTGGAATGCCTGCACGCGTGTGGCGCGGCCACGCCGCGGGTCATCGACCTGGGCACCGGCAGCGGCGCCATCGCGCTGGCCCTGCGCCACCGCTGGCCCGCGGCCGAACTGACGGCCCTGGATGCCAGCGCCGAGGCACTGGCCATGGCCCAGGCCAACGCCCAGTGCCTGCGATTGCCGGTGCGTTTCCTGCTGAGCGACTGGTGGCAGGCCGTGGACAGCGAGACCTTCGATCTGGCGGTGAGCAACCCGCCCTACATCGCCGGTGACGACCCCCATCTGCCGGCGCTGCGCCATGAGCCGCGACAGGCCCTGACCCCCGAAGGGGATGGGCTGGATGCGCTGCGCACCCTGGTGCGCGACGCGGCGCCCCACCTGCGCCCAGGCGCCTGGCTGCTGTTCGAGCACGGCTGGGACCAGGCCGAGGCGGTGCGGCGCCTGCTCACGGCGGCGGGCTTCGTCGAGGTCCAGTCCCGCCAGGACCTGGCCGGCCTGGACCGCTGCACAGGCGGCCGCTGGCCCGGCCCAGCCGGATCGGCCCAGCGCTGAAACAAGGCGTTTTCCCGCCCGCATTTCGACGCGCAGGAAGATGCTGCTGGCGTAGCATCAATGTCACCGGATGCAAGCGCCTTCACGGAAGGAAGGGGCCCGGGCGGCTGTGATGGAGGACTCGATCATGCGCAAAGTCCTGGGTTTCATGGTGACGGGCCTGTGGGCCATGGCCTGCAGCGCCACCACGGTGGGCGACGGCTTGCATCCCGAAGACCATTGGCCCCAATGGCAGTTGCGCATCAGCACGGTGACCCAGCCGATCGGGTGGTCCACCACCCTCGAAGGTGCGCGCCTGGGCCTGGGCGCCGCCAGCGTGTCCGGCGACCGCTACCTGGGTCTGGGCCAGGTGGGCGACGGTGGGGGACTGCGCGCCACCGGGGCGCTGCTGTTCGGCCCGCCCTCCATGGCCCTGGGCGCGCCTGCGCCGGTGGGAGACGGCGCCGTGTTGGCCCGCCCCTCCCTGCTGTCCCGCCCGGGCACCGGCGCAGTCGAGCGCTCCCCCACACCCTACCTGGGCATGGGCTACACCGCCTGGTGGGCCCGCAGCGGCCTGAGCCTGAGCGCCGATCTGGGCCTGGCGGCCCAGGGCCTGCGCCCCGCCACCGGCCTGCAGGGCAGCGATCTGCTCGATCGCATGCAATTGACGCCGGTGATGCAGGTGCAACTGTCCTACCGCTTCTGAGCCCGAACCGGGACTTTTCCAGGGCGCGCCCCGGGGCCTTGGCAGGCCTGCAGCGCCAGCGACCCCGGCTTGGCGTATAAATCCGCCATACGACGCTGCGACCCTTCGGTCGGGGCGACCCATGTCCGGACAGCAAAAGCAGAGACAGCCATGAGCGACGTTCAGCAACGCATCGACCAAATCGTCAAGGGCCACAAGGTGGTCCTGTTCATGAAGGGCACCGCCCAGTTCCCGATGTGCGGCTTCTCGGGCCGCGCCATCCAGATCCTGAAGGCCTCTGGTGCGACCGACATCACCACGGTGAACGTGCTGGAAGACGAGGAGATCCGCCAGGGCATCAAGGAATACGCCAACTGGCCGACCATTCCCCAGCTGTACGTGAACGGCGAGTTCGTCGGCGGCTCGGACATCATGATGGAGATGTACCAGGCCGGTGAACTGCAGCCCATGCTGGCCGCCTGAGGATCCCCGGTCTTGACCTGGGAGACCTCGGACCCACCACGGGTCGTGGTGGGCATCACCGGTGCTTCCGGTGCCGTCTACGGTGTGCGCCTGCTGGAGCGGCTGCGCGAGTTGCAGGTGCGCACCCACCTGGTCGTCACCTCCGCCGGGGTGCTCAATGTGCACCACGAGCTGGGCCTGGACCGCAGCGCGCTGGAACAGCTGGCCGATGAGGTGCATGCCCTGGGCGATGTCGGTGCCTGCATCGCCAGCGGCAGCCACCCGACGACCGCCATGGTGGTGGCCCCCTGCTCGATGAAAACGCTGGCGGCCATCGCCCACGGTTTCGGCGACAACCTGCTGACCCGGGCCGCGGATGTGACGCTCAAGGAGCGGCGGCGGCTGGTGCTGATGGTGCGCGAGACACCGTTCAACCTGGCCCACCTGCGCAACATGACCGCGGTGACGGAGATGGGCGGCATCGTCTTCCCGCCGCTGCCGGCCTTCTACCACCGGCCGCAGAGCATCGCCGAGCTGGTGGACGACACCGTGGAGCGGGTGATCGAGCTGACGGGCGTGGGTCGGGGCCAGCCACGCCGCTGGACAGGGCTCTGATCCCGGCGGTTCAGGCGGCGGGCAGCCAGCGCTTGCGCGCGCCCAGCACCATGTTGGGATACTCGGCCCGGCCCCGACTGCCGTTGTAGCGACCCAGCGCCATGAAGAGGTTGCCCTGCTCCACGTCCAGATAGTGGCGCAGGATCACGCAGCCGAAGCGCAGATTGGTCTGCATGTGGAACAGGCGGGACACATCCCCGTCGCCGATCTGCCGCATCCAGAAGGGCATGACCTGCATATAGCCCCGCGCGCCCGCCACGCTGATGGCGTACTTGCGGAAATTGCTCTCCACCTGCACCAGGCCCAGCACCAGGGCCGGTTCCAAGCCGGCGCGCTTGCTCTCGTACCAGAGTGTTTCGAGAAACTCGACCCGCGTCTGCAGCTCGGACTTCTGGCGTTTGAGCCGCTCGCTCATCGCCCCCAGCCAGCGCAGATAGGCCAGGCGATCCTCGATGTGGTCGAAGCGGGGCTTGGGCGGTGCATCGTCGGCCACGGCGGCCGACAGTGCAGTGCGAACCGCGTCGGCCAGTTGCTCCTCGACCTGGGCACCCGCCCAGGCCGGGGTCCAGGCGGGCAGCAACAGCCCGCCCCCCAGACCCACCAGACAGGCTCGCCGGCCCGCGACTGGGCCGGCGCGGTGGCAGGTCATGCCGACAGGCGCGCCTTCACGAACGCGCCCACGTCGGCCGGCGCCACCTTGCTGGCTTCGGCCTCGCGGCGGCCCTGCACTTCCAAGGCCCCTTCCTTCAATCCGCGGTCGGAGATGACCACGCGCTGCGGCACGCCGATCAGTTCCCAGTCGGCAAACATGGCGCCGGGGCGCTCGCCCCGGTCGTCCAGGATGACGTCCACGCCTGCATCCAGCAGTTCCTGGTGCAGGGCGTCAGCGGCGGCCTTCACCTCGGCCGAGCGGTCATAGCCGATGGGGCAGATCGCCACCTGGAAGGGCGCGATGCTGGCCGGCCAGATGATGCCGCGCTCGTCGTGGTTCTGCTCGATGGCCGCACCCAGGATGCGGGTGACGCCGATGCCATAGCAGCCCATCTGCATCAGGGCCGGCTTGCCGGTCTCGTCCAGGAAGGTCGCGTTCATCGCCTTGGAGTACTTGGTCCCCAGGAAGAACACGTGACCCACCTCGATGCCGCGCTGAATGGCCAGCACGCCTTGGCCGTCGGGGGACGGATCGCCCTCGACCACGTTGCGGATGTCGGCCACCACGTCGGGCTCGGGCAGATCGCGGCCCCAGTTCACGCCGGTGAGGTGGGCATCGGCCTCGTTGGCACCGCACACCCAGTCGGCCATGCGGGCCACGGTGCGGTCGGCGACGATCTTGACCGGCTTCTTCAGGCCGATCGGGCCCAGGTAGCCCGGCTTGCAGCCGAAGTGCTCGTCAATCTCAGCCACCGTGGCAAAGCGGAAGCCGTTCTTCAGGCCCTCGACCTTGCCGGCCTTGACCTCGTTGAGCTCGTGATCACCACGGACCAGCAGCAACCAGACGGTGGTGCCGACGATGTCACCGGCTTCGTTCAATTCGTCGGTGGCCAACACCAGCGACTTGACGGTCTGCGTCAACGACAGGCCCAGCAGCGCGGCCACATCGGCGCAGGTGCTCTTGCCCGGTGTGGGCGCCTTGGCCAGGGTCTGGGCCGGCGCGGCACGTTCGGCCAGCAAGGGCAGCGCCTCGGCCAGCTCGATGTTGGCGGCGTAATCGCTGGTCGGGCAGTAGACGATGGCGTCCTCGCCGGTTTCGGCGATCACCTGGAATTCGTGCGACAGGTCACCGCCGATGGCGCCGGTGTCCGCCGCCACCGCGCGGTATTCCAGACCGAAGCGGTCGAAGATGCGCTTGTAGGCCGCGAACATGGCCTGGTAGCTCTTGGTGGCGCCGGCCTCGTCACGGTCGAAGGAGTAGGCGTCCTTCATCGTGAACTCGCGCCCGCGCATCACACCGAAGCGGGGGCGACGCTCGTCCCGGAACTTGGTCTGGATGTGATAAAAGTTCTTGGGCAGCTGCTTGTAGCTGCGCAGTTCCTGCCGGGCGATGTCGGTCACCACCTCTTCCGAGGTCGGCTGGATCACGAAGTCACGGTCGTGCCGGTCCTTCACGCGCATCAGCTCCGGCCCCATCTTGTCGAAGCGGCCCGTTTCCTGCCACAGCTCGGCCGGCTGCACCACCGGCATCAGCAGTTCCACCGCACCGGCGCGGTTCATCTCATCGCGGATGATGGCCTCGACCTTGCGGATCACCCGCAGGCCCATGGGCATGTAGTTGTAGATGCCGGCGCCCAGGCGCTTGATCATGCCGGCACGCATCATCAGCTTGTGGCTGACCACTTCCGCATCGGCGGGCGCTTCCTTGAGGGTGGAGATGAAAAACTGGGAGGCTTTCATGGGGGGCTCTGCAGCCTGACCGCGGCCTGCGGGTTAGCGAGAAGCTCCGCAGCTGGCACGGCCGGTGCTATATTGATTTCAGTTCAAAATCAGGGGTTTGATTATGCTCGACCGGGAAGGCTATCGGCCCAACGTCGGCATCATCCTGCTCAACGCCCGCAACCAGGTGTTCTGGGGCAAGCGCCTGCGCACCCACTCCTGGCAGTTCCCGCAAGGGGGCATCAAGTACGGCGAGTCGCCCGAGCAGGCGATGTTCCGTGAATTGCACGAGGAAGTCGGGCTGCGGCCCGAGCATGTCGAGATCGTGGCGCGCACGCGAGACTGGCTGCGCTACGACGTGCCCGAGAACTTCATCCGCAAGGACGCACGCGGCCACTACAAGGGGCAGAAGCAGATCTGGTTCCTCTTGCGCCTGTGTGGACGCGACAGCGACATGAACCTGCGTGCCACCAACCATCCTGAGTTCGACGCCTGGCGCTGGAACGAATATTGGGTGCCGCTGGATGTGGTGATCGAGTTCAAGCGGGATGTTTACCAGCTGGCACTGACCGAGCTGGCGCGCTTTCTGCCCAAGGTCACCCACCATCCCAACCGCTACCTGCGCGGCAGCGTGCGGCCCCATGGGCGGGATGGACGGGATGGCCGCCGGGATGCGGACAGCCCCGCGGAAAGCGGCTGCCCCGGCGCAGGCGCCCTGCCCGGCTCAGCGCAGGACGAGGTTGTCTCGGTGGATCAGCTCAGTGCCGTGGGTGTACCCCAGCAGACCGGCGATCTGTGACGAGGGCTTGCGCGCGATGAGGCGCGCCTCGGCACTGGAATAGCTGGCCAGGCCGCGGGCCACTTCCTGGCCCTGGGCATCGCAGACGGCGATGACATCGCCGCGCTGGAAGTCGCCCTCCACCGAGGTGACACCGATGGGCAGCAGGCTGGCGCCCTCCTGGGTCAGCTTGGCCACCGCGCCGGCGTCGATGCGCACCGCGCCGTGGATCTGCAGATGATCCAGGATCCACTGCTTGCGGGCCGCTGTCTTGCCCGTGCCGGCCACCAGCGCGGTGCCAATGGCTTCGCCGGCGGCCAGACGCAGCAGCACATCGGGCTCTCGCCCCCAGGCGATGACGGTGCTGGCACCGCTGCCGGCCGCGCGCTTGGCGGCCAGCACCTTGGTGATCATGCCGCCGGTGCCCACGCGGGAACCGGCACCGCCGGCCATCTCCTCCAGCGCCGGATCACCGGCCTGGGCCACGTCGATGAAGCGGGCGTCGGAGTTCTTGCGCGGGTCGGCCGAGTACAGGCCCTTCTGGTCGGTCAGGATGATCAGCGCATCGGCTTCGATCAGGTTGGCCACCAGGGCACCCAGGGTGTCGTTGTCGCCGAACTTGATCTCGTCGTTGACGACGGTGTCGTTCTCGTTGATGACCGGGATGACCTTCAGGCCCAGCAGGGTGAGCAGGGTCGAGCGGGCGTTGAGGTAGCGCTCGCGGTCGGCCAGGTCGGCATGGGTGAGCAGCACCTGCGCACTGCCCATGCCATGGCGCGACAGTTGGCTCTCGTACATCTGCGCCAGGCCCATCTGCCCCACGGCCGCGGCGGCCTGCAACTCGGACAGTTCGGTCGGTCGACTGGTCCAGCCCAGGCGCTTCATGCCCTCGGCAATCGCACCGCTGGAGACCATGACCACTTCCAGCCCCTGGTGGGCCAGCGCCGCCATCTGGCGACACCAGTTGCCGATGGCCTCGGCATCCACGCCCCGGCCCTCGTTGGTCACCAGGCTGGAGCCCACCTTGACGACGACGCGCCGGGCCTGGCGCAGGGCCTCACTCATGGCCGGCCTCGCCGGGCGCCTCGTCAAAGCGCGGATCGCGTTCCGGCGGGGGGAGCTCCTGCTGGGCCGCCACGTGGTCCCAGATGGCATGCAGCAGGGGCTGCAGACCTTCACGAGCCAGGGCCGAGATCTCGAAGACCGGCCCCTTCCACTTGTAGCGTTTGACGAAATCCTTGACCCGGGCGGCGCGCTCGCCCTCGGGCACCATGTCCAGCTTGTTCAGCACCAGCCAGCGCGGCTTGGCGTGCAGACCTTCGTCGTACTTGCGCAGTTCCTCGACGATGGCCTTGGCCTGCTGCACCGGGTCGACGCCTTCGTCGAAGGGTGCCAGGTCCACCACATGCAGCAGCAGACGGGTGCGCTGCAGATGGCGCAGGAACAGATGGCCCAGGCCGGCACCTTCGGATGCGCCTTCGATCAGGCCCGGGATGTCGGCCACGACGAAGCTCTTTTCCGGGCCCACGCGCACCACGCCCAGATTGGGGTGCAGGGTGGTGAAGGGGTAGTCGGCGATCTTGGGCCGCGCATTGGAGATGGCGGCGATCAGCGTGGACTTGCCCGCATTGGGCATGCCCAGCAGGCCCACGTCGGCCAGCACCCGCAGTTCCAGCTTGACCTTGAAGCGCTCACCCGGCCATCCCGGTGTGTGCTGGCGCGGCGCACGGTTGGTCGCGCTCTTGTAGTGCAGGTTGCCGAAGCCACCGTCACCGCCCTTGGCCAGCAACACCGGCTCATCGGGCTCGATCAGTTCGGCCAGCACCCGGCCGGTTTCGAGGTCGGTGATGATGGTGCCCACCGGCATGCGCAGGGTGACGTCGTCCGCCGCGGCGCCGAAGCAGTCCGCGCCCCGACCGCCCTCGCCGTTGCGGGCCTCGTAGCGCCGCTGGTAGCGGTAGTCGATCAGGGTGTTCAGGTTGCGGTCGGCCACGGCATAGACGCTGCCGCCGCGGCCGCCGTCCCCGCCATCGGGGCCCCCGAAGGGGATGAACTTCTCGCGGCGGAAGCTCACGCAGCCTGCGCCCCCGTTGCCGGCGGCGATGTCGATGGTGGCTTCGTCAACGAATTTCATGGTGCCTCGATGGTATCGGAGAGGATGCACCGCTCCCGCGATGCCGGGCGGCCACCCCCGGGATGGCGACGGCCAGAAGACAAAAAGCCCCGGCGTGCCGGGGCTTTGACGGCCTGCCCTCAGGCAGACAGGACGCGCAGGCCTCAGGCCAGCGGCGTCACGTTCACGGTGTGGCGGTCGTGCTCGCCCTTGACGGCGAACGAGATGGTGCCATCGACCAACGCGAACAGCGTATGGTCACGGCCCATGCCGACGTTGTTGCCAGCGTGGAACTTGGTGCCGCGCTGACGCACGATGATCGAGCCGGCCGAGACCACTTGACCACCGAACGCCTTCACGCCCAGCATCTTCGGTTGGGAATCACGGCCGTTCCGTGTGGAACCGCCGCCTTTTTTCTGTGCCATGGTTCAGAACTCCTTCTGATGCCCGGATCAGGCGTTGACCGCGCTGATCTCCAGCTCGGTGTAGTTCTGGCGGTGACCGCCGTGCTTCTGGTAGTGCTTGCGACGGCGCATCTTGAAGATGCGGACCTTGTCGTGACGGCCATGGGCCACCACCACTGCCTTGACCGTGGCGCCGCTCACCAGGGGGGTCCCGATCTTCAGATCCGCGCCGCTACCCACGGCCAGCACCTGATCGATCACGATTTCCTGGCCAACGTCCGCAGCAATCTGTTCTACCTTGATCTTTTCGCCGGCTGCAACCTTGTATTGCTTGCCACCGGTTTTTACGACCGCGTACATATGTGCCCTTTTGCTCAAAGGTGGGCCGGGGTGGTCCGCGACAAACGCCGCGCAGCACGACCGGAACACCGATCCCGCCCGGGCCCATTCCCAGGCGAAGCTTGGCATCATAGCACGTCGCGTAGAACAGCGCCAGTACAGGCACCCCGCCCACCACGCGCCGCCCACCCGCTTCCTATAATGGGCAGTTCATCCCCCGTGCCTCACGCATCCGTGTCTTCATGACCCCCTCGCTCGCCCCGCCACCCCAACGTGCCACCGAAACCGATCCGATGGCCCTGGAGATGCGCCAGGTCGACGAAGTCATCCAGCGACGGCGCAGTCAGA
>NZ_BADL01000248.1 GCF_000333615.1 Ideonella sp. B508-1 | reverse complement strand
GCGCCCCCCCCGCACTGAGTTTGCCGACCCGACCGCGGCGCAGACGCAGTTCGCCGGCACCGCCTGCGCGCTGGAGGGCGACACCGCCGCCGTGGCCCGCGCCGAGCAGGCCTTCGGCGCCATCGGCGGGCGCTGCTTTCGGCTGCAGGCCGCCGACAAGCCGCTGTACCACGGCGCCGCGGTGCTGGTGAGCAACTTCCCGCCCGTGCTGGCCGCCGCAGCGGCCGAGCTGTGGCAGGGCTGCGGCATGCCACCGGAGCTGATCGGCCCGCTGTGGCAGGCCTTTGCGAAGAACGTGGCCGACAACCTGCTGCGCCTGGGGCCGGCTGCCGCACTGACCGGCCCGGCCGCCCGCGGCGACACCGCCGTGGTGCAGGCCGAGATCAGCGCCATGCAGGCCCGCGACCCGGCCCTGGCCCAGGCCTATGCGGCGCTCAGCACCCTGGCCGCCCGCCTGGCCCGTGAGGGCACGGCGCTGGCCCCGGCCGAGGCGGCCGCGCCGCTCAGCCGCGCTCGAACTTGAACACCGCCACGTTGGCCAGCAGATTGGGCAGCGTGCGCACCATGTTGCCGTCCTGCAGGCCGAAGCTGTCGAGGATCTGCAGCCCGTTCTTGCGCGCCAGCACCTCGAAGTCGGCGTAGGTGCCCACGCGGATGTTGGGCGTGTCGTACCACTCGTAGGGCAGGGCCTTGGTCACCGGCATGCGCCCGCGCAGCACCGAGACCCGGTTGGGCCAGTGCGCGAAGTTGGGGAAGCTGACGATGCCGATGCGACCGACCCGCGCGGTCTCGCGCAGCATCTTCTCGGCGTTGCGCAGGTGCTGCAGGGTCTCCAGCTGCAGCACCACGTCGAAGCTGTGGTCGTCGAAGAGCTTCAAGCCCTCTTCGAGGTTGAGCTGGATGACGTTGATGCCGCGCTGGGTGCTGGCCAGCACATTGGCATCGTCCAGCTCGATGCCGTAGCCGGTGCAGCCGCGCTCGCGCATCAGGTAGGCCAGCAGCTCGCCGCTGCCGCAGCCCAGGTCCAGCACGCGGGCGCCCTGGGGCACCAGGCGGGCAATCACTTCCAGGTTCTTCAGCGGCGTGGTCATGCGCGGACTCCCGGGGTGACATCGGCGGCGATGCGCTCGAAGTAGGCCCGCATCACCGCCAGGTAGCGCGGGTCCTCCAGCAGGAAGGCGTCGTGGCCGTGCGGCGCGTCGATCTCGGCGTAGCTGACGTCGGCCCGGTTGTCGACCAGGGCCTTGACGATCTCGCGCGAGCGGGCCGGCGAGAAGCGCCAGTCGGTGGTGAAGCTCACCAGCATGAACTTCGTGTGCTTGGCGATGGCGAAGGCCCGCGCCAGGTCACCGCCATGGGCACGGGCCGGATCGAAGTAGTCCAGCGCCCGGGTGATCAGCAGGTAGGTGTTGGCGTCGAAGTACTCGCTGAACTTGTCACCTTGGTGGCGCAGGTAGCTCTCGATCTGGAACTCGATGTCCTGGGTGCTGAAGTGCAGTTCGGCGTCGCGCAGCTCGCGGCCGAACTTGGCCTCCATGGAATCGTCCGACAGGTAGGTGATGTGGCCGATCATGCGGGCCACGCGCAGGCCGCGCTTGGGCACCACGCCATGGGCGTAGAAGTGGCCGCCGTGGAAGTCCGGGTCGGTCACGATGGCGCGGCGCGCCACCTCGTTGAAGGCGATGTTCTGCGCCGACAGGTTGGGCGCGGTGGCCACGGCCACGCAGTGGCGCAGGCGCTCGGGGTAGCGCAGGGCCCAGGCCTGGGCCTGCATGCCGCCCAGGCTGCCGCCCAGCACGGCCGCCAGCTGGCGGATGCCCAGGGCCTCGATCAGCCGGGCCTGGGCGTCCACCCAGTCCTCCACCGTGCAGACCGGGAAGTCCGCGCCCCAGGGCCGGCCGGTGGCGGGGTTGGGGTGCATCGGCCCGGTCGAGCCGAAGCAGGAACCCGGGTTGTTGATGCCGATGACGAAGAAGCGATCGGTGTCCACCGGCTTGCCCGGGCCCACCATGTTGTCCCACCAGCCCAGGCTCTTGGGATCGTCGGCATGCAGGCCGGCCACGTGGTGCGAGGCATTGAGGGCGTGGCACACCAGCACGGCATTGCTGCGCTCGGCATTGAGCGTGCCGTAGGTCTCGTACACCAGCTCATAGGCCGGCAGCTGTGCGCCGCTCTGCAGCGGCAGGGGCTGGTCGAAGCGCATGCGCTGCGGTGTGACCACCCCGACGGAGCTCGTCATGTCCGACTCTCCATTCATCCAAAACAAAACACCCGGACGTCGCGCCAGACAAAGCGGACACCGGGTGCACAGGTCTCGGAGTCCCTCTTTAGCGGCATTTGTTGGGCGCCCGCAATCCGGAACAAATCGGCGCCATGGAGCCCATAGTCTAGCAGCCACTGGCATCCCAGGCCGGCACTGGGCCATCGCGACACGGACTTGACGAATTATTGGTCATTCGACCAATAATTCACCATGGCCCGTCCCTCCCAAGCCGTGGACCAGGCGCTGATCGCCAGCGCACTGGCCCTGTACCCGCAGTGCGGCTGTGCCGGCCTGTCGCTGCGCAAGGTGGCCGAACACGCCGGCACCCAGCCGGCCATGGTGCATTACCACTTCGGCGGCAAGCCGGCCTTTCTGCGGGCGGTGCTGCAACAGCTCTACGAACAGATGTTCACCGCGCTGGACGGCCAGGGCCGGGGCGAAGGTCGCCCGGTCGCGCGCCTGCGCGGCGCCCTGCTGACGCTGGCCGGCTTTCTGCGCCAGCACCGTGCCGTGGTGGGCCGCCTGGCGCTGGACGCGGCCCAGGGCGAGCCGGTGGTGCTGGAATTCCTGCGCGCCAACGCCCCGCGCCACCTGGGCCTGCTGCTGGCCCTGCTGCACGAGGCCCAGGCGGCGGGCGAACTGCAGCCCCTGCCGCCGCTGCAGGCCTTCACCTTCCTGATGGGCGCCGTCAACGCCCCCACCCTGATCGCCACCGGCGCGCAGCAGCTGGGCCTGGCCCCGCCCCTGCTGGGCCCCGCCCTGGCCGAGCAGGTGCTGAGCGAAGCCGCCCTCGTCCAACGCGTGGATCTGGCCTTGAGCGCGCTCGGCCGCCCCATCCCTGCCCCAGGAGTGTCCGCATGAGGCCCATCCGCTTTCCGTCCCTGCAGCGTCGTCCCCTGCTCGCCCTGATGCCGCTGGCGGCCGCACTGAGCGGCTGCCAGCCCTCGGCCCCGGCCGCCTGGTCCGGCTATGTCGAGGGCGACTACGTCTATGTGGCTGCCCCGGTGGCCGGCACGCTGACCCACCTGGCCGTGACCGCGGGCCAGACGGTGGCCGCCAGCGCGCCGCTGTTCCAGCTGGACGACGTGAGCGCCCGCGCGGCCCGCGCCCAGGCCGAGGCCCAGGTGGCGGCCGCCCAGGCCCAGGCCAGCAATGGCCAGACCGGGCTGCGCCCGCCGCAGCTGGCGGTCAGCCGCGCCCAGCTGGCCCAGGCCCGCGCCACCGCCACGCTGGCCGACGCGGACCTGCTGCGCCAGCGCAGCCTGGTGGCCCAGGGCTTCATCTCGCAGTCGCAGCTGGACAACGCCGCCACCGCCGCCCGCCAGGCCCACGACAAGGTGGCCGAGCTGGAGGCCGCGCTGCAGACCGCCGAGCAGCCCACCGCCCGCCCGGCCGAGCTGGCCGCCGCCCAGGCCAACACCCGCGCCGCCCAGGAGGCCCAGGCCCAGGCCGCCTGGCGCGAGCAGCAGGCCCGCCAGAGCGCCCCGGCCGCCGGCCTGGTGGCCGACACCTTCTTCCGCGAAGGCGAGTACGTGGGCGCCGGCCAGCCGGTGGTCTCCCTGCTGCCGCCGGACCACCGCAAGGCCCGCTTCTACGTGCCCGAGGCCGAGGTGGGCCGGCTGCAGCTGGGTCAGGCGGTGAGCCTGGGCTGCGACGGCTGCGGTGCGCCCATCCCGGCGCGCATCAGCCGCATCGCCCCGCAGGCCGAGTACACGCCGCCGGTCATCTACTCCAACAGCCAGCGCAGCAAACTGGTCTTCCTGGTGGAGGCCCTGCCCGCCCCGGCCGATGCCCTGAAGCTGCACCCCGGCCAGCCGCTGGATGTGCGCCCGGCGGCGGGCACAAGCCGCTGAGCCCGTCATGGCACCGACCTCTTCCACCCCGGCCCCGGACTGGGCCATCGACGTGCGGGGCCTGACCAAGCGCTACGGCACAACCACCGTGGTGGACCACGTGGACCTGCAGCTGCACCCGGGCCGCATCTGCGGCTTCCTGGGGCCCAACGGCAGCGGCAAGACCACCACCATCCGCATGCTCTGCGGCCTGCTGACGCCCGACGAGGGCGAGGGCCACTGTCTGGGTCTGGACCTGCGGCGCGACGCGCTGGAGATCCGCCGCCAGGTGGGCTACATGACGCAGCGCTTCGGCCTGTACGAGGACCTGTCGATCCGCGAGAACCTGGACTTCATCGCCCGCCTGTTCGAGCTGCCCGAGCGCAAGCGCCAGGTGGACGAGGCCCTGGCGCGCCTGGGCCTGGTGAGCCGCCAGCGCCAGCTGGCCGGCGCGCTCTCGGGCGGCTGGAAGCAGCGCCTGGCCCTGGCCGCCTGCCTGCTGCACCGGCCGCGCCTGCTGCTGCTGGACGAGCCCACCGCGGGCGTGGACCCCAAGGCCCGGCGCGACTTCTGGGACGAGATCCACCGCCTGGCGGCCGAAGGCATCACGGTGCTGGTGTCCACCCACTACATGGACGAGGCCGCGCGCTGCCATGAGCTGGTCTACATCGCCTACGGTCACCTGCTGGCCCGCGGCACCGAGCGCGAGATCATCGCCCAGTCGGGCCTGACCGTCTGGGCCGTGCAGGCCGAACGCGAGGACCCGGCCGCCCTGGCCCCGCTGGTCACGCCGCTCAAGCAGGCTCCGGGCGTGCAAAGCGTGGCGGCCTTCGGCAGCGCGCTGCACGTGGCCGGCAGCGACCCGGCCGCGCTGGAGCGCGCCATCGCGCCGTGGCGCCAGCAGCCGGGCCTGCGCTGGGCACCGGCCCAGGCCTCGCTGGAGGACGTGTTCATCGGCCTGATCGGCCAGAGCCGCGACAACATGGAGGTCGCCAGGTGAAGCGCCTGTTCAGCCTGGCCCGGCTGTGGGCCATCTTCGTCAAGGAGTTCCAGCAGATGATGCGGGACCGCCCCACCTTCGCGATGGCGGTGGGTGTGCCCATCATCCAGCTGGTGCTGTTCGGCTACGCCATCAACACCGACCCCAAGGGCCTGCCCACGGCCGTGGTCAGCCACGACAGCGGGCCGCTGGCGCGCAGCCTGCTGGCCACGCTGGAGAACACCGGCTACTTCCACATCACCCACCAGCCCGACAGCGAAGCCGCGGGCGACGCGCTGGTGGCCGATGGGCAGGTGCAGTTCCTCTTCGTGGTTCCCGATGACTTCAGCCGCCGCGTGGTGCGGGGCGAGAAGCCGGCGGTGCTGATCAGCGTGGACGCCACCGACCCCAGCGCCGCCAGCAACGCCCTGGCCGCGCTGGGCCAGGTCAGCGCCAGCGCGCTGGACCGCGACCTGGTCGGGCCGCTGGCCCCCCTGAAAGCGGGCGAGGCGCCCTATGAGCTGCGCATCCAGCGCCGCTACAACCCCGAAGGCCTGTCGCGCTACAACATCGTGCCGGGCCTGATCGGCACCATCCTGACCATGACCATGGTGATGATGACCGGCCTGGCCATGACCCGCGAGCGCGAGCGCGGCACGATGGAGAACCTGCTGGCCACGCCGGTGCGGCCGGTGGAGGTGATGCTGGGCAAGATCCTGCCCTATGTGCTGGTGGGCTACATCCAGCTCAGCGTGGTCCTGGCGGCGGGAGCCTTCCTCTTCGAGGTGCCGATGGAGGGCAGCTTCCTGCTGCTGATGGGCATGATCGGTGTGTTCATGCTGGCCAACCTGGCGGTGGGTTTCACCTTCTCCACACTGGCGCGCAACCAGATGCAGGCGCTGCAGGCCACCTTCTTCTTCTTCCTGCCCTCGATGCTGCTGTCGGGCTTCATGTTCCCCTTCCGCGGCATGCCGGCCTGGGCCCAGCACCTGGGCGAGCTGCTGCCCCTGACCCACTTCCTGCGCATCGTGCGGGGCATTCTGCTCAAGGGCAACGGCTTCCTGCAGGTGCTGCCCGAGCTGTGGCCGCTGCTGGCCTTTCTGGCGGTGGCGGGGGCGGTGGCGCTGGCGAGGTATCAGCAGACCTTGGATTGAGGTTCTTGGGGTTGGGTTGGGTTGGTTTTGGGTTGGGGGTCGGTGCGCTGCGGTGGACGGCGGGCCGCGTGGCCGGACGATCGGGTGGTCCTCGCCTTGGGCGAAGACTGACCACCGGACGACGGGCCCTGGCC
>NZ_BADL01000249.1 GCF_000333615.1 Ideonella sp. B508-1 | reverse complement strand
CGGCCGCCAGGGCCTGTCGCACCGCTTCGCCACGGTGCTCGGCCTCGGCCACCACCAGCCAGCGCAGGCCNGGCGTCTGCGACAGCCCATCCAGGGCCTCGGCATGGCCGCTGATCACCAGCTCAAAGCGCCGACGCGCCAGCGCCGGGCCCAGCTCCGTGCGGGCGCAGGTGGACACCTGGCAGCACGGGGCCACCGCCGCCGCGATGCCCGCGCTCAGCAAGGGGCAATCGTGGCTGACCAGCGCCTGGGGTGAGGGGTGTTCCGTCATGTTGTGCTCCCTGAGCCTTGTGGGCCCGGGCATGGTGCCGCCCCGCAGGGCCCTCGGACAGCCCCGGGTGGGGGTGGCCGCGCAACCCGAAAGAGGGTCAGGGTTACCTGGGATGGACATCGCATCACACGATTGATTTCCCTCAAGCGAAGGTGGTCCAATCCATCCTCCCCACCCCACCCTCTCCCTGCGCCTTGCCTCAGCCCACCGCCCCCATCCAGGTCCTCACGGTCGACGACCATCCCCTGATGCGGGAAGGCATCGCCGCGGTGGTCGGGCGCCAGACCGACATGGTGGTGGTGGGCGAGGCCGACAACGGCGCCAAGGGCGTGGCGCTGTTCCGGCAACTGCGGCCGGACGTGACGCTGATGGACCTGCAGATGCCCGGCCTGGACGGCCTGGCGGCGATCCAGCAGATCCGGGAAGAGGCGCCGCAGGCCCGCATCCTCGTGCTGACCACCTACCAGGCCGACGCCCGCGCCTGGCAGGCCCTCAAGGCCGGGGCGGCCGGCTACCTGCTCAAGAGCGCCCTGCGCACCTGCCTGATCGATGCGATCCGCGCCGTCCATGGCGGCGGCCGCTGGATTCCCAGCGAGGTGGCGATCGAGATCGCCACCCACGCCACCGACGAGCAGCTCACCGAGCGCGAGGCCGAGGTGCTGCGGCAGGTGGCCCAGGGCCTGTCCAACCGCGAGATCGGCGAACTGCTGGCCCTGTCGGAAGAGACCATCAAGGCGCGGGTCAAGACCATCCTGTCCAAGCTCGGGGCCCGCGACCGCACCCATGCGGTGGTGATCGCGCTGCAGCGCGGCCTCATCCGCCTGTGAGCCGGCGCCAGAGGGCGCGCCCCGGCGTCGCTCCGGCGTCACCCGCCTCGCCGTAGGCCTGCTGCGCGGGCACCCACAGCACCACGCGGGTGCCGCCCTCCGTCACCGGCTCCCAGCTCAGGCGGGCGCCCAACTGGGCGGCACGCTCACGCATGCCCCGCAGCCCCCAATGCCCCGGCGCCGGCGACGGCTCGGCCGGCATGCCCCGGCCATCGTCGCTCACCGACAGGCGCAGGCCATCGGGCCGGTACGCCAGCTGCAGCACGATGTGGCGGGCCTGGGCATGGCGCAGGGCGTTCTGCACGGCCTCACGGGCCAGCATCAGCAGCTCCGTCACCGCCTCCGGACACAGCGCACGGGCCTCGCCCGTCTGCACCAGCTCGATGGCGGGCTCGGCCCGCTCGCCCCGCAGCGCCAGCGCCTGCTGCAGCAGCAGCGTGCCCAGGTTCTCACCCAGTTGGTGGATGCGCAGGGCCTGGACCTGGTCGCGGGTCTGCACCAGCAGGGCATCGGCCTGCTCCAGGGCGCGTTCCAGCCGGGCCCGCGCCGGGTGCCCCGGCGGCATCTCCTCCATGCCGGCCTGGACCTGCAGGGTCAGGCCCATCGCCCCTTGCAGCAGGTGGTCGTGCAGCTCACGGGCGATGCGCTCGCGCTCGCCCAGACGGACCTCCGCCCGCTCCTGCACGCGGCGGCCATGGGCGAGCAGGCGCCAGCGGTACACGCCCCAGCCCGCGGACAGCGCCAGCAGCAGCAGCAGCCCCTGGAAGGTCCGGGTCTGGTACCAGGCCGGCGGCACGACGAACGGCCAACGGCTGACCGGCGTCTGCCACTGCCCCGGCTCCAGGGCCTGCAGCTCGAACACATAGGCCCCGGGCGGCAGGCGGGTGTAGACCGCCTGGCGGCGGTCGCCGTCCTCCTGCCAGCTGGCGTCCAGCCCCAGCAGGCGGTGCCGGAAGCGGATGCGCTCCGGCCGGCCCGGCAGCGGGGCGGTGTAGCCGATGCGCAGCTGGCCGGTTCCGGCAGCCAGCTCGGTGGGCGCGGGCGAGCCCGGCAGTTCGTGGCCGTCCGCCACCAGGCTGGTGAGCCGGACCTGCGGCGCATGGACCGGGGCGAACAGCGTCGCCGCCGGGTCCAGCCAGTAGACGCCGCTGTTGCGGCTGAACCAGAGCCGCCCGGCGGTGTCCAGCACGGCCGAGGGCAGCTGGCGGATCTGCGGCGAGGGGCCCAGCACGCCGTCGCGCCAGTCCAGCCGGAGCGCCGGTGGACGAAAGCCCGGATCGCGGCGCCAGGCCTGGACATCGGCCGCCGCGACGCGCCAGAGCCCGGCCTCGCCGTTGAGCCACAGGTTGCCGGCCCCGTCCTGCACGATGCCCGACACGGTCCGCGGCTCGGGCCCCTCGGCCAGCTGCAGTGCGGTGAAACGGCCTTGGTCCCACAGCACCACCCCGCGCTCGCCGCCGATCCACATCGCCTGCCCCCAGGGCTGCAGGCACAGGACGATGCCCAGGTCCAGGCCGTCGCTGCGGTCGAAGACCCGTTCCTCGCCCGCCAGGCGGCGCACCACCTCGCCCGAGGCCAGGCCGCGCCAGAAGCCGCCCTGCGGGTCACGCACCACGGTCATCACGATCTCGGGGATGCCGTTGCGGCGCGCGGTGGGGGCCGGTGCATCCCAGCCCTGGCCGTTCCAGCGCCGCAGCCCGAAGCCGACCCAGGCCGCCCACAGCTGGCCCTGGGCGTCGCGGCCCAGGGTCTGCACCGGCCGCCGGGGCGGCAGATCGGCCGGCGCCGCCACGGGCGTCAGCCGCCCCTGGGCCCAGTGCCACAGGTTCGGAATGCCGCCCAGCCAGGCGCTGCCGTCGTCGTCGGTGAAGGCCACGCCGACCATCGTGCCGTCCCGCTGGACCAGGGCCGACCCGCCCGGCAGGGGCTGGGGTGGCCCTTCGGCGGTCAGGCGGGCCGGCGGCTGGCCCACCGACCCAGCCAGCACGGTGCCATCCGGCAGCGGCGCCAGGGCGCCGGTGTCGGGCCCCTGGGGCAGCGGCGCGGCCACCGCCGGTGCCGGGCGGAAGCGGTCCAGGCCGTTGACGGTGCCGAACCAGAGGGTGCCGTCGCGGTCTTCATAGGCGGACAACACGCGGTCGGCACTGAGCCCGTCGGCCCGGCCGAAACGCTGCCATCCCTGCGCCGGCAGGCCGGGCCGCGCAGGCACGCCACGCAGCAGGCCCCGGCTGGTGCTGACCCAGAAGCTGCCATCCCGGTCCACCAGCAGGGCGCCGCTGGCCACATCCAGCGTCCAGCCCCGGTGGACATCCCCCTGCGGATGCAAGCGGTCCTGCCCATCCCACACCCAGCGCCCGGTGTCCCCCAGGCGGACACGGTGCTTCGTGCCGTCGAGCGCCGGCTCCACCACGAAGCCCTCGGCCCCGGGCCGATGCGCGTACCAGCGCCGGTCCGGCCCGCTCACCCACAAGGTGCCGTCCGGATCCAGGCTCAGGCTGTCCACAAAGCGCTCGTCCAGCCCCTGGGCCGATCCCTGCGACACCCAGCGCGCCCCGCGCAGCACGAACAGGCCGCGGCTGGTGCCGGCCCAGACCTGGCCCTGGCGATCGGGCTGCACATCGAACACCGTGCCCACCGGCAGGCCCTGCTCCAGGCCGTACCAGCGGGCGCTGGCCACGTCGCCGTCGGGCAGCCGCATCACCCCGCCCAGGCGAAAGCCGATCCACAGCGCGCCGTCCGGGCCCACGGTCAGCGAGGCGATGTTCTGCGACAAGCCCAGGCCGCCGCCATGGGGAAAGAGGTCCACCCGCTCGAAAGACAGACCGTCGAAGCGGTAGAGCCCGGCGGCCGTGCCCAGCCAGAGAAAGCCGTCCGCCGTCTGGGCGATGGCCGAGATCTCGGTGGGCGCGCCATCGCGCGCGATCCAGGCGGTGTGGTGCAGCTGGTCGATGCGGCGGTCCAGCGCCAGAGCCCGGGCCGGGGTGCCGGGCCAGGCCAGCAGGACGGTCAGGAGCAGCAGCAGCCAGAGCGGGCGAACGGGCATCGACAGAGGGCGGGGCTGCGGGGGTGACGGGATTATGGCGGCCGCCTGTCCGGCGGAGCTAGCTCCAATGGGAGAGGCGCGGCTCTCCCATCGGCGGCTGTCGGCCAGGGCGGAGCGTTCCTAGCATGGGGCTCCCCCCCACACACACCGGCCTGCCCCTCAGGCAACCGCCATGCCCCCCACCACCACACCCGACCCCAGCGACCCGCAGCGCCGAGAGGCCCTGCGGCGCAGTGGCCAGCTGGCCCTGGCCACCGGCCTGGCTGCGGCCTGGCCCCTGACGGCCGGCGCGGCCGGCACGCCACCGGCCGCACATCCCGCCCACCCCCACCCCGGAGCCACCATGAACTTCGTCACCACTGCCGACGGCACCCAGATCTTCTACAAGGACTGGGGCCCCAAGACCGCCCAGCCCATCGTCTTCCACCACGGCTGGCCGCTGTCCAGCGACGACTGGGACGCGCAGATGCTGTTCTTCGTCCAGCGCGGCTTCCGCGTGGTGGCGCACGATCGCCGCGGCCACGGCCGCTCGGCCCAGGTCAGCGAAGGCCATGACATGGACCACTACGCGGCCGACGCCTTCGCGGTGGTCGAGCACCTGAACCTGCGCAATGCCGTGCACATCGGCCACAGCACCGGCGGTGGCGAGGTGGCCCGCTACGTGGCCAGGCATGGCCAGCCAGCCGGCCGCGTGGCCAAGGCCGTGCTGGTGGCCGCCGTGCCGCCCATCATGCTCAAGACCGCGTCCAACCCCGAGGGCCTGCCGATGGAGGTCTTCGACGGCTTCCGCAAGGGCGTGGCCGACAACCGCGCGCAGTTCTTCCACGACGTGCCCGCCGGCCCCTTCTACGGCTTCAACCGCCCCGGCGTCACCCCGCTGCCGGGTGTGATCGACAACTGGTGGCGCCAGGGAATGATGGGCAGCGCCAAGGCCCATTACGACGGCATCAAGGCCTTCTCGGAAACCGACCAGACCGAGGACCTCAAGACCATCACCGTGCCCACGCTGGTGATGCACGGCGACGACGACCAGGTCGTGCCCATCCACGACGCCGCGCTCAAGGCCATCAAGCTGCTCCAGCGCGGCACGCTCAAGGTCTACCCCGGCCTGTCGCACGGCATGTTGACGGTCAACGCCGCCCAGCTTAACGCCGACCTGCTCGCCTTCATCCAGGGCTGAGGCCCTCCCCTCCCATTGAAAGGACCGACCATGACCCCCACCGCCATTGCTGCCCCCGGCGCCAAGCTGCTCAAGCCCACCGACCACACGCTGATCCTGATCGACTTCCAGTCGCAGATGGCCTTTGCCACGCACTCGATCTCGGCCATCGAGCTGCGCACCAATGCCTCGCTGATCGCCCAGGCCGCCTCGGGCTTCGGTGTCTCCACCATCCTCACCACGGTGGCCGAGAAGAGCTTCTCCGGCCCCATGTTCGACGAGATCACCGCCCCCTTCCCCGGCCAGAAAATGCTGGACCGCACCTCGATGAACACCTGGGAGGACACGGCGGTGATCGCCGAGGTCAACCGCATCGGCAAGAAGCGCATCGTGCTGGCCGGCCTGTGGACGGGCGTGTGCATCGTCGGCCCGGCCCTGTCGGCCCTGGACCAGGGCTTCGAGGTCTATGTCATCGCCGACGCCTGCGGTGATGTCTCGCCCGAAGCCCACCAGCGCGCGATGGACCGCATGGTGCAGGCCGGCGCCCAGCCCATGACCTCCCTGCAGTACCTGCTGGAGCTGCAGCGCGACTGGGCCCGCGGCGAGACCTACGAGCTGACCACCGGCATCGCCAAGAAGGTGGGCGGCGCCTACGGCATCGGCATCAACTACGCCAAGACCATGTTCGGCGCCCACGAGGGCTGACCCCCGGAGGCCGGCCATGAAGCCCTACCTGCTGTCGGCCGCGGCCGGCCTGCTTGTCGGCGTGATCTACGCCCTGCTCAACGTGCGCTCGCCGGCCCCGCCGGTGATCGCCCTGGTCGGCCTGCTGGGCATCCTGGCCGGCGAGCAGATCCCGCCCCTGGTGCGGCACCTGATGTCCCGCCCGACCGGCGTGAGCTGGTTGCAGCAGCAGGTCCGACCCCATATGTTCGGGGCGCTGCCCGGCTGCGACCCGTCCGAGCCGACGCCCCCTGTCACCTTGGCCCGCCAGGAGACCCCCGATGACTGAATCCCAGCTGCCCGAGCTGATCCTCCACCACGGCCGCTTCACCACGCTGGACCGCGCCCGCCCCCAGGCCAGCGCGGTGGCGGTGCGCGAGGGCCGCTTCACCCACGTCGGCAGTGACGCCGAGATCCTGGCCCTGGCCGGCCCCGCCACGCGGGTGATCGACCTGCGCGGCCGCACGGTGCTGCCGGGCCTGATCGACAACCACCTGCACATCATCCGCGGCGGGCTGAACTACAACCTGGAGCTGCGCTGGGACGGCGTGCGCAGCCTGGCCGACGCGATGGCCATGCTCAAGGCCCAGGTCGCCGTCACCCCGGCCCCGCAATGGGTGCGGGTGGTGGGCGGCTTCACCGAACACCAGTTCGCCGAGAAGCGCCTGCCCACGCTGGAGGAGATCAACGCGGTCGCGCCCGACACGCCGGTCTTCATCCTGCACCTCTACGACCGCGCCCTGCTCAATGCCGCCGCGCTGCGGGTGGTGGGCTATGACCGCGACACCCCGGCGCCCCCCGGCGGCGAGATCGTGCGCGACAGCGCCGGCCACCCCACCGGCCTGCTGCTGGCCAAGCCCAATGCCGCCATCCTCTACGCCACGCTGGCCAAGGGCCCGCGCCTGCCGCCGGAGTACCAGCTCAACAGCACGCGCCACTTCATGCGCGAGCTCAACCGCCTGGGCGTGACCGGCGCCATCGACGCCGGCGGCGGCTTCCAGAACTACCCCGAGGACTACCAGATCATCCAGCAGCTGGCCGACGCCGGACAACTGACGATCCGCCTGGCCTACAACCTCTTCACCCAGAAGGCCGGGCAGGAGAAGCAGGACTTCCTGAACTGGGCCGGCACGGTCAAGTACAAGCAGGGCGACGAGTACTTCCGCCACAACGGCGCGGGCGAGATGCTGGTCTTCTCGGCGGCCGATTTCGAGGACTTCCGCCAGCCCCGGCCCGACATGCCCGAGCGCATGGAGCAGGACCTGGAGGCGGTGGTGCACATCCTGGCGCAGAACCGCTGGCCCTGGCGCATGCACGCCACCTACGACGAGACCATCAGCCGGGCGCTGGACGTGTTCGAGAAGGTCCACCGCGAGGTGCCGCTGGACGGGCTGAACTGGTTCTTCGACCACGCCGAGACCATCTCCGAGCGCTCGATGGACCGCATCGCCGCGCTGGGCGGCGGCGTGGCGGTGCAGCACCGCATGGCCTACCAGGGCGAGTATTTCGTCGAGCGCTACGGCGCCCGCGCCGCCGAGGCCACGCCGCCGGTGGCCCGCATGCTGGAGAAGGGCCTGCACGTCTCGGCCGGCACCGACGCCACCCGGGTGGCCAGCTACAACCCCTGGGTCTCGCTGTCCTGGCTGATCACCGGCAAGACGGTCGGCGGCCTGCAGCTCACCCCGCAGCGCCATTGCCTGGACCGCGAGACCGCGCTGCGCATGTGGACCGAGAACGTGACCTGGTTCTCCAACGAGGTCGGCATCAAGGGCCGCATCCAGGCCGGCCAGCTGGCCGATCTGGTGGTGCCCGACCGCGACTTCTTCGGCTGCCCGGAAAGCGACATCGCCGACACCACGGCCCTGCTGACCCTGGTCGGCGGCCGGGTGGTCTGGGCAGCCGGCGAGTTCGCCCCGCTGGACGAGGCCCCGCCGCCGCCCATGCCGGACTGGTCGCCGGTGCGGCGCTTCGGCGGCTACGGTGCCTGGGGCCGCGAAGGGGCCGGGAGCGGCGCCCCGCCCTTGCAGGCGGCCATGCGCCGGGCGGCCGCGGCCTGCGGCTGCGCCAGTGCCTGCCAGGTGCATGGCCACGCCCATGCCCAGGCCTGGGCCGGCAGCATTCCGGCCGATGACCTGACCTCTTTCTGGGGAGCCTTGGGATGCGCATGCTGGGCCCTGTGAACACCGTCACCCCCACCACCCCGTCCGAGCCCGCCTGGCTCGGCCCGCTGCGCTGGCTGGGCCTGCTGGCCCTGTGCGCGGCCTATCTGCAGGGCGGGCTGACCAAGGCCTGGGACCTGTCGGCCGCCACCGCCGAAATGGCCCACTTCGGCCTGCAGCCGGCCGGCCCCATGGCCCTGGCGGTGATCGTCTTCGAGCTGGCCGCGTCGCTGGCGGTGCTCACCGGCTGGCAGCGCGCCCCCGCCGCGCTGGCGCTGGGGGCCTTCACCCTGGCCGCCAGCGTCATCGCGAACCCCTTCTGGAGCGTGCCGGCCGACAGCCGGGCGCCGCTGCTCAATGCCTTCATGGAGCACCTGGGTCTGGCCGGGGCCTGGGGGATGGTGGCGCTGGCCAGCCTGCGCCACCGTCAGGGGCCATGATGGGGACACCGGGCCGCGAGCCCACCGCGGGCAACGCGCTGGGCCCGCTGAAGGTGCCCGTGTTCCGCCTGCTCTGGGTGGCCACCATCCTGGGCAATGTGGGCACCTTCGTGCGGGACGTGGCCAGCGCCTGGCTGGCCACCGACCTGGGGGGTGACGCGGTGGCCGTGGCCGCGGTGCAGGCCGCCGCGACCCTGCCCATCTGCCTGCTGGCCATCCCGGCCGGCGTGCTGTCCGACACCCTGGACCGCCGCCGCCTGCTGATGGCCGTGCAGCTCTTCCTGGCCGTCGTGACCCTGGCCCTGCTGGGCCTGGCATGGCACCGGGACCTGGGGCTGACCAGCCTGGTGGCCCTGAGCTTTCTGGGCGGGGCCGGCGCGGCGCTGATGGCGCCGGCCTGGCAGGCCATCGTGCCCGAGCTGGTGGGTCGGCCACTGCTGCGCGAGGCGGTGGCGCTGAACTCGCTGGCCCTGAACGTCTCACGCTCGATCGGCCCGGCCCTGGGCGGCTTGCTGGTGGCCGTGGCGGGCGCCGTGTCGGCTTACGGCGTGCATGTGCTGAGCAGCCTGGCCGTGCTGGCGGCCCTGCAGCGCTGGCGCCGCAGCGCGCCGGAACAGCCCATGGGCAGCGAGCCCTTCGGCAGTGCGCTGGCCGCCGGGCTGCGCTTTGCCCTGGCCAGCCCCGGCCTGCGGCGGCTGTTGTGGCTGGCCGGCCTGTACTTCGGCCTGGCCAGCGCCATCTGGACCCTGCTGCCGCTGCTGGTGCGCGAGCGCTGGCACGGCGGCGCCGGCCTCTACGGCCTGCTGCTGGGGGCGGTGGGCCTGGGCGCTGTCTGCTGTGCCCTGCTGCTGCCCCGGTTGCGCGCCCGGCTGGGCGCCAACGGCCTGCTGCTGAGCGCCATCGCGCTGACCGGTGCCACCGTGGTGGGTCTGAGCGTGGCGCCCACCGCCCTGCTGGCCGCCCCGCTGCTGTGGCTGCTGGGCTGGGGCTGGATCGCGGTGCTGACCACCTTGAGCAGCGGCACCCAGGCCGAGCTGCCCGACTGGGTGCGCGGCCGCGGCCTGGCGCTGTACCTGACCGTCTTCAACGGCGCCCTGGCCCTGGGCAGCCTGGCCTGGGGCGCCGCCGCCCACGGCCACCAGCCGTCCACGGTGCTGGCCCTGAGCGGTGCGGCCCTGCTGCTGGCCACGGGGGGCCTGTGGCGGCTGGGGCCGCTGCCGACCTCCGACGCGGACCTGGCGCCGGCCGACCCCTGGCCCGAACCGGCGCTGGCCCATCCCGCCGCCCACGCCGGCCCTGTGCTGGTGCAGGTGGAGTACCGGGTGCAGCCCGCCGAACGGGCCGACTTCCTGCGGGCCCTGGCCGAGCTGGGGCGCAGCCGACGCCAGAGCGGGGCCTTCCGCTGGGGCGTGGCCGAGGACAGCGCCGCCCCCGGCACGGTGCTGGAGTGGTTCCTCGTCCCGTCCTGGGACGAACACCGGCGCCAGCACCACCGCCGCACCCAGGAGGATGCCCGGCTGCAGGCCAGCGTCCACCGCTTCCACCGGGGCACCGAGCCGCCGGCCGTGCGGCATTACCTGAACCTGCTGGACTGACCGTCCACGAGGGAGCTTTCATGGACACGCCTTTCCACCGCTTGAGCGATCTGTTCAAGCAGCTGGGCCTGCCGACCCGCCCCGCCGAGATCGAAGCCTGGATCCTCGCCCACCGGCCCCAGGCCCAGGGCTGCGCCCTGCCCGAGGCACCGGTGTGGTCGCCCGCGCAGGCCGACTTCCTGCGCCAGGCGGTGGCCGACGATGCCGACTGGGCCCTGCCGGCCGAGGCCCTGTCCGAAAGACTGTGCCGCTGAGCCCGCTGGCTGGGGACATCGGCTCCGGCCATCGGGGTCGTCGCGGCGACTTCTGATCGGCGCGGCCCGCGCGGCTTGAACGGCTTCAGGGCCGGGGCAGGCCCTGCAGCAGCTGTTGCGCGGCCTGCAGGGCCGCGGCCACCGTGGCCGAGCGCACCGCGCTGCGGTCGCCCGGCAGGTTCAGCAGACGGCTGTGCACTTCGGGCGTCCGTTCAGGTGAGCGGCAGGCCCAAGCCAGCCACACGGTGCCCACCGGCTTGCCCGGCACCGCCCCGCCCGGCCCGGCGATGCCGGTGACGGCCAGCGCCAGCTGGGCCTCGCTGTGGGCCAGGGCGCCCAGGGCCATGGCCTCGGCCACCGGCTGGCTGACGGCCCCATGGGCGGCGATCAGCTGCGCCGGCACACCCAGTTGTTCGGTCTTGGCCGCGTTGCTGTAGGTCACGAAGCCGCGGTCGAACCAGTCGCTGGAGCCGGCCACGCTGGTGCACAGCGCGGCGATCAGGCCGCCGGTGCAGCTCTCCGCCGCGGTCAGGCGCCAACCTCGGGCCCGCAGGGCCTCGCCCAGCGGCCCCAGGCCCGCCTGCAACGTGGCAGCGCCGTGCAGCAGGGTGTCGTCGTGGTCCATGCCGCGGGGCCTCAAGACAGCCACAGGGCCATGACCATCAGGGTGCACAGTGCCGCCACCAGGTCGTCGAAGAGGATGCCGAAGCCCTGGGCCCAGCCCGGGGGCTGGCCGGGCGCGGCCTTGAAGAGCCGGTCCGCCCAGCCCACCGGACCGACCTTGACCGCGTCGAACAGGCGGAACAGCACGAAGGCCGCCAGCTGCAGCCCCCAGCCGGCCGGCGTGACGATCCAGAGGATGAGCCAGAAGGCCAGCACCTCGTCCCAGACCACGCAGGACGGATCGGCCACGCGCAGGGCGCGGGCGGTGGCGGTGCAGGCCCACCAGCCGACGAAGAAGCCGGCCACCAGCACCGCGGCCCAGCCGGCCGTGTTCAGCCAGGGGTCCAGCGCGCGCCAGGCCAGCCAGGCCCACAGCGTGCCAATCGTGCCGGGCGCCACCGGCGACAGGCCGCTGCCCATGGCCAGCGAGACCCAGTGCAGCGGCGAGCGCCGCAGCAGCCAGAGCCCGGGCCGCAGCGGCGGCTGGGCGGCCGCGGCGGATTCGGCGCCGGGGCGGGTGGTCTCGGTGAGGACGCGGGCGTCGGACACCGTGTCGAGGGGGTCTTGCGGGCTCATGACTTGAAGTGGTCGAAGGCGGCCCAGCCGGCCAGGTCCAGCGGCGCGCCAGCCTCGTCGAGGGCCTGCAGGCCGGGGGCGGCGGTGATGCGGCCGATGGCCTGCACCGGCACGCCCGCCTGGGCGGCGGCGGCCTGCACGGCCGGGCCGGCGGTCTCGGGCGCGGTGAACAGCAGCTCGTAGTCGTCGCCGCCGGTCAGCAGGGCCATGCGCTGCACCGCCACCGGCTGGCGCGCCAGCAGCGGCCGGCGCGGGAAGTCGGCCAGACGCAGTTCGGCACCGACGCCGGAAGCCCGCAGCACATGGCCCAGGTCGCCCAGCAGGCCGTCGCTGACATCGATGGCCGCCGTGGCCAGGCCGCGCAGGGCCAGGCCCAGGGCCACGCGGGGCTCGGGCAGCTCCATCGCGCGGCGGGCGGCCTGGAAGTCGTCCTCGGACAGTGACAGCGTGCCGCGGAAGACCTCCAGCGCCAGCCGGGCCTCGCCCGGAAAGCCGCTGACCCACAGCACATCGCCGGCCCGGGCGCCGCTGCGGCGCAGGGCCTGACCCGGTGGCACCTCGCCCATCACGGTGAGGCCCAGGGTCAGCGGGCCGGCGGTGGTGTCGCCGCCCACCAGCTCGATGCCATGGCGCTCGGCCAGCGCCAGCAGGCCCTGAGCAAAGGGCGCCAGAAAGCGCTCGTCGGGCCGCGGCAGGGACAGGCTCAGCGTGAAAGCCAGCGGCTCGGCGCCACAGGCCGCCAGATCGCTGAGGTTGACCGCCAGGGCCTTGTGGCCCAGCCGCGCCGGGTCGACGGTGGACAGGAAGTGGCGGCCCTCCACCAACAGGTCGGTGGAGACGGCCAGCTGCATGCCGGGCCGGATGTTCAGCAGGGCGCAGTCGTCGCCCACGCCCAGCGCGGCACGCCGCACGGGGCGGCGGAAGTAACGGTCGATCAGCTCGAATTCACCCAGGGCCATGGCCCGGATTGTGGCAGCGGGGCGCTTGCGGGTCTGTGCCAGGACCGTGGCGCCAGCGCTGCGCCAATACTCATGGCCCCGGGTCCCGGGCGCCGGGGTCTGATTTTTCGCATCTCGGCACAGCCTTCTACAATCCGAGATCCATCCGGACCGACCGTGCGGCGGAGACTCGCCCTGGCCCGGACTGCATGACCACAAGGAATCCGCGATGTCCAACGCCGAAGAACGCCAAGCCCAACTCCGCCGCGCCGCGCTGGAGTACCACGAGTTTCCGACCCCGGGCAAGGTGGCCATCAGCGCGACCAAGCAGCTGATCAACCAGCGCGACCTGGCGCTGGCCTATTCGCCGGGCGTGGCCGCGGCCTGCGAGGAGATCGTCGAGGATCCGGCCAACGCCTTCCGCTACACCAGCCGGGGCAACCTGGTGGCCGTGGTGTCCAACGGCACCGCGGTGCTGGGCCTGGGCAACATCGGCCCGCTGGCCTCCAAGCCGGTGATGGAAGGCAAGGGCGTGCTGTTCAAGAAGTTCGCCGGCATCGACGTCTTCGACCTGGAGGTGGCCGAGAACGACCTGGACAAGCTGGTCGACGTGATCGCCGCGCTGGAGCCCACCTTCGGCGGCATCAACCTCGAAGACATCAAGGCGCCGGACTGCTTCTACGTCGAGCGCAAGCTGCGCGAGCGCCTGTCCATCCCCGTCTTCCACGACGACCAGCACGGCACCGCCATCGTGGTGGGCGCCGCCCTGCTCAACGGCCTGAAGGTGGTGGGCAAGGACATCAAGCAGGTCAAGCTGGTGGCCTCGGGCGCCGGCGCGGCCGCGCTGGCCTGCCTGAACCTGCTGGTCAAGCTGGGCCTGCCGCGCGAGAACATCTGGGTGACCGATCTGGCCGGCGTGGTCTACGAAGGCCGCACCGAGCTGATGGACCCGGACAAGGCGCAGTTCGCCCAGCCCACCGCGCTGCGCAGCCTGCGCGAGGCCATCGCCGGCGCGGACATCTTCCTGGGCCTGTCGGCCGGCGGGGTGCTCAAGGCCGACATGGTGGCCACGATGGCCGCCAAGCCGCTGATCTTCGCACTGGCCAACCCGACGCCGGAGATCATGCCCGAGGAGGTGAAGGCGGTGCGCGACGACGCCATCATGGCCACCGGCCGCACCGACTACCCGAACCAGGTCAACAACGTCCTGTGCTTCCCGTACATCTTCCGCGGCGCGCTGGACTGCGGCGCGCGCACCATCAATGACGAGATGGAGATCGCGGCGGTGCGGGCCATCGCCGAGCTGGCCCGGGCCGAGCAGAGCGATGTGGTGGCCTCGGCCTATGCCGGCGCCACCCTGTCCTTCGGGCCGGAATACCTGATTCCCAAGCCCTTCGACCCGCGGCTGATGATCCAGATCGCCCCGGCGGTGGCCGAGGCGGCCATGGCCTCCGGCGTGGCCACCCGGCCGATCGCCGACATGGTGGCCTACCGCGACAAGCTGCAGAGCTTCGTCTACGCCTCCGGCACGATGATGAAGCCCATCTTCTCGGTGGCCAAGAAGGCCCAGGCCAAGCGCGTGGCCTATGCCGAGGGCGAGGACCGCCGCGTGCTGCGCGCCGTGCAGGTGGTGGCCGACGAGGGCCTGGCCCGCCCGGTGCTGGTGGGCCGCGCCAGCATCATCCGCAGCCGCATCGAGAAGCTGGGCCTGCGCCTGGAGGAAGGGCGTGACTACGAGATCGTCAACATCGACGACGACCGCCGCTACCGCGACTTCTGGCAGACCTACCACCAGATGATGGAGCGCAAGGGCGTGACCGAGCAGTTCGCCAAGATCGAGATGCGCCGTCGCCTGACGCTGATCTCGAGCATGCTGCTGCACAAGGGCGAGGTCGACGGCATGATCTGCGGCACCTGGGGCACCACCGCGATGCACCTGGCCCACATCGAGTCGGTCATCGGCCGGCGCGAAGGCGTGAAGAACTTCGCCTGCATGAACGGGCTGGTGCTGCCCGATCGCCAGATCTTCCTGGTGGACACCCACGTCAACTACGACCCCACGGCCGAGCAACTCGCCGAGATCACCATCCTGGCCGCCGAGGAGATCCGGCGCTTCGGCCTGCAGCCCAAGGCGGCCCTGCTCTCGCACAGCAGCTTCGGCAGCAGCAACCAGCCCTCGGCGGTGAAGATGCGCGACACGCTGGCCCTGGTGCAGCAGCAGGCCCCCTGGCTGGAGATCGACGGCGAGATGCACGGCGACGCCGCGCTGGACGCGGCCTACCGCGCCGAGCTGATGCCGCGCAGCACCCTCAAGGGCGAGGCCAACCTGCTGGTGCTGCCCAACATCGACGCCGCCAACATCAGCTACAACCTGCTGAAGACGGCCGCGGGCGGCGGCATCGCCATCGGGCCGGTGCTGCTGGGCGCGGCCCAGCCGGTGCACATCCTGACGCCCTCGGCCACCGTGCGGCGCATCGTCAACATGACGGCCCTGACCGTGGCGGACGCCAACGCCGCCCGCTGACAGCCCCAGAGATCGGGGCTTAGCACAAAAGCGAGCCCATACTCACAAAACCCTCCGCTGCACGATTTTCGTGCAGCGGACTTGTGGTATTTCTGCCAATCGGCTAGCATGACGGTTTAGGCTTTCTGGGTAAACCCGTGGTTTCGTCCGGTCCGGTCTCGGTGGAGCAGTCGGTGGATCCGTCCTTCGACGCGAAGAGGCTGGCCGTGTGTGCCGGGCACCGCGCCAAGCACCATGCCAAGCGCACGCTGACCGCCCTGACAACCGGTGTTGCGTTGGCCTGGCTCGTGGCGCTGTCGGGTCTGGCCCTGCCGGAAGCGACCGCCTGGGCCCGCGAATCCAGCACCGCCGCAACCGTCACTCTGCCCACCGTGGCGCTGGCCGACCTGCCGCCTCAGGCGCAGGCCACCGAGCGGCTGGTGCGCTCGGGCGGCCCCTTCCCCCACGAGAAGGACGGCATCGTGTTTGGCAACCGCGAGCGTCTGCTGCCCCGCCAGACCCGAGGCTACTACCGCGAATACACCGTGCCCACGCCGGGTGCGCGGGACCGCGGTGCGCGACGTCTGGTGTGTGGCGGACGTCAACCACGGAACCCTGACGCCTGTTTTTATACAGATGACCATTACGCCAGCTTTCGTCGCGTGCTGCCCTGAGCCGCGAAGCAAGAGGGCCTGAACTTTTTGACCAGAGGAGGAACGCGACCATGCTGCTGCAGTCAGTCCGTCCCAACATCGTGCAGGCGATACGCGCCTATCGGGTCGACGACCTGATGCGCGCGGCCCAGGAATCGGGCCAGCACTTTCTGTTCGCCAATCTGACCGATGCCCAGTCCAAGCAGGACGTGCTGGAGACCATCGCGACCTCGTTCCTGTTCCCCCAGCACTTCGGCAAGAACCTGGACGCGCTCTACGACTGCATGACCGACCTGGTCAACAAGTCGGGGGCCCAACCGGGCTTCGTGGTGGTGCTGGAGCACATCCCCGACAACAGCAAGTTCGACCGCGAATCGCGCGAGCAGCTGCTGGATGTGTTCCGGGATGCTGCGGACTTCTGGGCGGACCGCAAGGTCCCGTTCAGATGCTTCTATTCTTTTCAGTAGCCCGCTCCCAAGAAAACGGGTCATGGGAGCGGGCTGCTGAAACGGCCCCCACGAAGCCGGCCACCAAGGCCAGCACCAAGGCAGGCGCAAATCCCAACTTCGGCATGAACATGCCGATGATGTGCAGCGCCTTCGACACCGCGATGTGGCGCGACGCGGCCTGACGGCCAGCGACGCGCTCTTTGCCGCCTTGCAAACGGCCCGCCTCGGCGGGCCGTTTGTCTTGGTTCGCCCTCAGGCGGTGGGCAGCACCTGCGCCAGGGCGACGTATTCCGCCACCGGCACCTCTTCGGCTCGCCGTTGCAGGTCGAAGCTGCCGGCAAAGCCCTGCTCGTCCAGCCAGCGGCCCAGCGAATGACGCAGCAGCTTGCGCCGCTGCGAGAAGGCCACCTGCACCATCTGCTCGAAACGCCCCAGGTCCAGCGCCACCGGCTGCGGCCAGGGCACCATGCGCACCACGGCCGAATCGACCCGCGGCGGCGGATCGAAGGCCTCGGGCGGCACGTCCAGCAGCGACTCGATGTGGTAGCGCCACTGCAGCATCACCGACAGGCGGCCATAGGCCTTGTGACCCGGCGTGGCGGCCATGCGGTCCACCACCTCCTTCTGCAGCATGAAATGCTGGTCCTCCACCCGGTCGGCCCAGGGCAGCAGGTGAAAGAGGATGGGGCTGGAGATGTTGTAGGGCAGGTTGCCGATGACCCGCAGCGGGCCGCCCAGGCGTTCGGCCAGCGCCCCGAAGTCCACGGTCAGCACATCGGCCTCGACCACCTCGATGTCGCCCCGCTTGCGCAGACGCGCCGCGAGGTCCCGATCCAGCTCCACGACGGTCAGGTGCGCGCAGCGCGCCAGCACCGGCAGGGTCAGGGCGCCCAGGCCGGGACCGATCTCGACCAGGGGTTGGCCCGGCCGGGGGTCGATCGCGCGGACGATGTCGTCGATCAGCGCGGTGTCGGTCAGGAAGTGCTGGCCGAAGCGCTTGCGCGCGTGGTGACCGGTGCCGGCACTCACAGCGGCGGCTCGCGCATCTCGATGAAGGCGTGGCTGCGCAGCTCGTCGAGCCAGTCGTTGTAGGCCTGGGGGTACTTGCGCTCGCTCAGCGCCGCCTTGGCCTGGTCGCGCAGCTGCTCGGGGCTGACCTTGACATTGCGGCGGTCCAGCACCTGGATCAGGTGCACGCCGTAGCGCGAGACGATGGGCTGGGAGATGCCACCCTTGGACAGGGCGTTCATGGCCGTCTCGAACTCGGGCACCAGCGAGCCGGGGCTGGTCCAACCCAGGTCACCGCCGCGGGCGGCCGAGCCGTCCTCGGAATACTGGCGGGCCAGGTCCTCGAACCGGGCCTTGCCGGCCAGGATCTGGCTGCGGAACTCGGACAGGCGAAGCCGGGCTTCGTCCACCGACAGCTGGGCCGAGGGCCGCAGCAGGATGTGGCGGGCCCGCGTCTGGGTGACCTCGCCGGGATTGGACTCGGCACGCGAGAGCAGCTTGAGCAGGTGGAAGCCGGCCCCGCTGCGCAGCGGCTGCGGCGTCACGCCACCCACCGGCAGCATGCGCACGGCGTTGACGAACAGGTCGGGCAGGCGGTCCATGGGTCGGCCGCCGATCTCGCCGCCGCGTTCGTGGTTGGCGTCCTCGGACATGTCCTTGGCCACCAGCGCGAAGGGCTCACCGGCCTTGAGCCGGGCCTGGGCCTGCTCGATGCGCGCCCGCTTCTGCGCCACCACCTCGTCGCTGGCGCCCTCGGGCACCGTGACCAGGATCTGGGCGATGTTGAGCTCGACCTGCTTGGCCTGGCTGCCCCGCTGGGCGGCGAGGTAGTCCTCGATCTCGGCGTCGCTGACCTTGATGCGGCTCTGCACCTCGCGATCGCGGATGCGCTGGGCCAGGATCTGGTCGCGCAGATTGCTGCGGAAGGTGAAGAAATCCATGCCGTCGGCACGCAGCTGCGCGCGCAGCTGATCGACGGTCAGGTGGTTCATCGTGGCCACGTTCTCGACCGCGCGCTGGAGTTCGGCGTCATCCACCGTCATGCCGCTGTCGCGCGCGGCGGTGATCTGCAGCCGCTCGTTGATCAACCCGTCGATGGCCTGCTGGCGCAGGGTCTTGTCGTCGGGCACGGGCGTCTGATTGCGTTGCGCCTCGCCGGCCAGCTGCCCCATGCGCTGCTGCACCTCGATCTCGGTCACCAGCTCGTTGTTGACCACGGCCACGATGTAGTCGGCCGTGGCGGGGGCCGAGGCGGCCTTGGCCACGACGGCCTGGGCCAGCGCTGCGGCGTGCGGGAGGGCCAGGGCCGCGCTCAGGGCCAGCACGCGGAAGACAGGTCGGGAGGATGCGATCATGGGGTCTCGGAAGTGGACTGCGCGCCGGTCTTGTCGTCGCGCAGCAGCTGGTAGCCGGGGATATTGTCCTTCAGGACCTGCAGCGGGTTGGTGCCCAGGCTGGACAGGCCGGTGAGCTCCAGCTGGATCATCCAGCGCTGGGTGGTTTCGCTCTGCCCGGTGGACTGGCGCTTGTTGACCACGCGCAGGATCCAGCAACCGGCGTCATACTCGATGCCGGCCACCGAATCCGTGACCTTCTGGTCACTCATGCTGTAGTTGACCCGGCCCACGCCGTACAGCGTGCCGTGGCAGCTGCCGGACTGGCCGGTGCCCCCGCCGTGGTAGAGCGGCCACTGGAAGCCCAGCTCGAACTGTTCGCTGCTGCCGCGGGTGTAGCGGTAGGTGCCGGACACGGTCTGGAAGGGCCCCGGGTGGTAGCGGGTGGACAGGATGGTCCGCTCGGAGCTGTGGATGTCGGAGTTGTACTGCAGCAGGGTGTCCATGCTCCAGGCCGGGGTCAGCTGGCCAGAGGCGAACAGCAGCAGGTCCGACGCCCGCTTGGTGCTGGGCGTGCCGCTGGAAGTCAGCTGCTGGTCGCGGAACTGGAAGCGCTGGGCCGCACCGAAGCGCAGGCGCTCGATGCCCGACTGGTCGTCGATGAAGCGGGTGGTCGCGCCCAAGGTCACCTGGTGCTCGTCGCTGACCCGGTCCACGCCGGTGAACTCGTTGTCCTGGTAGATGGACATCGAGTTGAAGTCGCTGGCCGCGGTGTCGAAGTTGGGCAGCAGGGACTGGTCGCGGTAGGGCGTGAGCACATAGTGCAGACGCGGCTCCAGGGTCTGCGACAGGCCCGCACCGAACCACGACACATCGCGCTCGAAGCGCAGGCCGCTGTCCAGGCTCACGGTCGGGATGCTGCGGCTGGCATGCTGCCGGCCGTCCAGCATCGGCTGGTCCGTCGAATAGCTCGCGCTGTTGAGCGAGAGCTTGGGGGTGAGCCAGCCCCAGCCGCTGTCGAAACGGCGCGACAGGGAGGTGATGGCATGCACCCGGCTGCCTTCGGCGCGGTCGTCGCCGGCCGAGCGATCGGCCAGCACGAAACGGTTGGCCTCGGTCTCCAGCGAGAAGTCCAACCCCTGGGGCAGGCCCAGGTTCAGGTGCACCCCCAGCTGCGGCGCGCGCTCGTAGGGCACCGTGATGGGGTTGTCCACGTCCTGCAGCGTGCGCCAGCCCTGCACGCCGGCATACACGGTGACGTCCCCGCGGTCGAGCTGCCACTGCTTGGAGGCCTTGAAGGACTGGGACAGCAGGCGTGGCGTCAGGCTGGGCAGCATGCCCGAGAAGTCCTTCCAGTAGCGGTCGTCCGACGCGTCCTGGTAGGACCACTCGTAGTGCAGGCCATCGCCCACGGCAGCGTAATGCTCGGCCTCCACCGAATAGCGCTGGTGGCCGGTGGTGCGGTCGTAGGGCAGGTAGTGGGCCGCGATGGTGCCCTCGTCGTTGGCCCCCAGCAGGTAGCGGAACTCGCCCTGCAGCGCCGTGTCCCGCCGCGTCGACAGGATGGGGCCGAGCGTCAGGTCGTAGTTGGGCGCCAGCCGCCAGTAATAGGGTTGGGTGACGCCGAAACCGCCGCGCGAGTCGATGCTGATCGTCGGCGGCAACAGGCCCGTCTTGGCCGCGGACGTGGCCGGAAAGGTCATCACCGGCGCCGCCAGGATGGGCACCCCCAGGAAGTGCAGCACCGCGCCCTGGGCCCGGCCCTCGTTCTGGTCGAAGTCGAGGTCCAGCTGGTCCATGCGCAGCACCCAGTCGGGCTCGGAGCCGTCCTCGGGCCGGCAGCTGCTGTAGCTGGCGTCGTAGGCGTGCAGGCGCTGCGGATTGTCGAAGTCGATGCGCGAAGCCTGTCCACCGGCCTGGGTCTTGCCGAAGAAGAAGGTCGGCTGGGTCACCGTGCCGGCATTGGTGTCCAGGTGCAGCTGCGCGGCCGTACCGCTGTAGTGGTCACCCTGGTTGCTCATCTGGACATGGCCCTGGGCGATGGCCAGCTGGCTGGGCTGCAGGTAGCGCAGGTGGTCGGCCGTGAGCTGCAGGCCGCCCCGGCGCAGATCGACCTCGCCATCGGCCACGCTCTCGCCATCGAGCACGCTGGTGACGTGGCGCGCGATCAGCTGGGCCGGTCCGGTGGCCAAGCCATTGGCCGTCAGGGCGCCGAAGGGGGCGCTGGCGGCCGGATCCGGCGCTGGCGTGGGCGGCACCGGGATGGCGGCGCCCGACTGGGCCCAGCCGGGCAGCATCCCACCGCCCAGCAGACCCGCTGCCGCCAGGTGCAGGCACAGGCAGCGCAGGGACGGGCGCGGGCGGGTAGAAGAAAAATGGGACTGGCGCAATTCGCGGACTCGCGGCCGCCCGGGCACGGACCGGTGACCGGCGCAGCGGCACGCTGCACCCCGGGCCCCACCCATGGAGGGCGTCATTAGAATCCGCGGATTATCCATGAGGCCCGCCCTGGCCGGCCCGGCGGCGGGCACGGTGCCCATGCCTGCCTCCCACGCCCCTTCCTCTTCTGCCATCGCCTGGGCCGATCCGGCCCGCGAAGCCGCCTTCCAGGCCTGGCTGACGCCCCTGGTGGCCCGCCACGGCCTGCAGCCCGAGACCCTGGCCCCGGCCTCGGCCGACGCGAGCTTTCGCCGCTACTTCCGCCTCCAGTCCGCCCAGGGCCCGCGCATCGTCATGGACGCCCCGCCGCCCCAGGAGGACGTGCGCCCCTTCCTGCACGTGGCCGGCCTGATCCAGGCCGCCGGCCTGCACGGCCCGCAGATCCTCGAAGCCGACGCCGAGCAGGGCTTTCTGCTGCTGACCGACCTGGGCAGCACCCTTTACCTGGACGCGGTGCAGGCCGAGGGCGGTGCCCAGGCCGAGCGACTGATGCGCGAGGCCGTGGCCGCCCTGGTGCAGTGGCAGGCCAAGGTGGACGCCAGCAGCCTGCCGCCCTATGACGACGCGCTGCTGCGCCGCGAACTGGCCCTGTTCCCCGAGTGGTGCGTGCAGCGCGAGTACGGCGTCACCTGGACGGCCGAGCAGCAGGCCCGCTGGCAGCAACTCTGCGACCGGCTGGTGGCCAGTGCGCTGGCCCAGCCCACCGTGGCCGTGCACCGCGACTGGATGCCGCGCAACCTGATGGTGACCGAACCCAACCCGGGCATCCTGGACTTCCAGGACGCGGTGCGCGGCCCGATCAGCTACGACGTGGCCTCGCTGCTGCGCGATGCGTTTCTCTCGTGGGACGAGGAACGCGAGCTGGACTGGGCGGTGCGCTACTGGGACGCCGCCCGCAAGGCCGGCCTGCCGGTGGATGCCGACTTCGGCGAGTTCTGGCGCCAGCTGGAATGGATGGGCCTGCAGCGCCACCTGAAGGTGCTGGGCATCTTCTGCCGCCTCAAGCACCGTGACGGCAAGCCCAAGTACAGCGCGGACCTGCCGCGCTTCTTCCACTACGTGGTGCGGGTGGCCAACCGCTATGTCGAACTCAAGCCGCTGATCCCGCTGATCGAGACCCTCACCGGCCCGCTGACGACGACGGCCTTCAGCCTGCGCTGAAGACCGCCGCGCCGCGCACCGTCAAGGGTGGGCGGCAATCACCTCGGCCACCGCGGCGGTGAGCTTGGTGCCGTAGCCGATGTGCAGGAACTCGTTGGGCCCGTGGGCATTGCTCTTGGGGCCCAGCACGCCGCAGACCATCATCTGCGCCTTCGGGAAGCCCTGCTGCAGCAGGTTCATCAGCGGGATGGTGCCGCCCTGGCCGATGTAGCCCAGCGGCGCACCGAAGTGGCTGCGCGAGGCCCGGTCCATCGCGGTTTCCAGCCAGGGCGCCAGCTCCGGCGCGTTCCAGCCGCTGGCGCCCCAGTTGCCCACCCGGCCATCGGGCTCGAAGGTCACCTTGGCGTTGTAGGGCGCGTTGTCCTCCAGCAGGGCCTTGAGCTGCACCGCGGCCTCGTGGCCTTCCACCAGCGGCGGCAGGCGCAGGCTGAGCTTGAAGGCGGTGTAGGGCCGCAGCACATTGCCGGCGCTGGCCAGGGCCGGCATGCCGTCCACCCCGGTGACCGACAGCGTGGGCCGCCAGGTGCGGTTGAGCAGGGCCTCGGTGGCGTCGGTGGTGGTGGGCAGGGTCAGGCCGCCATCGGCGCCGCAGGCCCAGGGGAAGGTCTTCCAGGCCGCATCGCCCAGGATGGCCGCGGCCGCCTCGGCCTGGGCCCGGCGCGCCGCCGGGATCTCGCAGTGGAAGACCGCCGGCAGCAGGGTGCCGGTCTTCGAATCCTCCAGCCGGTCCAGCACCTGGCGCAGGATGCGGAAGCTCGAGGGCACCAGGCCGCTGGCATCGCCCGAGTGCACGCCCTCGGTCAGGATCTCGACCTTGAGCGCGCCGGTGATGTTGCCGCGCAGGCTGGTGGTCAGCCAGAGCTGGTCGTAGTTGCCCGCGCCCGAATCCAGGCAGACCACCAGGCTCACGTCGCCCAGGCGGGCCTTGAGCTTGTCGAGGTAGAAGGGCAGGTCACCGGAGCCGGATTCCTCGCAGGTCTCGATCAGGCCGACGATGCGCGGGTGGGCCACGTTCTGGGCCTTCAGAGCCTCAATGGCGCTGATGGCGGCATAGATGGCGTAACCGTCGTCGGCACCGCCGCGGCCGTAGAGCTTGCCGTTCTCCAGCTTGGGTGTCCAGGGGCCCAGGTCGGCACGCCAGCCGTTGAACTCGGGCTGCTTGTCCAGGTGGCCGTAGACCAGCACGGTCTGGCTGCTGTCGGCCTTGGTGGCGGGCAGTTCGAAGAAGATCACCGGCGTGCGGTCGCCCTCGCGCACCACTTCCAGCGTCAGGCCGGGGCACCTTGCGGCCTTCGACCCACTGGGCCGCGTCGCGCACCACCCGGTCGATCAGGCCGTGCTCGCGCCACTGCGGGTCGAACATCGGGCTCTTGGCCGGGACGGCGATGTAGTCGGACAACTGGGGAACGATGCGCTCGTTCCAGGCTGCGGTGACGTCACGATCCAGTTGTGCCGAATCGAGGCCGGGCAGCTTGTCGGGGGCGTTCATGGTGGGAAGGCTCCGGGAGAAGAAAAAGGGGTCAGGAGGGCGATTGTGCGCCGCCCTCCGCCCCCTTGTCAGGCGGACTCACAGCCCCTGGAAGAAGTCCCAGATCACGTCGTTGGCGCGGATGGCCTGCGACGGCCCCTCCTTGCCCGGTGCGCTCTTGGTGGTGCCGGGCCAGGAATGGCCACCGGTGTCGGTCACGCACAGCTGCACCTGCACGCCGCCGGCGCAGCCGGTGTAGCGCTCGCAGCTGGCGCCGGGGCGGGACAGCACGTTGCGCGGCGTGGCGCTGCAGCGGTCGCGGCCGACCCAGCGGCGGATGGTCTCCGGCACCGAGGTGAAGTCGGTCACCTTGGACTCGTCGCGAAAGCCCCCGGCCCCGCCGTTGAACAGCACGTGCGGGTCGTCCTTGGCGTGGATGTGCAGCACCGCGATCGGCCGCGACGGCGAACAGCTGCTGGTGTTGTCGGTGCCGGCCACCGAGGCGATGGCGCGGAACACATCGGCCGCCTCGCAGGCCAGGCGCTGGGCCATCATGCCGCCGTTGGACATGCCGGTGGCATAGATGCGCTGGCGGTCGATGGGCAGCATGCCCTGGACCTGGCCCACCACGGTGCGGATGAAGCCCACGTCGTCCACACCCTCGTCGCGCGCGGCGCCGCAGCAGCGGCCCGCGTTCCAGGTGGCCAGCGCCCCGCTGGAGATCTTGCTGATGCCGTTGGGGAAGACCACCACGAAACCGTGCTGCTCCGAGGCGCTGACCAGGCCGTAGTTGCCGTCATCGGCCATCATGCGGGCGCTGCCCCCGCCCCCGTGCAGGGCCACCAGCAGCGGCAGGGGCTGGCCGCCCTGCACCGCGCGCGGCACGTGCAGCAGGTAGCTGCGCTGGCGCCCACCCACGCTCAGCGTGAAGCGGTGGTCGCCGGGCGTGGTGATGGCCTGCCCGCTGGCCGTCTCGGCCGGTGGCAGCTTGGCCTCGTCGCGCCCGGCCTTGCGTTCCAGCCAGCGCTC
This sequence comes from Ideonella sp. B508-1, assembly GCF_000333615.1. GTDB lineage: Bacteria > Pseudomonadota > Gammaproteobacteria > Burkholderiales > Burkholderiaceae_C > Ideonella. Next base: position 1,189 of record NZ_BADL01000249.1, on the reverse strand, counting down.
GATCAGGCGCTGTCGCAGCGTGCCGCCCTGGCCGGCGTCCTGGGCCTGCGCCACCGGGGCGCCGATGGACAGGGACAGCAGCAGGCACAGGACGCCCAGGGGTCGGGACAGGGAAGGCATGCGGTCTCCGGGAGCAGGGAACGTCGGACAGGGACGCGGCCCGGACGGGCGCCGCACGCGATGGCGCTGATGCTAGCGCGTCCGCCAGAGTTCCTCAGACAACACCGCGTTTGCCTTCCCTTGCCGGACTTTGCAAAGCGTGAAGCGAGGGAAAACGCCAGCTTGCACAGCCGACCGAGCATGGTCTCCAAGCGCATCACCCGCGCTGCGACTTCGAAAGGAACAACCATGACCGTCTCGATCCGCCATACCGTCTCTGCCGCCCTGTTGGCCGCGGCCGCCCTGGGCAGCGTTGGTGCCCATGCCGAAGGTCTGTACGTCGGTGGCAGCGTCGGCTCGCCCGACTGGCGCTCGCCCGTCAACGGCCTGGCCGGCAACGACCACAACGCCACCGTCAATGTGTATGGGGGCTACTCGCTGAGCCCCAACCTGGCGCTGGAGCTGGGCTACATGACCCTGGGCCACCAGAGCAGCGACCTCAGCGAGGTCAAGGGCCACGGCGGCTACCTCGACGTGGTGGGCACGCTGCCCATCGGCGCGAGCAACTTCTCGCTGCTGGGCCGTGCCGGCTATGACCGCGCGTCCATCATGACGAACACCGGCAGTGACAACGGCGGCGGCCTGAACTTCGGTGCCGGCCTGCAGTACGACCTGAGCCGCAATGTGGCCCTGCGCGCCGAGGTGACCCGCTACCGCTTCAACACCTTCGGCACCACCAACGTCAACGACCAGTACACGGTGGGCGTGAAGTACGGCTTCTGAGGCCAGGGGGGAGGGGCCGCCACAATGCGGCCCATGACAGCCTCTCCTCCGACCCTCAACCTGGTGGGTGCCGGCCGCGTGGGCCGCACCCTGGCCGCACTCTGGCAGGCCGCCGGCGTGTTCAGGCTGGGCGACGTGCTGACGCGCAGCCCCGACAGTGCCCAGGCGGCCGTGGCCGCCCTGGGCGCGGGCCGGCCGGTGAGCGAGCCGGCGGCCATGCGTCCGGCCGAGGTCTGGCTGCTGGCCACGCCCGACGGCGCGCTGGCGGACACCGCGCACGCCTGGGCAAGGCGGGCCTGACGCCGGC
>NZ_BADL01000250.1 GCF_000333615.1 Ideonella sp. B508-1 | reverse complement strand
CTCAACGCGCTCGAAGGCTCTCTAGCCCGACGGCTCGGCCGGCGACACGGCCGTGCTGCGCGAAGGCTACTCGGTGCTGCTGCGCGCCCTCTACCCGGCCTGCCCGCACATCACCCACGGCCTGTGGACCGAGCTGGGCTACGCCGCCGCGCTGGGCGACCTGCTGGACGCGCCCTGGCCGCAGGTGGACGAGGCCGCGCTGGTGCAGGACGAGATCGAGCTGGTGCTGCAGATCAACGGCAAGCTGCGCGGCGCGGTGAAGGTGCCGGCCTCGGCCGACAAGGCCGCCATCGAGGCCGCCGCGGTGGCCACCCTGGCCGACCCGGAGCTGCAGAAGTTCACCGAAGGCAAGCCGCCCAAGAAGGTGGTGGTGGTGCCGGGCCGTCTGGTCAATGTGGTGGTCTGAGGCAACGCCGGTGAGCGCATCCCACCCCACCCGCCGCAGTTGGACCCTGGGCCTGGCGGCCACCTCGCTGGCCGTGGCCCTGAGCGGCTGCGGCTTCGAGCTGCGCCGCCCGCCCGAGCTGCCCTACACCCGCATCGCGCTGGTGGGCTTCCCGGCCCGCTCGCCGATGGAGAGCGCGCTGCGCGCCGCCCTGCCCGACTCGGCCGAGGTGGTGCAAAGCACGGCCCAGGCCGAGGTGGTGCTGACCGCCGTGGACGACCGCACCTACCGCATCGTGGCCGCCTCGACCACCGCCGGCCAGGTGCGCGAGTTCCGCCTGCGGGTGCAGCTCAAGTTCCGCCTGAGCCGGCCCGATGGCCGTGTCCTGCTGAACGACACCGAGCTGCAGCGTGAACGCGACCTGAGCTACACGGAAACCGCCGCCCTGTCCAAGCAGACCGAGGAAGAGGCCCTGCTGCAGGAAATGCGCCAGGACCTGGCCCAGCAGGTGCTGCGCATGCTGGTGGTGGCGGCGCACAAGCCGCTGCCGCCCCTGCCGGCGGCCTCCGCCGCCTCGGCCCCCTGAGGGCCGACACGCGATGCAGGTCCGTTCCGACCAGCTGCCACAGCAGCTCGCCCGCGGGCTCAAGCCGCTGTACGTCGTGCACGGTGACGAGCCGCTGCTGGCCCAGGAGGCCGGCGACGCGGTGCGCGGCGCCGCCCGCGCGGCCGGCTACAGCGAGCGCGAGGTCTTCACCGTCAGCGGCGCCCACTTCGACTGGAGCGGCGTGCTGGGCGCGGCCCAGTCCATGGGCCTGTTCGGCGACCAGAAGCTCATCGAGATCCGCATCCCGTCGGGCAAGCCAGGCAAGGACGGCTCGGCCGCCCTGCAGCAGTACTGCGACCGCCTGCCCGAGGGCGTGCTGACCCTGGTGAACCTGCCGCGGCTGGACCGCCAGCAGTTGCAGGGTGCCTGGTTCCAGGCCCTGGAGCGGGTGGGCGTGAGCGTGCGGGTGGACCCGATCGAGCGGGCCCAGCTGCCCGCCTGGATCGCCCAGCGCCTGGCCGCCCAGGGCCAGCGCCTGCCCGCGGGCGAAGCCGGCCAGCAGGCCCTGGCCTTTTTTGCCGACCGGGTGGAGGGCAACCTGTTGGCCGCCCACCAGGAACTGCAGAAGCTGGCCCTGCTCTACCCCGGCGGCGAACTGAGCTTCGAGCAGATCGAGGAGGCCGTGCTGGACGTGGCCCGCTTCGACGTCTTCAAGCTGGGCACCGCGGTGCTGGCCGGCCAGGCCGGCCGGGCCCTGCGCATGCTCGACGGCCTGAAGGCCGAGGGCGAGGCCGCCGTGCTGGTGCACTGGACCCTGGCCGACGACATCCGCGCCCTGGCCCGGGTGCGGGCCGCCATGGACGAAGGCAAGCCCCTGCCGATGGCCCTGCGCGAGGCCCGGGTCTGGGGTGAGAAGGAGCGCCTGTTCGAGCGGGTGCTGCCCGGGCTGGACGGCGCCAAGGCCCAGGCCCTGGTGGCCGCGGCCAGCGTCTGCGACGGTCTGGTCAAGGGCCTGCGCCACCCGGACTGGCCGGAAGACGCCTGGGACGGCCTGCGCCGCCTGGTGCTGATGACGATCGACGCGGTGGCCACCCCGGCCCGGCGCGGCCAGCCCGCGCCGGCGCCGTTTAAACTGAAGGCCTGACCCCGTCGGCCCGGCCGATCGACCGCGGGCCCCGTTCCGCGGCCGAAGCCCCGCAACACATGCTG
>NZ_BADL01000251.1 GCF_000333615.1 Ideonella sp. B508-1 | reverse complement strand
CGCCATCGACCCCGCGGCCAGCTGTATCTGCAGGACCAGAAGATCGCCGCCGCCGAGCTGGGCGCCCAGGCCAAGACCGCGGCCCAGCGCAACCCGCAGACCGAGGTGCAGCTGCGGGCCGACCAGAGCGTGCCCTACGGCCGGGTGGCCGAGTTGATCGGCCTGCTGCAGACGGCCGGCCTCTCGCGCATCGGCTTCGTGACCAGCGGCAGCCCGCCGCCCGCCCCGGCCCGCCCCTGACGCCGGAGCCTGCGCGGCTCCTACAATCCGGGGATGAACGAGAAATACGTCCCCGCCGAGGTCGAAACCGCCGCCCAAGCGCACTGGAACGCGCTGGATGCCTACCGCGTCACCGAGGGCGCCCGCGACAGCCAGGGCCAGCTCAAGCCCAAGTTCTACGCCTGCTCCATGCTGCCCTACCCCTCGGGCAAGCTGCACATGGGCCATGTGCGCAACTACACCATCAACGACATGCTGACCCGTCAGCTGCGGATGAAGGGCTTCAACGTGCTGATGCCCATGGGCTGGGACGCCTTCGGCCTGCCGGCCGAGAACGCCGCCATGAAGGGCAAGACGCCGCCGGCGCAGTGGACCTACTCGAACATCGCCTACATGAAGGGCCAGATGCAGGCCATGGGCCTGGCCATCGACTGGTCGCGCGAGGTCGCCACCTGCCAGCCCAGCTACTACAAGTGGAACCAGTGGCTGTTCCTGCAGATGCTCAAGGCCGGCATCGCCGAGCGCCGCACCCAGGTCGTCAACTGGGACCCGGTGGACCAGACCGTGCTGGCCAACGAGCAGGTGATCGACGGCAAGGGCTGGCGCTCGGGCGCGCCGGTCGAGAAGCGGGAGATCCCCGGCTACTACCTGAACATCGTCAAGTACGCCGACGAGCTGCTGAGCGCGGTGGCCAACCCCGAGGACCCGAACTACCTGTCGGGCTGGCCCGAGCGCGTGCGCCTGATGCAGGAGAACTGGATCGGCAAGAGCGAGGGCGTGCGCTTCGCCTTCCCGCATGAGATCAAGGGCGCCGACGGCACGCTGATCCAGGACGGCAAGCTCTACGTCTTCACCACCCGTGCCGACACCATCATGGGCGTGACCTTCTGCGCCGTGGCGCCGGAGCACCCGCTGGCCACCCACGCCGCCGCCGGCAATGCCGAGCTGGCCGCCTTCATCGAAGAGTGCAAGAAGGGTGGCACGACCGAGGCCGAGCTGGCCCTGAAGGAAAAGGAAGGCCGCCCGACCGGCCTGTTCGTCACCCACCCGCTGACCGGCGCCCAGGTCGAGGTCTGGGTCGGCAACTATGTGCTGATGAGCTACGGCGACGGTGCGGTGATGGGTGTGCCGGCGCACGACGAACGCGACTTCGCCTTCGCCCAGAAGTACGGCCTCGACATCAAGCAAGTTGTCGGGCGCGTCTTCCCAATTGAGCGAGCTGTTCGGCCGGATGAGGTCGAGCTGAACCCTCGAGGCGACTGGCAAGAGTGGTACGGCTGGAAGAGCGATGCCTTTATGCGCTGCATGAACTCGGGCGTCCTCGACGGGTTGAGTCCAAGCCAAGCCGTCACCAAGGTGGCAGAACTGCTCAGCGCCAAAGGCCTGGGCGAGAAGAAAACCACCTGGCGCCTGCGCGACTGGGGCATCAGCCGCCAGCGCTACTGGGGCACGCCCATCCCCATCATCCACTGCGACGACTGCGGCGCCGTGCCGGTGCCGGAGAAGGACCTGCCGGTGGTGCTGCCCGAGGACCTGATCCCCGACGGCAGTGGCAACCCGCTGAACAAGTGCGCGTCCTTCCTCAACGTGGCCTGCCCCTGCTGCGGCAAGCCGGCCCGCCGCGAGACGGACACGATGGACACCTTCATCGATTCGTCCTGGTACTTCATGCGCTATTGCGACCCGAGCAACGACCAGGCCATGGTCGCCGACGGCGCCAAGTACTGGATGCCGATGGACCAGTACATCGGCGGCATCGAGCACGCGATCCTGCACCTGTTGTACGCGCGCTTCTGGACCAAGGTGATGCGTGACCTGAAGCTGGTCGAGGTCAGCGAGCCCTTTCACAAGCTGCTCACCCAGGGCATGGTGCTCAACCACATC
>NZ_BADL01000252.1 GCF_000333615.1 Ideonella sp. B508-1 | reverse complement strand
GATTTCACTACAACCCACTGGCGGCACCGAGCTGCGGGTGGTGGACCTGCTGGTGCAGGACTGAGAGCAAGGAGAACACACCATGTGCGTCGTCTGCGGCTGTGCCGACACCTCCCACCAACATGATCATTCGCATGCCCATCCGCATGAGCACGGGCATGCGCACGAACACGGACACGCGCAGGACCATGTCCACGTGACCCCGTCCACCGGCGACCTGCACTACGGCGCCGGCAGCGCCCGGGTCTCGGTGCCCGGCATGAGCCAGGCCCGCGCCATCCAGATCGAGACCACCGTGCTGGGCGAGAACGACCGACTGGCCGCGCAGAACCGGGCCCATTTCGAGGGCCATGGCGTGGTGGCCTACAACCTGGTGTCCAGCCCCGGCTCGGGCAAGACCACCCTGCTGTGCGCGACGCTGGAGGCGCTGAAGACCCGCGCCGCGGGCCTGCCGGTGGCGGTGATCGAAGGCGACCAGCAGACCTCGAACGACGCCGACCGCATCCGCGCCACCGGCGCCCCGGCCATCCAGGTCAACACCGGCAAGGGCTGCCACCTGGATGCCCAGATGGTGGCCGATGCCTTCGCGCGGCTGCCCCTGCATGACCATGCCCATGCTCACGCACATGGACATGACCACGATCACGGCGACCATGACCACCCCCACGGTGCGGTCCTGTTCATCGAGAACGTCGGCAACCTCGTCTGCCCCGCCATGTGGGACCTGGGCGAGCGCGCCAAGGTGGCCATCCTTTCGGTCACCGAGGGCGAGGACAAGCCCATCAAGTACCCGGACATGTTCGCCGCCGCGCGGCTGATGGTGCTGACCAAGACCGACCTGCTGCCGCACCTGGACTTCGACGTGCCCAAGTGCATCGAGTACGCCCGCCGGGTGAACCCGGGCATCGAGGTGCTGCTGGTCTCGGCCCGCAGCGGCGAAGGCCTGGATGCCTGGCTGGACTGGCTGCTGCAGCCGCTGGAGGCCCCGGCCGAGGCCGCCGCGCCTGCGGCGGATGAGCTGGCCCGGCTCAAGGCCCGCGTGGCCGAGCTGGAAGCGCAGCTCGCCGCCAAGGCCTGACCCGCCAAAACTGCCCGCGCCCGACCGCCCATGAACGCCGGTCGCCAGCACCAGCTCATCGTGGGCGCCCTGGCCGCCCGGGCCGGCACGCGCGAGCAGTCCTACAACGGCGACACGCTGGGCGCTGCTCTGCCGGAGGAACTGAGCACCTGGGATGGCAGCCTGACCATTCCTTCCTTCGACAGCGACGGTGGCAGCAGCCGCATCGTGGACAAGCAGCGCAGCGTCTACCTGGCGGCGCACTGGCGCCTGCGGGATGACCTCACCCTGATCACCGGCCTGAACCACACCGAGGCCGAGTCGACCGGCGAAAGCTACGGCGCCTCCAGCGTGCGCAAGAACAGCCGTCTGAACCCCCATGTGGGTGCGATGTGGGATCTGACGCCTCGCGTGTCAGCCTATGCCTCGCACACGGCGCTGTTCACACTCCAGTCCCAGCAGGACGCGCAACGGCAGCGTCTGGCGCCGGCCACCGGCACCAGCGACGAGCTGGGGCTGAAGACCGATGGGCTGGACAAGCGGTTGATGGCCACGGTGGCGGTCTTCCGCTCCCGCCAGCAGAACCTGGCGTCCTACGTGGGCGTGGACAGCCAGGGCAACTCCATCTACGAGGGTGCTGACTTCAAGTCCCAGGGCGTCGAGCTGGAACTGGTGGGCGAGCTGCTGCCCGGCTGGTCGGTCAATGCCGGCTACACCCAGCTGGCCATCCATGACGAGGCGGGCGAGGCCGTGCGCCGCTTCACCCCGCGCCAGCGCCTGCAGTTCAACACCACCTGGCAGGTGGCGCAGTTGCCGGGCCTGAAGCTGGGGGCCCAGCTCAACTGGCGCTCGTCGATCCACAGCGACGATGTGGACGCGGGCGAGCCCAGCCTGCTGCTGGTGGACCTGATGGCCCGCTACCAGCTCAGCAGGCAATGGTCGGTGAGCGCGCAGGTCAACAACCTGACCGACCGAAAGTACCTGACCAGCCTGTACTGGACCCAGAGCTACTACGCGGCGCCGCGCAACTACAGCGTGTCGCTGAACTGGACCTACTGAGCGGGCGGGGAAACAAGCCATGCGTGCCCTGTTCGTGCGTCTGCACCGCTGGTTCGGCCTGACGGCGGCCGTGTTCCTGTTCGTGGCGGGGGCCACCGGCGCCGTCATCTCCTGGGACCACGAGCTCGACGCCTGGCTCAACCCGCAGCTGTTCGGGGCCCGCAGCACCGGCTCGCCCCTGCCGGTGGCGGAGTTGGTGCGGCGGGCCGAAGCCGCCGACCCGCGGGCCTGGGTGCGCTACCACGCCCTGGCGGTGGAGCCGGGCCACACCTTCCTGGTGTACATGGAACCCCGGGTGGACCCTTCCACCGGACAGCCCTACGCCCTGGACTACAACCAGGTGGCGTTGGATCCGGTGACCGGCCAGGTGCAGGCCCGCCGGCTCTGGGGGGCCATCTCCTTGTCGCGGGAGAACCTGCTGCCCTTTCTCTACAAGCTGCACTACTCAATGCACCTGCCGGAGCGCGGTGGCATCGACTGGGGCGTGTGGTTGATGGGCCTGATCGCGGTGGCTTGGGTGCTGGACACGCTGATCGCTCTGTGGATTTCTTTTCCGCAACCCTCGCAATGGCGCCGCTCCTTCGCCTTCCGCTGGTCCGCGGGCGGCCATCGGCGGGTCTTCGACCTGCACCGCTCCGGCGGTGTGTGGCTCTTCGCCCTGGTGCTCATGCTGGCCGTGACCTCGGTGGCCATGAACCTCAACACCCAGGTCATGCGGCCGGTGGTCTCCTGGTTCTCCGCGCTCACGCCATCGCCCTTTGCCAGCCGCACGCCGCTGCCACCCGCCCGGGCCCCGGAGCCTCGGG
>NZ_BADL01000253.1 GCF_000333615.1 Ideonella sp. B508-1 | reverse complement strand
GGCTGAACGCCATTCACCGCTGAACGGGCCGCCTGCGGGCGGCCTTTTACATGGCAGGGATCTAAACATGAGTCGCAACACCGAATGGCATGACCGCAGCCTGGCCGCGGTCTGGCACCCCTGCACCCAGATGAAGGCCCATGCGGCCGAGGGGGCGCCGCTGCCGCTGGTCCCCGTCGCCCGGGCCGAGGGCCTGTGGCTGTACGACCATGACGGCGGCCGCCTGCTCGACGGCATCAGCTCCTGGTGGGTCAACCTCTTCGGCCACGGCCACCCGGCCATCCGCGAGGCGCTGATCGACCAGCTGCACCGGCTGGACCATGTGATGCTGGCCGGCTTCACCCATGCGCCGGTGGTGGAGCTGTCCGAGCGCCTGTCGGCCCTGACCGGCCTGGGCCACGCCTTCTACGGCAGCGACGGGGCCTCGGCCACCGAGATCGCGCTGAAGATGAGCGCGCACTTCTGGCGCAACCAGGGCCGCCCGGGCAAGAACCGCTTCATCGGGCTGGCCGGCGGCTACCACGGCGAGACCGTGGGCGCGCTGGCGGTGACCGACATCGCGCTGTTCCGCGAATCCTATGCGCCGCTGGTGCGTCTGGCCGCCACCGTGCCCAGCCCCGACGCCCGCCTGGCCCAGCCCGGCGAGACGGCCGAGGACGTGGCCAACCGCGCCGCCGATGCGCTGGCCGACTGGCTGGCCGAACATGCCGACGAGACGGCTGCGCTGATCCTGGAGCCGCTGGTGCAATGCGCCACCGGCATGGCCATGCACCACCCGCGCTACCTGCAGCGGGTGCGCGCGCTGTGCGACCAGCACGAGGTGCATCTGGTGGCCGACGAGATCGCGGTGGGCTTCGGTCGCACCGGCAGCTGGTTCGCCCACCAGCAGGCTGGCATCCGGCCCGACTTCATCTGCCTGTCCAAGGGCCTGACCGGCGGCACGCTGCCGCTGTCGGCGGTGCTGACCACCGACGCGGTCTATGCCGCCTTCTACGACGACCAGGTGGCCCGCGGCTTCCTGCACTCGCACAGCTACACCGGCAACCCGCTGGCCTGCCGCGCCGCGCTGGCCGCCACCGAGCTGCTGGCCCAGCTGGACCCGGTGAAGGTCAGCGAGCTCAGCGGCGCGCGCCTGTGGCGTCAGTTCGAGGGCCTGAGCCAGCACCCGCGGGTGCGCTTCGCCCGCCGGCAGGGGATGATCTTCGCCTGGGACGTGGCCACCAGCCTGCCGGATTTCGCCCGCCGCTTCGCCCGCCACGCGCTGGCCCAGGGCGTGCTGCTGCGTCCCATCGGCAACACCGTCTATGCCATGCCGCCGCTGGTCATCAGCGAGACGGAAGGCGAGTTCCTGGCGCAGGCCGCCCTGGCCGCGCTGAACGCCACGCTGGCCGAAGAGACCGGCGGTGCCCCCAGCACCCAGGGCGTGGTCGACGGCGTCTGAGACTTCTGAGAAGAAACCATGTTCAAAGGCTGTTTCGTCACCGGCACCGACACCGGCATAGGCAAGACCCTGGGCAGCTGCGTGCTGCTGACCGCGCTGGCGCGCCACCACGCCAAGGTGGTGGGCATGAAGCCCATCGCCTCGGGCCTGATCCCGCACGAGGGCGGCTGGGCCAGCGAGGACGCGCTGGCGCTGCGCGCGGCCTCCACGCTGAAGGTGCCGCCCGAGCTGGACAACCCCATCTCGCTGCCCGACCCGCTCTCGCCGCATCTGGCGGCCGCGCGGGCCGGCCGGCGCATCGAGCTGCCCTTCCTGGTCGAGCGCTACCAGACCCTGGCGGCCCAGGCCGACGTGGTGGTGGTGGAAGGCGCGGGCGGCTGGTACGTGCCGCTCAACGAACAGCACATGATGTCCGACCTGGCTGCCGCGCTGGGCCTGCCGGTGGTGCTGGTGGTGGGCCTGCGCCTGGGCTGCCTGAACCACGCGGCGCTCAGCGCCGAGGCCATCCAGGCCCGCGGTCTGACCCTGGCCGGCTGGGTGGCCAACCGGGTCGACCCGGACATGGCCTGCCAGGAGGAGAATCTGGCCTGGTTGAAGACCCACATGACCGGGCGTGGCGTGCCGCTGCTGGCCGACATCCCCTGGCAGGCCCAGCCCGACCCGGCGCGGGCCACCGTGACACTGCCGACCGACTGGACCTGAAGATCCGGCGCGCGCGGCCAGGGAGTGATGCGATGAGTTGGCTCGACGAGTTTTCCCACCGCCTGAACGAGCTGGAGGCCGAGCACCTGCTGCGCCAGCGCCGGGTGGTCACGCCGCTGCCCGGCGCCCTGATGCGGGTGGACGGCCAGGCCATGCTGGCCTTCTGCAGCAACGACTACCTGGGCCTGGCGGCCGATGCCTCGCTGGCCGAGGCGGTGCAGCAGGCCCTGCCGCACTACGGCGTCGGTTCCGGCGCCTCGCCCATGGTCAGCGGGCACAGCGTGGCCAATGCCGCGCTGGAGGAGGAGCTGGCGGACTTCGTGCAGCTGCCGCGGGCGCTGTACTTCTACGCGGGCTTTGCCACCAACGTGGGGGTCATTCCGGCCCTGGTGGGCCTGGGTGACGAGATCTTCGCGGACCGGCTGAACCATGCCAGCCTGATCGACGGCGCGCTGCTGTCGCGGGCCCGCATGCAGCGCTACCGCCACGCCGATCTGGAGCAGCTGGCCCGGATGCTCCAGGCCAGCGAGGCCAAGCGCAAGCTGATCATCAGCGACGCCGTGTTCAGCATGGATGGCGATGTGGCCGACATCCCCGGCCTGCTGGCGCTGGCCGAAGCGCACGATGCCCTGCTGCTGCTGGACGATGCCCACGGCCTGGGCGTGATGGGCCCGCAAGGCCGTGGCGCCTTGGCGGCCGCCGGCCTGACCGGCGCCAAGGCCTCGCGCCGCATCCTCTACATGAGCACGCTGAGCAAGGCGGTGGGCGTGGCCGGCGGTTTCGTCGCGGGCGACGCCACGCTGGTGGAATGGGTGCTGCAGAAGGCCCGCAGCTACACCTTCGCCACCGCGGCGCCGGCCCTCCTGGCCGAGGCCATCCGCGCCGCGTTGCGCCGCATCGCCCAGGGCGATGCACTGCGCGATCAGCTGCATGCCCGCATCCTGCAACTGCGCCGGGGGCTCACACCGGCGGCCGATTCGCCCATGGCCAGCCTGGGCTGGGCGTTGATGCCCTCGGACACCCCGATCCAGCCCCTGGTGGTGGGCCAGAACGCGGTGGCCCTGGCCCTGACCGATGCGCTGCGCCAGCGCGGCCTGTGGGTGCCGGCCATCCGTCCGCCCACGGTGCCGGTGGGCACTGCCCGCTTGCGCATCGCGCTCTCGGCCGCGCACACCGAGGCCGACGTCGATCGCCTGCTCGAGGCCCTGCACGCGCTGGCGGCCGAGCAGTTCCAGGCGGTGCTGCGGGCCGACTGAGCCCCGCGCGCTCAGCCCTTCACCGGCTTCAAGATCACCAGGGCGCGGCGCAGGCTGGCCGTGCTGGGCTTGTCCACGAACACGCAGCGCTTGCCGGTGCGCTTGCAGTGGTCCTTCACCCGCCAGTAGGCGTCGTGGCTGATGCAGCCGGTCTGGCAGATCACCAGGTCGGCGGCGGCCAGCGTGCTGTCCAGGCGGGCGATGTGGTCCTGCTCGCCGCCATCGTGGTGCATGAAGCGGGCGCCCACCTCTTCGATCAAGCGTCGGTAGGCCGGCACGCTGGCCGGGCGCCCGCCCACGCACAGCACGGCCCGCTCGCCCAGCGCCTCGCCGGTGGCCGGCTCCTGCGGGCCGGGGGCGTCCTGGGGCTCGACGCGAGGCGTCTGATCGTCCGGCGGCTCGGTCTGGGTCTGGCGCAGGCGCTCCATCTCCAGGGTCTGCTGGGTGCGCAGCAGCGCGCGCTCCAGGTTCTGGATGCGCTCGAGCTGCCGGGCCAGCTGTTCACTCAGCGCCTGGCGGCCGCGCAGGTCGGGGATGCTGGCCTCCAGGGCGGCCAGGTCTTCGCGCAGGCAGGCCACCAGCGTGTCCCGACCGACCAGGGCGGCCCGGGCCAGCACCAGCTCGGACTGCGTGCGCTCGAGCTTCTGCGCCTGCTCGCGGGCCTGCCGCGTGCATCGCTCCTGCACGCGGGCCAGCTCATTGGCCAGCACCCGGTTCTCGTCGAGCAGGCTGTCCAGGCGGGCCAGGTCGGCGCGGTTGGCTGCGCCGGCCTGGTGCTGCAGCAGATGGATGTCCTGCAGTACGCGCTCCTCCAGCAGCGCATCGCAGCGCGAGTGTGTCAGCGTGGCCCACAGCGCGCCGGGCACGCTGTCGCCCTGGCGCTGCTGCTGCCACCACCCGGCCAGGGCCTCGGTGGTCTTGAGCTTGAGGCTCTGCCGCACGGTCAGCAGGTAGCGCCGGTCCAGCTCCTTCTGCACGGCCTCGGCCATGGGGGTGCGTTGGCGGCAATCGCTGTTCACGCCGCAGTGCAGCTCGTAGTCCGTGGCCAGGGCCTGACCGCCCAGCACCTTGTCGGCCAGGCGCCGCACCAGCGGCAGGGGCAGGCACACGCCGATCACCGGGCAATGGGCGTGCGGCCCCAGCTCCCAGATGCGTCGGCGTCGCGAGCCCAGTCGTTCAGGGATCAACGGCGTGGCCGGGCGGCAGCACGGATCGCCATCCGGGCCGGGGCCGGTGACCGGGCTCAGCGGACGGGGGGACAGGAGGTTCATCGCGGTCTCCTCAGGCGTGCAGATCGGCCACCAGGCGCTGCCAGCAGCAGCGTTGGGCCGGGGTGTCGATCGGGTGCAGGGTCAGCAGGGGGCGGCCCTGGCGATCGGTGCATTCCAGCCAGGTGCGAACGCCGCCGGGCGTGGTGTCGTTGCGCAGCAGGATGTCGCCGATCGCCGGGTCTTCCCAGCTCAGCTGCTTCTGGCCGCAGACGGTTCGCGCGAGCTGCCGTCCCTGCGCCTGGACCGGGGGGCGCCAGGCCCCAGTGAGGCTCAGCTGAGCGGGCGAGCCCGCGGAGCGAACCGTCAGCGACAGGCCTTGCAGGTGGGCGGCGTGCAGCACATCGGCCAGCAGCAGGTCTTCCATCACCTTGGCGCCTTGCCGGCCGTGCGGGCTCGGTTCGGTGGCTGGGGCAGGGGGCGGGAGTGTCTTGAACTGGGGCCTCAGGCAGGGGTCGCCCCAGCGGGCCAGCAGGCGTGCCAGCCGGTCCGGGTCGGCATCCAGGGGCCATTGGACGGTCAGCAGGGGCAGGCCGTTGACATCGAAGAGGGCCAGGCGATGCTGGCGGTGTCCCGAAGGGTCCGGGGTCTGCACCACATAGGCCCAGCCCCAGGCGTCGATGCCGGCATCGAGCGCCATGCCTTCGGCCCGCAGCGTGCCGGGGCACTCTGGCACGACCGTGGCCTCGCCCAGGTAGCTCAGGCCGCTGCGACCCTGGCCGACCTGCCAGCTCAGCGGGCCCTGCAGGCTGAGGGCACGCAACAGGGAGCCCCAGTGCGGCAGCAGCCGCCACACCCTCAGGCCCTCGCCCGCGGGCCAGGCGCCCACCTGCAGGTCCAGGGCCAGAGGGTTCCAGGCGGAAGGGTTCACCGCGTGGGATGGAGGGGACGAACACCGTTCGGCGACGTTCAGCATGGCAGCTCCTCAGGCGAAGAAGCGCACGGGCTGGCAGTGGGCTGGCGGTGTGCGTGAAGCGAGACGGGCGCTGAACTCAGACCCGTTCGCACGGACGGCAGACAGAAAAGGGGCGAGTCGGAGGGGGGCTGGGAATGGGGGGATGTGGCCGGTCAGCGGCGCGCCATCACTTGGTCAGGATCAGCTTGCCCAGGGCCGTGAGCCGGAGCCGATACACCTGATCGCCATGGTGGATCTCCGCCTGCTCGGCCTGGCCCAGCAGGGTGCGGCTGTCCCACCGGGGGCAGCCGCTGGAGGCCGGACGGGGCGCTGCGCACGCTTCGTCCGGGCCGGGTGTTGGAGAGGGGATGGGGGCATGGGAGAGGACATGGCCGCATCGTAATGCGAATGATTCGCATTGAATAATCAACCATGTCAATCATGTGGGCATGGGGTGTGTGTCGCTTTGTTGTTGCAACTGATTCTCATTAATATGCGCGAGTTCCCCAGCCAGCCAAGGCCAGCCCGGGTGGTCGTTTGGTGTCGGCAGGGGGGGGTCATGTCATGGATCACCGTGTCGGCGCGTGTTGTTCCAGCCATTTCCCATGCAAACACGTTCACGCTTCGTCCGCTCTGCGCCTGTCCCCGTGGCGCTGGCCATCGCCTTGCAGTTCGGCCTGTCCGGGGCCCGTGCCCAGTCGGTGATCGCCCCGGGGCCGGCCGCCAGCGCCCCGGCGGCCACCGACACCACCCTGCCCACCGTGACGGTCACCGGCGAGGCCCAGGGTCCGGATGCCCCGGCCGCGCGCCGACACAGCGATTCCGCCCTGGGCCTGGACCTGTCGGTGCGCGAGACGCCGCAGTCGATTTCCGTCATCACCCGCAGCCAACTGGATGACTTTCACCTCAGCAATGTGAACGCGGCCCTGGCCAACGCCACGGGCATCAATGTGGAAAAGGTGGAGACCGACCGCACCTACTACACGGCCCGCGGCTTCGACATCACGAACTTCCAGCTCGATGGCGTGGGGCTGCCCATGAGCTTCGGGCTGCAGAACGGCGACCTGGACACCGCGATGTTCGAGCGCATCGATGTGATCCACGGGGCGGCCGGTCTGCTGACCGCCACCGGCAACCCCTCGGCGACGGTGAACTTCGTGCGCAAGCGACCCACGGCGGACTTCCAGGCCAGCGTCGGGCTGAGCGCGGGCTCCTGGAACGATGTGCGTCTGGACGCCGATGTCTCCACCCCGCTGACGGCCGACGGCCGTGTGCGCGGCCGGGTGGTGGTGGCTGGCGAGGACAGCGACTCTTACCTGGACCGCTATCACCTCCGCAAGGGGGTGGCCTATGGCGTGGTGGAGGCCGATATCGGACCCAGCACGCTGCTGACGGCGGGCTTCTCGCGCCAGAACAACCGGCCCACCGGCGTGATGTGGGGGGCGCTGCCGCTGAACTACACCGATGGCAGCCAGACGAATTACCCCCGCTCCACCAGCACCTCGCCGGACTGGACCTACTGGAACACCGACACCTCGATCGGCTTTCTGACGCTGAACCACCAGTTCGACAATGGCTGGACGGCCCAGCTGCAGGCCACCCACAAGGACGACCAGCAGCGGGGGCGCATGGTCTATGTCTACGGCACGCCGGACAAGAGCAGCGGCGACGGTCTTTCGATCTGGCCGTCCACCTACACCGATGTGGCCAGTCAGAACCTGGTGGATGTGCGCGCGCACGGCGCTTTCGAGCTGTTCGGTCGCCAG
>NZ_BADL01000254.1 GCF_000333615.1 Ideonella sp. B508-1 | reverse complement strand
GCGATGCGCCGATTCGGGCATCACGTGGTCAATGAACTGCTGGGCCTGATCGTAGATGTCGTCGGTGTCGATCAGGATCTCGCCGATGTCGGCGGTGAAAGTAGTCGCGGATCGCGCGGATCACCAGCGACGACTCCTGGTAGATCAGGAAGGCGCCCTTGCCCGCCTTGGACGCGCCGTCGATCGCGTCCCACAGCTTGAGCATGTAGTTCAGGTCCCACTGCAGCTCGGGGGCCGAGCGGCCGATGCCGGCGGTGCGGGCGATCAGGCTCATGCCCTTGGGGTACTCGAGCTGGTCGAGGTTTTCCTTCAGCTCCTCACGCTGCTCGCCCTCGATGCGGCGGCTCACGCCACCGCCGCGCGGGTTGTTGGGCATCAGCACCAGGTAGCGGCCGGCCAGCGAGACGAAGGTGGTCAGGGCGGCGCCCTTGTTGCCACGCTCTTCCTTTTCGACCTGGACCAGCAGTTCCTGGCCGTTGGAGATCACGTCCTGGATCTTGGCGTCCTTGACCGAGACGCCTTCCTTGAAATACTGGCGCGAGATTTCCTTGAAGGGCAGGAAGCCGTGGCGGTCCTCGCCGTAGTCGACGAAGCAGGCCTCCAGGGACGGCTCGACGCGGGTGACGACGGCCTTGTAGATGTTGCCCTTGCGCTGTTCGCGGCCCTCGATCTCGGTCTCGAAGTCGAGCAGCTTCTGGCCATCGACGATCGCGAGGCGCCGCTCTTCCGGCTGCGTCGCGTTGATCAGCATGCGTTTCATGTGCACTCCTGTCCACGTGCGCCCGGCAGGCCGGCCGCACGAAATGGAGGCGCCGCCCGGATGTCATCGAAAAGGAGGACAGTCCAGCCGGCACCTCGAACGATGCACGAGAAAACGGAAAAGCCGGTGGAAGGAATCGCCCTGGACTGTCCGAAGCGCCGCTCGTGGCGGACTCAGGTGGACAGCGTTGGCGCGTGCGTCCGGGTGTCGGAACCCCGTTTGCCGGATGGCGCGAACCCCGGGCGCACGGCGGGGGCCGTGGGCGCGCGCTCCCATGCAGGCCACGCCGGTGGAGCACCGGGGCCTGTCAAGCGGAAGCAATCGGGAAACGACAGCATGCGGAAATCGGATTCGTTCACTCGGAACGCCGGGCTCGATCCTGGACCGAAGGTCGGTCTGGTCATCGCGCCCGATGAAAACCTTTTGATGGACCCCTGCCAAGGCAGGGCGGCACATTCCATGTCTCTCTGCCGCCCGATGTCCGAGGCCGCCGGTCACGTCGGGACCGGCCATTCCAGGGCCATCAGGCGTTGCATCACCTTGCGGCGCGCAAGAATTCTGCGCGCCTTTCCACGATATCGCCCGGGGTGCCCGAGGTAAACTCAGAAAAATCAAGCACTTAGGGCTCAATCGTGGCTCAGACCATTATAAAGGCGAAAAACAGGCCCGCCACGGCCCGCCGCAGCACGTCCGAGAAAAGCACCGGGGCGTCCCGGCCGGGCGCGCGCCGGACGCCTTCAAAGTTGGCGCCCACTCCCGCTAAGGGGGCTGCACCGGCAAGGGCCGCAGCGCCCCAGCCCGCCTTGCTGTCGGTGCCAGCGACGCCCAGCGTTCGGCTCGTCACGGTCGACGAGCGCTCGGTCGGCCAGCGCCTGGACAACTTTCTGCTGCGCGAACTCAAGGGCGTGCCCAAGACCCACGTCTACCGCATCATCCGCTCCGGCGAGGTGCGGGTGGACAAGGCCCGGGCCGGCGCCGACACCCGGCTGGAAGAGGGTCAGGTGGTGCGCGTGCCGCCGGTGCGGGTGGCCGAGGCGCCGGATGAAGCGGCGGTGGCCGCCGTGCCGGCGCGCGAATTCCCGTTGCTGTTCGAGGACGAGCAACTGCTGGTGATCGACAAGCCGGCCGGCGTGGCCGTGCATGGCGGCAGCGGGGTCAGCTTTGGCGTCATCGAGCAACTGCGCCGGGCGCGGCCCCAGGCCAGGTTCCTGGAGCTGGTGCACCGCCTGGACAAGGAGACCTCCGGCCTGCTGCTGCTGGCCAAGAAGCGCAGCGCCCTGACGGCGCTGCAGGACCAGTTCCGCCAGCGCGAGACCGGCAAGACCTATGCGGCCCTGGTGATCGGCGACTGGCCGGCGCGAAAAAAGGTCATCGACGTGGCCCTGCACAAGTACCTGACCGCCGAGGGCGAGCGACGGGTGCGTGCCGTGCCGGGCGACGACGAGGAAGGTCGGCGCTCCATCTCGCTGGTGCGGGTGGCGGCGCGCTACGCCGGCTTCAGCCTGCTGGATGTGACCATCAAGACCGGCCGCACCCACCAGATCCGCGTCCACCTCTCGCACGAGGGGCACCCCATCGTCGGCGACGAGAAGTACGGTGATTTCGCCTTGAACAAGGCCCTGGCCGCCGGCCGGGCCGTGGCGGGCGCACGCTTCGACCGCATGTTCCTGCATGCCCGGCGCCTGGCTTTCGACCATCCGGTCAGCGGGGCCCGCATCGAGCTGGAGGCCCCCCTGCCCCCGGAATGCGAGACACTGCTGGCCCAGCTGACCCCGGCCACGGCCGCCTGATTCCCGACCATGACCCGTTCCCGCCGCTTCGACCTCATCGCCTTCGATTGGGATGGCACGCTGTTCGACTCCACCGCGCTGATCGTGCGGTGCATCCAGCGTGCCGCCCAGGACCTGCAACTGCCCGTGCCCAGCGACCAGGAGGCTGCCTTCGTGATCGGCCTGGGCCTGCACGAGGCCCTGCAGAAGGTGGTGCCGGGTCTGCCGCCCGAGCGCTACCCCGAACTGGGCCAGTGTTACCGCCGCCACTATTTCGCCGCCCAGCACGAGATCAGCCTGTTTCAGGGCACGCTGGAAATGCTGGCCGCGCTCAAGGACCGACACCACTGGCTGGCGGTGGCCACCGGCAAGAGCCGGCGTGGCCTGGACGAGGCCCTCTCCAGCACCGAACTGCATGGGGTGTTCGACGCCAGCCGCACGGCCGACGAGACCTTTTCCAAGCCCCATCCGCGCATGCTGGAGGAGCTGATGGCCGAGTTCGGCGTGTCGCCCGAGCGCACACTGATGATCGGCGACACCACCCATGACCTGGAAATGGCCCGCAACGCCCGCACTGCGGCGGTGGGCGTCAGCTTCGGGGCGCACGATCCAGCGGCCTTCGCCCCGCTGAATCCCCTGTTCGTGGCCCACTCCACCCCTGAGCTGCATGTCTGGCTGCTCGACAATGCCTGACACACCATGACCGAGCCGGCCGCGTCTTCCCGCATCGCGCTGTGTGCCAGTCAGGCCCTGGCCGAGCGGGGCGATGCCTGGGTCTTCGACGTGCTGCTCTGGGGCCGGCCGGCCCGTGCCTTCGCTCTGCGCTTCGACGGTCGGGTGGTGGGCTACCTCAACCGCTGCGTGCACGTGTCTGCCGAGATGGACTGGCAGCCCGGCCGTTTCCTGGACACGCAAAAGCGCTGGATCGTCTGTGCCCTGCATGGCGCCACCTTCGAGCCTTCCGATGGCTACTGCATTGCCGGCCCCGGGCGGGGCCAGCGCCTTCGGGCCCTGCGGGTGGAAGAAGAGGGCGGGCAGGTCTGGTGGTGGCCCGACGCCGATGTCCAGCCTGTGCCGCTCGTCCCCACGCCTTCCCTGTCATGACCCCGTTCCGGCCGCTTGCCGCGGGCCGGTTTTCCGACTCTTCAACTCAACACCATGTCGTCGAACGAACCGTCCACACCGGATCCTCTGGGTCCGTACGACTCTCCGCTGAGCGCCGCGCCCGCACCGGCGCCGGAGGCGGCCCCGCCCGCCGCGGCGCCTTCACCTGAAGCCAAGAGCCTGGCCGGGCTGGAGACCCTGTTGCAGCAGTTCGGCGCTGAGATGCTGCGCCAGCGCCGCAGCGAGCGCCGCTGGCGCATCGGCTTCCGGCTGGCCTGGTTCGGGCTGGTGCTGGCCGTGGCCTGGGCGGCGTTCACCCAGCGCGGCGTGCACCCGGCCGCGCCTTCCGGGCCGCACACCGCGTTGATCGAGGTGCGCGGCGAGATCGCCGAGCAGAGCGAGGCCAGTGCCGAGAACATCGTCGCCTCGCTGAAGTCTGCCTACGAGGATGATTCGGCCAAGGGCATCGTGATGCGCTTCAACTCGCCCGGCGGCAGCCCCGTGCAGGCCGGCATCGTCAGCGATGAGATCCAGCGTTTGCGCAAGCTGCATCCGAACAAGAAGCTCTACGCCGTCTGCGAAGAGATGTGCGCCTCGGCGGCCTACTACATGGCCGTCAACGCCGACGAGATCTACGTCGACAAGGCCAGCATCGTCGGCTCCATCGGCGTGCTGATGGACGGCTTCGGCTTCACCGGCCTGATGGACAAGCTGGGCGTGGAACGTCGCCTGCTGACCGCCGGCGCCAACAAGGGCATGCTGGACCCGTTCTCGCCGCTCGACGAAAAGCAGAAGGCCTATGCCGAGGCCATGCTCGAACAGATCCACCAGCAGTTCATCACCGTGGTCAAGCGTGGTCGGGGAGACCGCCTGAAGCTGAACGACGACACCTTCTCGGGCCTGTTCTGGAACGGTGAAGAGGCGGTGAACCAGGGCTTGGCCGACCACTACGGCAACCTGGATTACGTGGCCCGCGAGGTGGTCAAGGCCGAGGACGTGATCGACTACACCCCGCAGGAAAACGTGGCCGAACGGCTGGCCAAGCGTTTTGGCGCGTCGATCGGCGAAGGCGTCGTCCACGCCATGCGCGCCATCGGTCCGCTGCGGTGAAGGGTGGCTGCTTCGGGGCAGGGCCGGTTGCTGCAGGCCCTCGGGCCTGGGTGCACAATGCCGGTCCCTGCCCGAGCGGCAGCTGTCTCTGAATTGATCCATGAGTGTCCACCCGGTTGAACCCACCGCCGCCGCGCCCCGCCCGGCGCTGAACCTGCCCCGTTTGCGCGACATGGCCGCCCGCGGCGAGAAGCTCGCCATGGTGACCTGCTACGACGCCACCTTCGCTCAGCTGCTGGACGCGGCCGAGGTGGACATCCAGCTGGTGGGCGATTCGCTGGGCATGTGGTGCAGGGCCAGAGCAGCANCCTGCCGGTCACGCTGGAGCACATGGCTTACCACACGGCTTGCGTGGCCCGGGCCAAACGCCAGGCCTGGCTGGTGACGGACATGCCTTTCGGCAGCTACGAGGCCAGCCCGCAGCAGGCCTTCGAATCGGCCGCGGCGCTGATGCGCGCCGGGGCCCAGATGGTCAAGATCGAGGGTGGGGGTGACATCGCCCACACGGTGCGCTTCCTGGTGGACCGGGGCATCCCGGTCTGCGGTCACCTGGGGCTGACCCCGCAGCGCGTGCATGCCCTGGGGGGCTTCCGCATCCAGGGGCGTGACGAGGCCGCCGCCGCCCAGCTCAAGGCCGATGCCGCGGCGCTGGCCCAGGCCGGTGCCGCCATGCTGGTGCTGGAGCTGGTGCCCTCGGCCCTGGCGCGCGAGATCACCCAGGCCCATCCCGAGATGATGACCATCGGCATCGGCGCGGGCGCGGGCACCACCGGCCAGGTGCTGGTGCTGCACGACCTGCTGGGGCTGACCTCCGGCAAGCGCCCGCGCTTCGTGCGCGACTTCACCCGTGAGCCCGGCAGTGCCGCCGATGCGCCGGGCTTGTCGGTGGCGCAGGCCCTGCGTCGCTACGTGGTGGACGTGAAGGCCGGTCGCTTCCCCGACGAGGCTGTGCACGGCTACTGATTCCTGAAGTTCGAGGCGGGCGGCGTGCAGGCGTCGGCCCGCAGGAGGAGAGGGCGCATGCGCGTCATTCACACCATTGCCGAGCTGCGCCAGGCGCTGGCCGGCCAACACCGCACGGCCTTCGTGCCGACCATGGGCAATCTGCACGAGGGGCATCTGAGCCTGGTGCGCGAGGCCGCCCGGCGTGGCGGCCCGGTGGTGGTCAGCATCTTCGTCAACCGGCTGCAGTTCCTGCCGCACGAGGATTTCGATCAGTACCCCCGCACGCTGGCGCGCGACGCCGAGCTGCTGGCCCCGGCCGGCTGCGACATCGTCTTCGCGCCATCCGAATCCGAGCTCTACCCCGAGCCCCAGGCCTACAAGGTACAGCCGCCCGCGGCCCTGGCCGATCTGCTGGAAGGCGAGTTCCGTCCCGGCTTCTTCACCGGCGTGTGCACCGTGGTGATGAAGCTGTTCCAGATCGTGCAGCCGGCCGTGGCCGTCTTCGGCCAGAAGGACTACCAGCAGCTGGCGGTGATCCGCGGCATGGTGCGCCAGTTCGCCCTGCCCATCGAGATCGTCGGCCACGCCACGGTGCGGGCCGACGACGGCCTGGCTCTGTCCTCGCGCAACGGCTACCTCCAGCCTGCCGAAAGGGTGGAGGCCATTGCCCTGGCCCAATCCCTGCGACAATTGGCCGCAGGCGCCCGGGACGGTGCCGCGACCCTGGCTTCGATCGAGGCCGCTGCCGCGGACAGCCTGCGGGCCCGCGGCTGGGTGCCGGACTACCTCACCCTGCGCCGCCGGTCCGACCTGCTGCCGCCGACCGACGCCGAGCGTCTGGCCGGTGAGCCCCTGGTGGCACTGGGCGCGGCCCGTCTGGGCCAGACCCGTCTGATCGACAACCTCGAGCTCTGAGCGCCTGCGGCGCCCAGCCTGGCCCGAGCCATTTCCAGCGAGAAGGAACGCGATGTCCACTGCCACCTCCTGCACCAGTGAAGCCAGCACCACGGCCCAGCCGATCCAGATCCACCGCCCCCGTGCGGCGGAGCCGGCCGGTCCCCAGCGTTGGTCGGTGGCCGACATCGAGGCCCTGTTCAACCTGCCGCTGACCGAGCTGATCTTCCGCGCCCAAACGGTGCACCGCGAGCACTTCGACCCGGCCGAGATCGAGCTGGCCACGCTGCTGTCGATCAAGACCGGCGGCTGCCCCGAAGACTGCGGCTACTGCCCTCAGTCGGTGCACTACGACACCGGCGTCGATGCCACCAAGCTGATGGAAGTCGACGCGGTGCGCGAGGCCGCCCTGGCCGCCAAGAGCGCCGGCGCCACCCGCTTCTGCATGGGCGCCGCCTGGCGCGCCCCCAAGGACCGGGATGTGGAGAAGGTGGCCGAGCTGGTGCGCGAGGTGAAGTCCCTGGGCCTGGAGGCCTGCTGCACCCTGGGCATGCTGACCGAGAACCAGGCTCAGGAACTGAAGAAGGCCGGCCTGGACTACTACAACCACAACCTGGACACCGCGCCGGAGACCTACGGCAAGATCATCTCCACCCGTGACTACCAGGACCGCCTGGAGACGCTGGAGCATGTGCGCAATGCCGGCGTGTCCGTCTGCTGCGGCGGCATCGTCGGCATGGGCGAAAGCCGTACCGAGCGCGCCGGCCTCGTGGCCCAGCTGGCCAACATGGACCCGTACCCCGATTCGGTGCCCATCAACGAGCTGGTGCAGGTCGAAGGCACGCCGCTGCACGGCACCGAGAAGCGGGACCCCTTCGAGTTCG
>NZ_BADL01000255.1 GCF_000333615.1 Ideonella sp. B508-1 | reverse complement strand
GAGGCAGCGGGTCACCCTGCTGGTCCGGCGCGGTGAATGGGTCAACTATGTCATCGTCCAGCCCGGTGTTCGCTGAGGCGGTGAGGTACCTTGGTTGAGTGCGGTAAAGGGTTTTTCCACAGGGCGAAAGTTGCGGGGGCCCGGGCTGATGCCTGGACCCGCAGTTTCCCCTCGGAACTGTGAATAAACTGTTGATAACTTCGATGTGGAAGGCGGCCCCAAGCCGCTTTCCTGCCACATCGGGGCATTGCGGGAAGGGCCTTTTGGCTACAATGGAAGCCCAACAAGCAGTTGCCATACGTTTTGTTGGAAGGCGCGTCTCCTCTTTGGACGTGCCTTTTTTTTAGCTGCTGTGCCCACGCCGCGCCTGCCGACATCCGACCCGGGCGGGGGCGCCAGACAGCCCTCGCCTCGACCCACACTGCCATCGTCCTGGCCTCCTGACACCAGGCCCTTCCGACGGCCCATCGCCGAATTTCTCACCGCATGGACCACATCCGAAATTTCTCCATCATTGCCCACATCGACCACGGCAAGAGCACGCTGGCGGACCGTCTGATCCAGCGTTGCGGTGGCCTGAGTGACCGCGAGATGGAAGCCCAGGTGCTCGACTCGATGGACATCGAGCGCGAGCGCGGCATCACGATCAAGGCACAGACCGCCTCGCTGCAGTACAAGGCCCGGGACGGCAAGGTCTACAACCTGAACCTGATCGACACGCCGGGGCACGTGGACTTCTCGTATGAAGTCAGCCGCTCCCTGTCCGCCTGCGAAGGTGCGCTGCTGGTGGTGGACGCCTCGCAGGGTGTCGAGGCCCAGACCGTGGCCAACTGCTACACCGCGCTGGACCTGGGCGTGGAGGTGATTCCGGTCCTGAACAAGATGGACCTGCCCCAGGCCGACCCGGACCGGGCCAAGGAAGAGATCGAGGACGTGATCGGGATCGATGCGTCCGAGGCCATTCCCTGTTCGGCCAAGACGGGTCTGGGCATCGACGACATCCTGGAGGCCGTGGTCGCCCGCATGCCGCCGCCCAAGGGCGATGCCGGCGGTCCGCCGCGGGCCATGGTGATCGATGCCTGGTTCGACAACTACGTCGGCGTCGTGATGCTGGTGCGCATGGTCGATGGCCAGTTGGGCAAGGGTGAGCGCATCCGCATGATGGCCACCAACGCGGTCTACCCGATCGAGCACCTGGGTGTGTTCACGCCCAAGAGCGAGAACCGGGACGCCCTGCGGGCCGGTGAGGTGGGCTTCATCATCTGCGGCATCAAGGAGCTGGCCGCCGCCAAGGTGGGCGACACCGTCACGCTCGAGAAGAAGCTGCCCAACAACGCCGGCCCGGCCACCGAGGCCCTGCCGGGCTTCAAGGAAATCCAGCCGCAGGTGTTCGCCGGCCTGTACCCCAGCGAGGCCAGCGAGTACGACCAGCTGCGCGACGCGCTGGAGAAGCTCAAGCTCAACGACAGCTCGCTGCGTTTCGAGCCGGAAGTCTCGCAGGCGCTGGGCTTCGGCTTCCGCTGCGGTTTCCTGGGCCTGCTGCACATGGAAATCGTGCAGGAGCGTCTGGAGCGCGAGTTCGACCAGGACCTGGTGACCACCGCCCCCAGCGTGGTCTACGAGGTGGAACTGGGCGACGGCGAGGTCATCGAGGTGGAGAACCCCTCCAAGATGCCGGACCAGGGCCGCATCCGGGAGATCCGCGAGCCCATCGTCACGGTGCACCTCTACATGCCACAGGACTATGTGGGCGTGGTGATGACGCTGTGCAACCAGAAGCGTGGCGTGCAGCTCAACATGGCCTACCACGGCAAGCAAGTCATGCTGACCTACGAGCTGCCGCTGGCCGAGATCGTGCTGGACTTCTTCGACAAGCTGAAGTCCGTCTCGCGCGGCTACGCCTCCATGGACTACGAGTTCAAGGAATACCGCGCCGCCGACGTGGTGAAGGTGGACATCCTGATCAACGGCGACCGCGTCGACCCGCTGGCCATGATCGTGCACCGCAGCCAGAGCGCCTACCGCGGCCGCGCGGTGGCCGCCAAGATGCGTGAGCAGATCCCGCGTCAGATGTACGACGTGGCCATCCAGGCCGCCATCGGCGCGAACATCATCGCGCGCGAGAACATCAAGGCGCTGCGCAAGAACGTGCTGGCAAAATGCTACGGCGGCGACATCACCCGCAAGCGCAAGCTGCTCGAAAAACAGAAGGCCGGCAAGAAGCGCATGAAGCAGATCGGTACCGTCGAGGTGCCGCAGGAAGCGTTCCTCGCCATTCTCCAAGTGGATGACTGACACCCCCATGAGTGCATTGACCGCCGTGCTGTACGGCGCCCTGATCGTCTACCTGGGCGGTTGGTATCTGGATCTGTGGTTCGGCAACTTCGCGCTGCTGCTCTTCATCCTCTCCGTGGTCACCGGCCTCTACTGGGTGGCCGAGAAGTGGCGCTTCAAACCCCGGCGTGAGGCGGCCGCCCGCACGCTGGAGACCCAGGATGCCGCGCGCCGTGCCGAGCTGTCCAAGCTGGGCATCGACAAGGTCGACGGCGACATCGCCGCGGCCCGCGAGCAGTTGCTGCGCCAGCCCTGGTGGCTGGATTGGACCGCCGGCCTGTTCCCGGTGATCATCGTCGTCTTCGTGATGCGCTCGTTCCTCTTCGAGCCCTTCAAGATCCCCTCGGGCTCGATGATTCCGACGCTGCAGGTGGGCGACCTGATCCTGGTGAACAAATTCCACTACGGCATCCGCCTGCCGGTGATCGACAAGAAGATCATCGCCAACCACGATGTGGCCCGCGGCGACGTGGTGGTGTTCCGCTACCCGGTGGATCCGCGCCTGGACTACATCAAGCGGGTGGTCGGCGTGCCGGGCGACGAGGTGTCCTACCTGAATGCCCAGCTCAAGATCAATGGCCAGCCGGTGCCCACCCAGGCCCTGGGTGATGCCTACGACGACGAGAGCATGCGCTACATGTCGCAGTTCTCGGAGAAGATCGGGCCGGTGGAGCACCGCATCCAGCGCCGCCCGCAGTTGCTGCCCTTCAATGTGGATGCACCGCGCCAGTTCCCCTTCCGCGAGAACTGCCGCTACAGCATCGAGGGTTTCGTCTGCAAGGTTCCCGCGGGTCACTACTTCATGATGGGTGACAACCGGGACAACTCGGAAGATTCGCGATACTGGGGCTTCGTGCCGGACGAGAACATCGTGGGCAAGGCCTTCTTCGTCTGGATGAACTTCCGCAACCCTGGCCGCATCGGCGGCTTCCAATGAGGTGAACCCCATGGCGATCCGCACCAGGTCCCACCATTCCGTCACTGCCGCTGACCGCCAACGGGGTCTGTCGCTGCTCGGCATGCTGTTCTGGGCCGTGCTGATCGGGATGCTGGCCTTGCTGGCCATGAAGGTGTTTCCCTCGATCAACGAGTACTTGACCATCCAGCGGGCCGTGCAGAAGATCGCCGACTCCGGGGTCAGCACCCTGCCGGAAATCCGCAAGGCCTTCGAAGCCCAGAAGGACATCGAGTACTCGATCAGCTCCATCGGGCCGAACGACCTGGAAGTGGACAGCAGCGGTGACCATGTGAAGATCAGCTTCGCCTACGACAAGGAGATCGAGCTGTTCTCGCCGGTCTTCCTGCTGATCAAGTACCGCGGTGGCAACCGCTGAGGAACGGCCCAGATGAGCGCGCCGGGACGTGATGAACTGCTGCAGCAGCGGCTGGGCCACCGCTTTGCGCGGCCCGAGTTGCTGCGGCGCGCCCTCACGCACCGCAGCCACGGCGCGGAGCACAACGAGCGCCTCGAATTCCTGGGTGACGCCGTGCTCAGCCTGGCGGTCTCCCGTCTGCTCTTCGATCGCTTCGGTGATTCCGACGAAGGGGATCTGACCCGCGTGCGGGCGCACCTGGTGCGGGAGGACAGCCTGCACAAGGCCGCCCTGCAACTGCACCTGCCCGAGGTGCTGCGCATGTCCGAGGGCGAGGCCAAGGGCGGGGGCGCCCAGCGCGCCTCCATCCTGGCCGATGCCATGGAAGCGGTGATCGGCGCCGTCTACCTGGACGGTGGGCTGGAGGCTGCGCAGGCCCTGGTTCAGCAGCTGTTCGGCGAGGTCATCACCTCCACCACCGCCGAGAGCTGGCGCAAGGACGCCAAGACCGAACTCCAGGAATGGCTGCAGGGCCGCCGCCTGCCGGTGCCGTCCTACCGCATCCTGGCCACCCGGGGGCAGGCCCATGCCCAGACCTTCGAGGTCGAATGTGCCGTGCCCAGCCTGGGCAAGGCACAGACCGGCGAAGGCCGCTCCCGCCGCGCCGCCGAGCAGGAGGCCGCCCAGAAGATGCTGGCCCTCCTGCAGACCGAGGAAGGCGTGCGCCCCGGCGCCCGCGACTGACGTCACCCCTGCGCGCAGGCCCGCCGCGGGGCCTGCCGACCCCTTTGAATCCCGCCGGTGGCGCTGATGCGCGCCCCGCGCCCACCCATTTCGCCGCACAATGTCCAACGTGGAACCTGACCAGCCTTTTTCCCTGCCGCCGTCCGAAGTCGATGGCCAGCCCACCCGCTGTGGCCTGATCGCCATCGTCGGGCGCCCCAACGTGGGCAAGTCCACCCTGATGAACGCCCTGGTGGGGCAGAAGATCAGCATCACGTCCAAGAAGGCGCAGACCACCCGCCACCGCATCACCGGCGTGCGCACGGTGGACGAGGCGCAGTTTGTGTTCGTGGACACCCCGGGCTTCCAGGTCAAGCACGCCAACCCGCTCAACCGCACCCTCAACCGCACGGTGCAGTCGACGCTGTCGGATGTGGACATCGTGCTGTTCCTGGTGGAAGCCGGCCGCTTCGGCATGGACGACGCCAAGGTGCTGGCGCTGATCCCCGAGGGCAAGCCCTGCGTGCTGATTGCCAACAAGCTGGACACCGTGCAGCGCCGGGCCGATCTGCTGCCCTGGCTCAAGAGCATGCAGGAGCGCCACGCTTTTGCCGAGTTCGTGCCCATGTCGGCGCAGAAGCAGGCCGATGTCGACCGGCTCTTCGCCATCCTCAAGCCCTATCTGCCAGAGCAGGAATGGTTCTACGACGAGGATGCGCTGACCGACCGCAGCGAGAAGTTCCTGGCCAGCGAGATCATCCGCGAGAAGCTCTTCCGCCTGACCGGCGATGAGCTGCCCTACACCTCCACCGTCGTGATCGACAAATGGGACGAGGAGGGCGCCTTGCGCCGCATCGCGGCCACCATCGTGGTCGAGCGCGATGCCCACAAGGGCATGATCATTGGCGAGAAGGGAGAGCGCCTGAAGCGCATCGGCACCGAAGCCCGGCAGGAGCTGGAGCGCCTGATGGAGGCCAAGGTCTTCCTGGAGCTCTTCGTCAAGGTGCGTTCCGGCTGGGCCGCCACCGAGGAACACCTGCGCAGCTACGGCTACGAGTGAGCGCGCCGGCCCCGGCCCCCACCGCATCGGCATGTCCTCCCGTCGCGCCACGGCCCCTGCGCCGGCCTATGTGCTGCACCGCTACGACTGGAGCGAGTCCAGCCTGATCCTGGACCTCTTCAGCCGCGACCAGGGCCGCATCACCGTGGCGGCCAAGGGGGCCAAGCGGCCCTACTCGCAGCTGCGCCCGGTGCTGCTGCCTTTCCAGCGCCTGCAGGTGGTGGCCAGCCGGCCGGCCAAGGACGAGACCGCCGACATCCTCACCTTGCGCAGCGCCGAATGGGCCGGTGGCCAGCCCATGCTGGGCGGCGCGGCCCTGTTCAGCGGCTTCTACCTCAATGAGCTGCTGATGAAGCTGCTGGCCCGGCACGACCCGCACCCGCTGCTGTTCGACGCCTACGCCGCCACGCTGCCTGCGCTGGGCGCGGCCGACGACACCCTGACCCAGGCCGCGCTGCGGGCCTTCGAGATCGTGCTGCTGCGCGAGATCGGCCTGCTGCCGCAGTTGGACGAACAGACCGCCTCCGGCCTGGCTGTGGCGGCCGACGCCCCCTACCAGTTGCGGCCCGAACTGGGCCTGGTGGCCTGGCAGCAGGGCGAGGCCGCGCTGCCCGGCGCCCGCTGGGCGGCCCTGCAGCAGGCCCTGGACCATGGCGCGCTGGTCGAACTGCAGACCCTGTGCGCCCAGGCCTTGCCCGCGCTCAAGACGACCCTGCGCGGCCTGCTTCACTATCATCTGGGCTCGCCCCGGCTGCGCACGCGCGACGTGATGATCGACGCGCAGCAGCTGATGGACGCGCCCCTCCCATTGGCGTCCTCCTCGCCGACCACACCATGAACCCGCTTGTCGCTCCCGAAGCCGGTGGCCATTCCGGCGCCGGCACCGCTCTGTCGGTCAACCTCAACAAGGTCGCGCTGCTGCGCAACACCCGCCACCTGGGCATCCCCAGCGTGACGCGGGCTGCCGACATCGTGCTGAAGGCCGGTGCCCAGGGCATCACGGTGCATCCGCGGCCGGACGAGCGCCACATCCGCGGCAGCGATGTGCACGAGCTGGCCGAGTTGCTCAAGGTTTGGCCAGCGGTGGAATACAACATCGAGGGCAACCCCCTGCACAACCTGATGGACTTCATCCGCGCGGTGCGGCCCCACCAGGCCACCTTCGTGCCCGACACGGTGGGCCAGTTCACCTCCGACCACGGCTGGAACCTGCCGGCCGATGCCCCGGTCCTGAAGCCGCTGATCGACGAATGTCATGCGCTGGGCGTGCGGGTCAGCCTCTTCATGGACCCGCTGCCCGAGGCCATGGCCCATGCCGCAGCGCTCGGCGCCGACCGGGTCGAGCTCTACACCGAGAGCTGGGCGGCGGCCTGGGGCACGCCCCGGCAGGACGAGGTCGGGGCCCGTTTCGCGGCCGCCGGTCAGGCCGCGCTGGCCGCCGGCCTGGGCGTCAACGCCGGCCACGACCTGAGCCGCGACAACCTGGCGGACTTCCTGCGTCTGGTGCCGGGCGTGCAGGAGGTCTCCATCGGCCACGCCCTGATCGCCGACGCGCTGGAGCTGGGCTACGACGCCACGGTGCGGGCCTATCTGGCCTGCATCCGCCAGGTGCAGGGCAGGGCCTGAGCATGGTCGTCGGCATCGGTACCGACATCTGCGACCTGCGCCGCATTGCCGGGGTGCTGGCCCGCAAGGGCGACCGCTTCGCCCAGAAGGTGCTGGGGCCGGCGGAATGGCAGGTCTTCCAGGTCCGGCGCGCCCGGGCAGAAAGCCGTGGGCTGGCTTATCTGGCCAGCCGCTTCTCGGCCAAGGAGTCCTTTTCCAAGGCCATCGGTCTGGGCATGCGCATGCCCATGACCTGGCGCTCCTGCGAGATCCTCAATCACCCCAGCGGTCAGCCCTTTGTCCACCTGTCGGAGGAACTGGCCGAGTGGTTTGCGGCGCGCGGCTGGCGCGCTCATGTCACCCTCAGCGACGAGACCGACTACGTGGTCAGCTTCGTCGTCGTGGAAACCCTTGCCGACGCTCCGGCGTCCCCTTCCCCATGAACCACCACAGCCCCGTCATCCTCGACATCGCCGGCACCGCGCTGACCGCGGACGACCGCCGCCGCCTGGCCCATCCGCTGACCGGCGGGCTGATCCTCTTCACCCGCAACTGGCAGCACCGGGCGCAGCTCACCGCATTGATTGCGGAGATCAAGGCCATCCGTGAAGACCTGCTGGTTTGCATCGACCATGAGGGCGGCCGGGTGCAGCGCCTGCGCACCGATGGCTTCACCCATCTGCCACCGATGCGCCACTACGGCGAGCGCTGGATGCAGGATGCGATGGTCGCCACCGAGGCCGCCACGGCGGCCGGCTTCGTGCTGGCCAGCGAGCTGCGTGCCTGCGGCGTGGACCTCAGCTTCACCCCCGTGCTGGACCTGGACCACGGCGAGAGCGGCGTGATCGGCGACCGGGCCTTCCACCGCGACGCCCGGGTGGTGACCCTGCTGGCCAAGAGCGTCATGCATGGCCTGCTGCTGGCCGGCATGGCCAACTGCGGCAAGCACTTCCCCGGCCATGGTTTCGTCAAGGCCGACAGCCATGTTGCGGTGCCGGTGGACAAGCGCTCGCGCAAGGCCATCCTGGCCGAGGACGCGCAGCCCTACGCCTGGCTGGGCGGGGCCCTGACCAGCGTGATGCCCGCCCATGTGATCTACCCCAAGGTCGACGCGCGGCCGGCCGGCTTCTCGCCGGTCTGGCTGCAGGACATCCTGCGCCACCAACTGGGTTTCGAGGGTGCCATCTTCAGCGACGATCTGAGCATGGAAGGCGCCCGCTTCATCGAAGGCCGACCGGTCAGCGCCACCGAGGCCGGTGTCGCGGCGCTGCAGGCCGGCTGCGACCTGGTGCTGCTGTGCAACCAGTCCCAGGTGGAGGGCGGCCGGCCGGTGGATGAGCTGCTCGACGGACTGATGCAGGCCGAGGCCCAGGAGCAATGGGCGCCGGAGCCCCTGTCGGAACAGCGCCGCCTGGCGCTGCTGCCGCAGACCGAACCCCTGCCCTGGGATGAACTGATGATGTCGCCGGCCTACCAGCGCGCGCTGGAGCGTCTGCAGGGCTGAGCGTCCCATGCTTTCATCTGACAGGGCATTGGCCTGATGCTCAACCGCTACGACTGGGGGCTGCCGCCGCAGCAGGCCGATCGCAGCGCGCTGGTGGACGAGGTGGTGACCCGCCGCCAGGGCCTGCTGACCATGCCGGCCTGGGGTGGCGAGCCGGTGGTCACGGCCCACATCGCCGACCTGTATGTCGATCTGTCGGCCCGCGCCGAGGGCAGCGTGGGGGCGGGGCGGCCGACGGCGCCCTGAGGCTCGCCGCCCTATCTGACGGTCCCCATGAAAAAACGGCCCCGCGGGGCCGTTTTCATTGGGGGCGCCGTGTGGCGCTCAGGACTGGGGGGCGTCGAAGGGCAGGGTGACCTGGCTGAGGTCCTTGCGGGTCTCGACCAGCACCAGCGGGCCTTCGTCCAGCACCACCACCGGCGGCCGTTCGCGCGGCACATGGACCGGCTTGGGTTCGGCGGCGATGGCTTGCTGGACCACACGCACCTTCTCGGCGTCGGAGTTCACCCAGCTCAGGCCGGCGCCCGCCGCGATGGCGTTGAGCTCGTCCAGGGCCAGGGTGTAGGTCGGCACCACCACTGGGGCGGCGGCGGCCGGAGCCGGCGCTGCGACCGGCGCGGCGGAAGCTTCAGCTTCCACCGGGGCCGGGGCTTCGGCCACCACGCTGGGGGCCGCGGCAGCGGTCTCTTCGCCCAGCGGCGCGGCCGGCATGGCCTGGCTGCCTTCGTCCGGGGTGTCGGCCTGCTCGCGGCGGGNGCGGCGGTTGCGACGGCCACGGCCTTCACGTTCGCCTTCGACCGGCTCGGCGGCCGGCGCATCGGAGGCGGCGGTGGTCAGCTGGTCCGTGGGGTCGGCGGCGGTGGCTTCAGCCGGGGCTTCGCCCTCGACCGCGCCTTCGGCGCCCTGACTCAATTCGCCCTCGGTGCGCTCGCCATCGGGGCCACGGCCACCACGGCGGCGGCGGCGGCGGCCCCCGTTGCGCTCGGCATCGGCCAGAGCGCCTTCAGCCTCTCCACCCTCGACCTGGTCGACCAGGGCGTGGCCCGCACTTCCAGCTCGGTGCGCGGCTTGCGTTCCTGCGCGCCGGTGTCCAGGGCCTCGACGCGCTCGGGGGCGTTGCGGCGGCCTTCACCGCGGCCGCCACGTTCGCCGCGCTCGGCACGTTCTCCACGGTCACCGCGCTCGCCGCGGTTGTCCTCGCGGCGCGGTTTGTTGCCGCCTTCGCCACGGCCGCCCTCGGCACGCTGGCCGCCGTTGCGGCCACCGGCCTCGCCACGGTTGCCACGCTCACCGCGCTCACCGCGTTCGCCACGGTCCCGGCGATTGCCACCATTGCGGCCACCGCGTTCGCCACCTTCGGTCTTGCCTGCCGGGGTGGGGGTGGGCTCGGCCTTGGTGACAGGAGCCGGGGCCGGCTCGGTGCCGAACAGCTTCTTGAGCCAGCCGAAGAAACCGCCGCCGCTGGGGGCCGCCGCCGGTGCAGGTGCTGCCGCAGCGGCCGGGGCCGGTGCCGGCGTGGGGGCGGGCGGCGGTGCCACCGGAGCCGGCTGGTCGGGCAGCACGCCCTTGATCACCGGCTCCTGCTTGGGCTTGGCCTTCTCGCGGCGCGAGATGGAGACCTCTTCGTCGGTCTCCTGCACCATGGTGTAGCTGGCCTGCAGGTTCTCCAGGCGCGGGTCGTCGTGGCGCAGGCGCTCGAGTTTGTAGTTGGGCGTGTCCAGGTGCTTGTTGGGCACCAGCAGCACGGTGATGCGCTGCTTGAGCTCGATCTTGCTGATCTCCTGGCGCTTCTCGTTGAGCAGGAAGGAGGTCACTTCCACCGGCACCTGCACGTGCACGGCGGCGGTGTTTTCCTTCAGCGCCTCTTCCTGGATGATGCGCAGGATCTGCAGCGCCGAGGATTCGGTGTCGCGGATGTGGCCGGTGCCGTTGCAGCGCGGGCAGGTGATGTGGCTGCCTTCGGACAGGGCCGGGCGCAGGCGCTGGCGGCTCAGTTCCAGCAGGCCGAACTTGGAGATGGAGCTGAACTGCACGCGGGCGCGGTCGAAGCGCAGGGCGTCCTTCAGACGCTGCTCGACGTCGCGGCGGTTCTTGCTCTCCTCCATGTCGATGAAGTCGACCACGATCAGGCCGCCCAGGTCACGCAGGCGGCACTGGCGGGCGATTTCGTCGGCGGCTTCCAGGTTGGTGCGGGTGGCGGTTTCCTCGATGTCGCCACCGCGGGTGGCGCGCGCCGAGTTCACGTCCACGGCCACCAGGGCCTGGGTGTGGTCGATCACGATGGCGCCGCCCGAGGGCAGGTCACCGGCGGC
>NZ_BADL01000256.1 GCF_000333615.1 Ideonella sp. B508-1 | reverse complement strand
ATTCCAGGCAGCGCTCGTAGGCCGACTGACCGTCTTCGGTCACGTGGACCCGCCGGGTGGTGCGATGCAGCAACTGGGTGCCCAGCCGGGCCTCCAGGCCCTGCACCGCCAGGGTGACGGTGGCCCGGGGCCAACCCAGGGCCTGGGCCGCGCGGGTGAAGCTGGCCTGTTCGGCCACGCGCACAAAGGCGCGCATCTGTTCGAGGGCATCCATGGCTTCATTGTTTATCAATGAAGAACAGTGATGCCAAGAAATTGATGTTTATCAGGATCTTGACGATCAATAAGCTGAGCGCATCGTCAATCTCCTGTGGAGCTGAACATGTCCGAACGTCCGATCGCCCTCATCACCGGCGCCAGCCGCGGCCTGGGCCGCAGCATGGCGCTGTCCCTGGCCCAGCGTGGCTGGGATCTCGTCATCACCTACCGCGAGCGCGCCGACCAGGCCGATGCCCTGCGGCAGGAGGTGGAGGCCCTGGGCGGACGCCTGGTGGCCCTGGCCCTGGACGTGGGCCAGGCCAGCCAGTTCCCCGGCTTTGCGGCCCAGGTCGAGGCGGCGCTGCAAGCGCAGTGGGGCGGCCGCCGCTTGCAGGCCCTGGTCAACAACGCGGGCGTGGGCATTTACGCGCCGCTGGCGGAAGTGACCGAGGCCCAGTTCGACGCCCTGGTGGCCATCCACCTGAAGGGGCCCGTCTTCCTGACCCAGGCCCTGTTGCCGCTGCTGGCCGATGGCGGGCGCATCGTCAACATCTCGTCCGGCCTGACCCGCTTCAGCCTGCCCGGCTACGGCGCCTATGCGGCCATGAAGGGCGCGATCGAAGTCTTCACCCGCTACCTGGCCAAGGAACTGGGCGCGCGCGGCATCGCCGTCAACACGGTGGCGCCCGGCGCCATCGAGACCGATTTCGGAGGGGCCGCCGTGCGCGACAAGCCGGAGGTCAAGGCCTTCATCGCCTCGCAGACGGCCCTGGGCCGTGCCGGCGTGCCGGAGGACATCGGCCCGATGGTCGCCAGTCTGCTGTCGCCCGATCAACGCTGGGTCAATGCCCAGCGCATCGAGGTGTCGGGCGGCATGTTCCTCTGAACCGGTAGATGGCTCAGTCGTCGTTGGGCGGGAAGGCGGCGCGCAGCGCCTCGCAGAAGGCCACGCTGCCGCTCAGGGTCAGGGCCAGTGTGTGGCGCACGGCGCGCGCCTCGCTCGGCTGGCTGCTGAAGCGGCGGCTCGAGGTGCTGTAGCTCAGGCCCTCGTCGGCCGACCACTCCCGGCTGGCCGCCAGCTCGAACTGCCAATCGTTGCCGTCTTCCAGCGGCCCGGGGCCGTTGGGAAAGCGGTCCAGGGCCCAGTCCAGCACCTGGGCCGTCTCGTCCTGCAGCTTCGTCCACAGCGGCGGGCCGACCGAGGCCATGGCGTCGAACACACCGTGGCCATCGGTGTCCTCGCTGAAGTCGAAATCGAGGTAGTGCAGCTGAGGGGGCATGGCAATCCGAAGTAACCAGATGCAAGCATACGCCCATCCTTCACCTCCAGGGCGCTTCGGACATGAACAGCGACAATCCGGCCATGCGCATCGCCGATCTCCGTCAACGTCTGCAGGCCCTGGGGGCCCTGCCGGTCCACCAGGACCGCGTGCTGCGCCACTGGGTGCAGGCCAAGCCCATGGAGGCCAGCCGCCGCAAGATCG
>NZ_BADL01000257.1 GCF_000333615.1 Ideonella sp. B508-1 | reverse complement strand
GCGGGGGATCAAGGACGGCCCCTGGCCATCGGAGCAAGCTGACAGCCCCCTGCCCAGGAAGTGCCCATGAACCGCCGTCAACTGACNCACGCCGCTCCCCTGGCCTGGCTGGCCGCAGGGCCCACCACGGCCGCGGCCTGGAACCCGGGCGAGCACGACTACGACGCGGCCGTGCAGCAGATCTGGCGCAGCGGCCCCCTGCGCGGGCTGGAGGGGCGGGCCCTGGGCCTGGAGCTGGTCCGTTGCGCCACCCTGGCGCCCAGCAGCCACAACACCCAGTGCTGGCGCTTTGCCATCGGGCCGGACGCCATCACCGTCTTGCCGGATTTCAGCCGCCGCTGCCCGGCCGTGGACCCGGACGACCACCACCTCTTTGTCTCGCTGGGCTGCGCCACCGAAAACCTGGTGCAAGCGGCCGGCGCGCAAGGCCTGCGGGCCGAGGCCACGCAGTGCTACTGATTGAGACAGCGTGTTCCCCGCGAGCGCGGGGATGAACCGCCGATCGATTTTGAGGTCCGCGAAAAGCTCCCGTGTTCCCCGCGAGCGCGGGGATGAACCGACCCACGGGGCAGCCGTGAGCCGCACAGCCTAGTGTTCCCCGCGAGCGCGGGGATGAACCGACAATCATCCGATTGATGGGTTGCTGTCAGCGGTGTTCCCCGCGAGCGCGGGGATGAACCGTTCCTGGCGTACCAAACGGCCACGCTCACCGGGTGTTCCCCGCGAGCGCGGGGATGAACCGGTGGGTCAGCCTGCAGGACAGAGACCGTGCGGGTGTTCCCCGCGAGCGCGGGGATGAACCGCACGCAGCTACGCAGGCGCCTGCGGGCCGGATGTGTTCCCCGCGAGCGCGGGGATGAACCGGAGAGATGATGACGAACTTTGAAACCCTTCAACGTGTTCCCCGCGAGCGCGGGGATGAACCGGCGCCGATCTCCAGGCGCTTCAGTGCGTCAGCCGTGTTCCCCGCGAGCGCGGGGATGAACCGCCCGACCGCATCTCGGCCCACAACATCGCCACGTGTTCCCCGCGAGCGCGGGGATGAACCGAACCTCACCTCATCCTCCCTTCGCATTTGATGGTGTTCCCCGCGAGCGCGGGGATGAACCGACGACAACGCGCCCCCGTGCGTGGTCGACGGCGTGTTCCCCGCGAGCGCGGGGATGAACCGGCTGGTTCTGGACCCGCGATGACGTGATCGATGTGTTCCCCGCGAGCGCGGGGATGAACCGATCACCCAGCACTGCGTGGACATGCTCAACTTGTGTTCCCCGCGAGCGCGGGGATGAACCGGCCGGCGCCCTGATCCTGGCCGAGCTGGAGCGGTGTTCCCCGCGAGCGCGGGGATGAACCGCAGTTCCGCCGAGCGCGCGAGCAGGCGGCCGAGTGTTCCCCGCGAGCGCGGGGATGAACCGGGCTCGACAGGCCCTTCGCGCCAGACCTGGTTGTGTTCCCCGCGAGCGCGGGGATGAACCGCCGCCCTTGACTTCGCCCCGTGCGCCCAGAGCGTGTTCCCCGCGAGCGCGGGGATGAACCGGGCATCAAGCTTTTCCGTTTGGGTTTTCTGTGGTGTTCCCCGCGAGCGCGGGGATGAACCGGACAACATGGGCGGCACTGCGGCGGGCCGGCTGTGTTCCCCGCGAGCGCGGGGATGAACCGCGATCCTGATGCGACTTTCCAGATTTCCTGGAGTGTTCCCCGCGAGCGCGGGGATGAACCGGGCACCACGTTGCCGGGGGACACGCCGAACAGGTGTTCCCCGCGAGCGCGGGGATGAACCGGGTCGCCTGGTCCAAGTCGAACATCGAGACGGGTGTTCCCCGCGAGCGCGGGGATGAACCGCCGCCCGCGCCGTTGCCGTTGGTCTTGGCCAAGGTGTTCCCCGCGA
The DNA here is from genome assembly GCF_000333615.1 of Ideonella sp. B508-1. Taxonomy (GTDB): domain Bacteria; phylum Pseudomonadota; class Gammaproteobacteria; order Burkholderiales; family Burkholderiaceae_C; genus Ideonella. The sequence continues at coordinate 3,302 of NZ_BADL01000257.1, read as the reverse complement.
GCGCGGGGATGAACCGCCGTCTCGGAGGGCGAAATAAGCCGATCGAGCGTGTTCCCCGCGAGCGCGGGGATGAACCGTCTACGGCGATGCGCGGGTCTCCGGAAATGCGGTGTTCCCCGCGAGCGCGGGGATGAACCGGGCCACTCTCTGGTCTATGAAAGCGGCCTGCAGTGTTCCCCGCGAGCGCGGGGATGAACCGGTCGAGAACGGAGGCTTTGTTCTTGATAGCGGGTGTTCCCCGCGAGCGCGGGGATGAACCGGACACCGCCGACCGCCTGCGCGCAACCATGACGTGTTCCCCGCGAGCGCGGGGATGAACCGGCCAGGCTCGATGCCATCCGGCGCGCCAAAGAGTGTTCCCCGCGAGCGCGGGGATGAACCGGCCGTGCCGGCCAACCTGCTGGCCCCCGACCAGTGTTCCCCGCGAGCGCGGGGATGAACCGCTGACCTCCCACTTGCCGGGCAGGAAGCCGTCGTGTTCCCCGCGAGCGCGGGGATGAACCGGCCCGGCGCCAGCGCGCCTCGGCCATGACGGCGTGTTCCCCGCGAGCGCGGGGATGAACCGTACATGCCCAGCAGCATCGAACTCACCAACGCGTGTTCCCCGCGAGCGCGGGGATGAACCGTGCATGCCCCGAGTCATGTGATCCGGGCCATGGTGTTCCCCGCGAGCGCGGGGATGAACCGGAGCGCAACCGCCGCCGGGCCGCCGAGGAGGCGTGTTCCCCGCGAGCGCGGGGATGAACCGGCAAACGTCGCAATTGTTGGCGCTCGCATGCCGTGTTCCCCGCGAGCGCGGGGATGAACCGGCCGGCTCGACGCCGAGCGCCACGATGGTCAGGTGTTCCCCGCGAGCGCGGGGATGAACCGACCCTGCCGAGTTCATGACAGCGTGCGAAGAAGTGTTCCCCGCGAGCGCGGGGATGAACCGTCCGCCGTCATCGGCATCATTGGCACCGCGCCGTGTTCCCCGCGAGCGCGGGGATGAACCGCTTCTCCCTGAGGATCTTGTCCATGCTCTTGAGTGTTCCCCGCGAGCGCGGGGATGAACCGTTGGCCAGGTCGGCCTTCAGGTAGCTGGCCGGGTGTTCCCCGCGAGCGCGGGGATGAACCGCCCGGTCCCAGCTGGCAGCCAAGCCGGCCGAGGTGTTCCCCGCGAGCGCGGGGATGAACCGCGGCGCAGGCCTGGGGCCGCCTGGTGGCCGAGGTGTTCCCCGCGAGCGCGGGGATGAACCGCGCCCGATGGAGCCCCAAGCGCTGAATGTCAGGTGTTCCCCGCGAGCGCGGGGATGAACCGAGCCGCTTCCCCGCAGGGTGGTACTTCACCGAGTGTTCCCCGCGAGCGCGGGGATGAACCGACCATAGAGTCAGGACCGGTCGGTGTAGTACGCTGTTCCCCGCGAGCGCGGGGATGAACCGGCCGATGACCGGCTGTATCGCCTGGTCGGTCTGTGTTCCCCGCGAGCGCGGGGATGAACCGCAGACGCAGGCAGACGCGGGCCGACTGGTGGCGTGTTCCCCGCGAGCGCGGGGATGAACCGTGGGACCAACGCGAGCAAATGATCCAGCCCCCGTGTTCCCCGCGAGCGCGGGGATGAACCGACCCAGAAGCAGCAGACCATCCTGCTGCTCGTGTGTTCCCCGCGAGCGCGGGGATGAACCGACGCAGGCGCTGCACCTCACGCGCATGCTGGCGTGTTCCCCGCGAGCGCGGGGATGAACCGGCGCGCATCCTCGCCGGCCACTCCAACGGCGGGTGTTCCCCGCGAGCGCGGGGATGAACCGAAAGGGCTGTGATGAACGCACTGCACATTGCAGTGTTCCCCGCGAGCGCGGGGATGAACCGAGCCGCTTCCCCGCAGGGTGGTACTTCACCGAGTGTTCCCCGCGAGCGCGGGGATGAACCGGTGGGCGGCATGCCGACGATTCTGTACCAGAAGTGTTCCCCGCGAGCGCGGGGATGAACCGAGGCAGGCGTCCAGTCGTTCACGCTCGAGTTCGTGTTCCCCGCGAGCGCGGGGATGAACCGCGCGCCAGGTCGCAGGTGATGCGCACCAGTTGGTGTTCCCCGCGAGCGCGGGGATGAACCGGTGGTCACGCTCCCGATGGTGTTCCCGACGGAGTGTTCCCCGCGAGCGCGGGGATGAACCGGAGGTCTCGTCCCAGTCGATTTGCCACGACTTGTGTTCCCCGCGAGCGCGGGGATGAACCGTCCTGAAGGTGGCGGCTGATGCCGGCCTGCTGCGTGTTCCCCGCGAGCGCGGGGATGAACCGTCCTCTCGAACGAGAGAGGCCTTTGTGCTGTCTTGTTCTCCAGCGATCGCTGGAATGTCCACTGGCGTATCGCGTCGAGAGCGTCTGCAGGCGTTTGCGTCGCCCATGAAAAAAGGGAACGCCGTTGGCGTTCCCTTCCTGAGGCAGGGGGCGCGGCCGCCGCGGGCCACGACCCTGTTGTGTCGCGATCAGGCCTTCTTGGCCCAGGCGCTGCACCAGCCCTTGCCGGACACGGTCTTGCCGCCAAACAGGCTGCAGGGGCCGGCGGCGTCGCCCGCCTTGCCTTGGAACAGAGCGCAGCCATGGCACATCTGGCTGGCCTGGTGCTGCGGGTACTTCTTGCCATCGGCCTTGGCGGTGTCAGCCACATAGCCCAGGCTGACGGCCTGCGGGTCCTTCTCGTCGAGCTTGGCTTGGGCCATGGCGCGGGCGGCAGACAGGCCAGTGCCGACGGCGGCGACGGTCATCATGAAGACGCGGCGATTGGTGGACATGAAAACTCCGTGAAGGAAGGAGACAGGCGTTCAGGACATCGGCAAACCCGCCTGTCGAGAGGGCTCGCCAACACGATGCGGCTTTCGCCACCCTCAGGGTGGCTTCAGACCTGTTCGTCATGAGCTCATGACGTTTGAATTTGATCCTACCTCGGGTGAACGCCTCTGAATTTGATTTAGATGACCTCTGAGGGATTTGGTCGGGGTTTTCGATGAGGGGAATTCTTATTTAATAAGAATCATTATCAATACGGTGGGCGAGTGGTAACAGAATCTCCGTCGCCCAGTCCATGAAGAGCTGGATCCGACGCGGCAGATGGCGTCGGCTGGCATAGAGGAAGTTGACCGGCATCGAGGGGGCGCGCCACTCGGGCAGGATCTCGATGAGCTGGCCCGATTCCATGAGCGGCCGCAGCCCCGATTCGGGCGCCTGGATGATGCCCAGGCCCGCCAGGCAGCCGGCCTGGTAAGCGTCGGCGGAATTCACGGTCAATGCGTGCGGCAGCGTCAATGTCTGGGTTGGCCCTGGGTCCA
>NZ_BADL01000258.1 GCF_000333615.1 Ideonella sp. B508-1 | reverse complement strand
TGGCCGACGACCCCCATGCGCCCGACCCGATGGCTTGTTTCCGCGTGGGCAGCCAGGGCCTTGTGCGGGTGAGCTTCACGGAAGGCCGCGCCTTTTGGCGGGATCTGCCGGCCATGGTGCCCATGCCCGTGCTGCCCCAGGGGCTGAGCAGCCAGGCCGCGGCCGTGCTGCAGCATGCCCTGGCGCTGCACGGGGCCATGGCCTGGACCGTGCCGGACCAGCCCCTGCTGGTGGCAGGGCTGGCCAGCGACCAAGCCAAGCTGCTGCGCTGGCGCGCCGAGTCCCTGCGGCTGCCCACGGCCCTGGTGGCCGAGCCTGAACGTGCGGCGGAGTTGCGCGACCAGGTGGCCCTGGCCGAGGCCGTGCACCGCGCCGTGGCCCAACTGGCCGTGGGGATGCTGGCCGCCACGCTGCCCGACCCCACGAGCAAGGACACCCGCACGCGGGCCCGCGCGCTGCTGGACGCCGGCCCCTTCACCGCCAGCTACTTTGCGCAGGCGCAGCGGGCCCTGCCGGCGCTGATGCAGGGCCTGGCGGGCGATGCCCAAGACGCCACCCTGGCCGCCTGGCAGCAGGCCCTGCGCGCAGCCGCACTGCAGGCCTGGCAGCAGGTGCTGCAGGGTCTGGGGCGCTCGCCCCGGGCCTTGAAGGCCGATGCCCTGTATTGGCCCCGGCTGCACAGCACGCTGAACCAACACCTGCCCCTTCATTCACCCCTTGCCGCCCAGGAGGAGGCCTGACGTGAGCGAGTACACCCAAGCATTCATCGACCATCTGGCGACGCTGGAAAGGCGCGCGGACAAAGGGCCCATGGCGACCCTGCGCCACAGCCTGGCCTTTCCGCCAGGGCACTATCCCAAGGCCTATCCCTACGTCGAGCGGTTTGCCGCACCGGATTGGCACGCCGAGGATGGCCGCCGCCTGGCCCTCTATGCGGTGGCCGGCCTGTGGGCCCGTCATCCGAGTTCGCGGGCGGTGAGCCTGGCCGCCAGCCTGGGCGAGCTGATGCGTCGGCGTGACAACGCGCCCAGCATCGAGCAACGCTTCATCGCCCTGCTGGGGGCCGATGCCGAGGGCGTGATGGACCACCTGCGCCAGGCCATCAACCTGCTGGCGGCCGAAGGGCTGGGGCTGGACTACGCCCGCCTGCTCAATGACCTGCAGGTGTGGCTGAGCCCCCCGGGGGCCTTTGCCGCTCAGCCCGACCGGCTCGATGACATTCGCCAGCGCTGGGCGCGCGACTTCTACCGCGCGCTGCAGGGGTCTGCTGCCCCGGCCACAGAAACCAACGACCACACCGACCTTGCCCAATGAAGGGAGTCCACACCATGAGCCTGTTCCTTGAATTCCACCTGATCCAGAACTTCGCCCCCTCCAACCTGAACCGGGACGACACCGGCGCGCCCAAAGATGCCTTGTTTGGTGGCCAGCGCCGGGCCCGCATCAGCAGCCAGTGCCTCAAGCGTGCTGTGCGCTTGACGGCGCAGGCCCAGGAACTGGTGCCGGCAGCGAACCGCGCGGTCCGCACCAAGAAGCTGCTGCAACTGCTGCAGGAGCGCCTGGCCGGGCGTGACCCGGAGGAAGCGCGCCAGAAGATCGAGATGGTGCTGGCTGGCGTGGGGCTCAAGCTCAAGGACGATGGCAAGACCGAGTACCTGCTGTTCCTGGGCGACAACGAGGTGGCTGGCCTGGCCGGGCTGATCGAGCAGCACTGGGACGAATTGGTGACCAGCGCGGGCGAGAAGAAGAGCAAGAAGGAAGCGAAGGCGGCCGTTCCGCCCGAGATCACCAAGCAGGCCAAGGCCTTGCTCGACGGCGGCAAGGCCGTGGACGTGGCCCTGTTCGGCCGCATGCTGGCCGATCTGCCTTCGGTGAACCAGGACGCGGCCTGCCAGGTGGCCCATGCCATCAGCACCCACCGGGTGGAGCGTGAGTTCGACTACTTCACCGCGGTGGACGACCGGGGCGATGCCGACGAAACCGGCGCCGGCATGATCGGGCAGGTGGAGTTCAACTCCGCCACGCTCTACCGCTACGCCGTGCTGGACCTGCACAAGTTGATGGCCAATCTGCAGGGCGACCGTGAGCTGGCGCTTTCCTCCGTGGCCGCCTTCACGCAGGCCCTGGTGCGCGCCATTCCGTCGGGCAAGCAGAACAGCTTTGCGGCCCACAACCCGCCGGAGTTCGTGGGCGTTTGCCTGCGCCACGGGGCACCGTTGAGCCTGGCCAACGCCTTCGAGAAGCCGGTGGCACCCCGGGGTGACCAGGCGCTGACCGCTCAGTCCGTGCAAGCGCTGGCCGACTACGAAGCCAAGCTGGCCGCCGTCTACGGGCAGGCCGAGGACCGCTGGCTGGTGCTGGACCTGACCACCCGCTGGCCGGCAGAGCGCGGCCAGACCCAGGCCAACCTGGGTGCGCTGGCCACGGCGTCCCAGGCCCTGGCCGCCCAGGCCCTGGAGGCATGAACACCATGGCCACCTTGCTGCTGCGCCTGCAGGGGCCCATGCAGTCCTGGGGCACCACCAGCCGCTTTGACGAGCGCGACACCCAGCTGGAGCCGTCCAAGTCCGGCGTGCTGGGGCTGGTGTGTGCCGCCCTGGGGCGGGACCGTGCCGAGCCCGTGGACGACCTGGCCGCGCTGCGCATGGGCGTGCGCGTGGACCGCGAAGGCGCCCTCATGCGCGACTATCAGACGGCCACCGGCGTGGTCGTCGCCGCCACCGGCAAGCCTGATCTGGAGCGCACCGTGGTCAGCCCGCGCTTCTACCTGGCTGATGCGGTGTTCCTGGTGGGGCTGGAGGGGGACGACACCGCTTTGCTGGCGCGCATCCACGCGGCCCTGCGGGCGCCCGTCTGGCCGCTGGCGCTGGGCCGCAAGAGCTTTGTGCCCTCCAGCCCCATTCACCTGCCCGACGGGCTGGTCGATCTGCCGCTGGAGGAGGCCCTCCAGCGCTACCAGGCGCCGGACATGCCCCGTCCGCCCGGCCCGCTGCGCCTGGTGCTGGAAACCCGTGAACCCGGCCACGAAGGCGCGGTGCGGCTGGACCAGCCGATGGCGCCGTTTTCCCAGCGCCGCTTTGGCCCCCGGTTCGTCACCAACCATCTCACAGGAGCCTTCGATGCACCTGACCCGGTTGCGGCTTGACCCGCGCAGCGCGCAGGCGCGGCGCGATCTGGCCAGCCCCTATGACATGCACCGCACCCTGGTGCGTGCCTTCGTGTCCGATGCCGAGCAGACGCCGCCCCGCTTCCTGTGGCGCCTGGAGCCCACCAGCCCCTGGCGCGCGCCCGAGCTGCTGGTGCAATCCGCACACCCCGCCCATTGGGAGGCGCTGGCGGCGCTGCCCGGTTACCTTCAGGCCGATCATCCTTGGGAGACACGGCCATTGGATGAGCTCTCCGGTCTGATGGCACAGAGCCGCTGCCGCTTCCGCCTGTGGGCCAACCCCACCGTCACCCGAGAGGGCAAGCGCCGGGGCCTGGTGGCCGAAGCCGATCAGCTGGCCTGGCTGGCCCGGCAGGGCGAGCAGCATGGCTTCTCGGTCGAGACTGTGCTGGTTACCGGGCAGGACATGCTGGAAAGCCGCAAGGCCGACACCCGACTGACCCTGCTGCAAGTCCGGTTCGAAGGGGTGCTGCGCGTGACCGACACCGCGCTGCTGAGCGATGCCGTGCAGGTCGGCATCGGGCCGGGCAAGGCCTTCGGTTGTGGCCTGCTCAGCCTGGCCCGCTGCGCATGAAGCTGCTGCCGCCGCTCAAGCCCCTGCCCATGAAGGACCGCATCTCGATGGTCTTTGTCCAGTACGGCCAGGTAGACGTGCTGGACGGCGCCTTTGTCCTGATCGACAAGGCCGGCGTGCGCACCCACATCCCCGTGGGCTCGGTGGCCTGCATCATGCTGGAGCCCGGCACGCGGGTGTCGCATGCCGCCATCCGCCTGGCGGCCCAGGTGGGCACTTTGCTGGTCTGGGTCGGGGAGTCGGGCGTGCGGCTTTATGCCAGCGGTCAGCCGGGCGGCGCCCGTGCCGACCGGCTGCTTTACCAGGCCAAGCTGGCGCTGGACGACGAGCTGCGCCTCAAAGTCGTTCGCAAGATGTACGAACTGCGCTTTGGCGAGCCCGCGCCGGCGCGGCGCAGCGTGGAGCAACTGCGTGGCATTGAAGGCGCGCGTGTCCGGGCCACCTACAAGCTGCTGGCCCAGCAACACCATGTGAACTGGCAGGCCCGCAACTACGACCATCAACAGTGGGACGCGGCTGATGTGCCCAACCGCTGCCTGTCGGCGGCCACGTCCTGTCTCTATGGCATTTCCGAGGCCGCCGTGCTGGCAGCAGGCTACGCCCCGGCCGTGGGCTTCATCCACACCGGCAAGCCCCTGTCCTTCGTCTACGACGTGGCCGACCTCTTCAAGTTCGAGACCGTGGTGCCGTTGGCCTTTCGCATTGCAGCCAAGGCGCCGCCAGAGCCGGAACGGGCCGTCCGCCTGGCCTGCCGCGACCTGTTCCGCAGCAGCAAGCTGCTCGAACGCATCATCCCGACCATCGAAGAGGTGCTGGCTGCCGGAGAGATTGCTCCGCCACAGGCGCCGCCCGAATCGGTGCCTCCGGCCATTCCGAATCCAGACAGCCTGGGCGATGCGGGCCACCGCAGCCAGTGAGTCTGCCCCCACCGCGCGCGTCACATGCCATTCCTCGTCGTCGTCACCGAGAACGTGCCGCCCCGGCTGAGGGGCCGTCTGGCCATCTGGCTGCTGGAAGTGCGCGCCGGGGTGTACATCGGCGATGTGTCCCGCCGCACGCGCGAGATGCTGTGGGAGCAACTGTCCGAAGGCCATGAGGACGGCAACGTCGTCATGGCCTGGGCCAGCAGCAGCGAATCGGGCTATGACTTTCAGACCCTGGGGCAGAACCGGCGGGAGCCGGTGGACTACGACGGCTTGCGCCTGGTGAGCTTTTTGCCGGCGCCCGCGACCGATCTTTAACAAGCCGAAAATTCGGTAGATCCAACGCACTCCATTTTCCCCTGATGGGACAATGGTTTGCGTTTGGTGTGTTCCCCGCGAGCGCGGGGATGAACCGTCCCCCATGTACTTGCCGTTCAAACACTCCAAGTGTTCCCCGCGAGCGCGGGGATGAACCGCCCCTTGCCGTTGCAGCTTCGGGGTAGGGAACGTGTTCCCCGCGAGCGCGGGGATGAACCGGCGGATGCGATAGCGTCAGATTCGATGCTCATGTGTTCCCCGCGAGCGCGGGGATGAACCGCCATCTCGACATGCTGCCATTCGTCAGCAGGAGTGTTCCCCGCGAGCGCGGGGATGAACCGCCATCCTTGGCCCGTTGCTGAGTGCGCTCAAAGTGTTCCCCGCGAGCGCGGGGATGAACCGATTGAATCATTCAACAATGCAGCATTTATCACGTGTTCCCCGCGAGCGCGGGGATGAACCGATAACGAGAACAGAGGAAACCGCCAGAACAGCGTGTTCCCCGCGAGCGCGGGGATGAACCGTCGGTTAGGAACTTCTCCACAAACGCAAACAGCGTGTTCCCCGCGAGCGCGGGGATGAACCGTTTCGCGGGCCTTCTTTACTTCTCGATCAGTAGTGTTCCCCGCGAGCGCGGGGATGAACCGGCCCGCGCATCGGCGCCCAGTGCCTCGACCTGGTGTTCCCCGCGAGCGCGGGGATGAACCGAACATCGACGACGCGGGCGCCGTGTCGATTGAGTGTTCCCCGCGAGCGCGGGGATGAACCGGATGGAGAGAGAGCATGAACTGCAAACAGTGCGTGTTCCCCGCGAGCGCGGGGATGAACCTTCACGGCCCAGCCGCTGCCATCGAAGCCACCAGTGTTCCCCGCGAGCGCGGGGATGAACCGTAGAAATAGAGCTTTTCGTAGGTGACGCCCAGGTGTTCCCCGCGAGCGCGGGGATGAACCGTCCGGCCTCATGGAGCATATAAACAAACCGACGTGTTCCCCGCGAGCGCGGGGATGAACCGTGGCTTCCTCTGCGGTGGGGCGGTCGACGGCGGTGTTCCCCGCGAGCGCGGGGATGAACCGGACGCGGGGGTGGGCAGCGGCGTCACTTCTTGGTGTTCCCCGCGAGCGCGGGGATGAACCGTTTCTCGGGCCTTCTTTACTTCTCGATCAGTAGTGTTCCCCGCGAGCGCGGGGATGAACCGTTGTCGGGGTCGGCCGGCTTGGGCGGCTCCGGGTGTTCCCCGCGAGCGCGGGGATGAACCGTGTTCCCACAGGCCCCAGCCATTAGGCGCGTTGTGTTCCCCGCGAGCGCGGGGATGAACCGGGCACGAACTGGAGTTGATTGTTCGCCCAAAGGTGTTCCCCGCGAGCGCGGGGATGAACCGCTTCCCCTACCTGCTCTACAAGGGCACGAGCAGTGTTCCCCGCGAGCGCGGGGATGAACCGTGACCGAGGCCTGACCGTGGCCCAGGTACGCCGTGTTCCCCGCGAGCGCGGGGATGAACCGGAGAGATGAGATGATCCTTTACAACTTCACGAGTGTTCCCCGCGAGCGCGGGGATGAACCGTTGGAAGCGGGAATTGAGCTCACCTCGACTCTGTGTTCCCCGCGAGCGCGGGGATGAACCGGGGCTGGCCTATGTCGTCTGCGACGCGTGCAAGTGTTCCCCGCGAGCGCGGGGATGAACCGGCGAAGGATGGAGAGAGAACATGAACTGTAAGGTGTTCCCCGCGAGCGCGGGGATGAACCGCATGTCGTGACAACCCCAATGCCCGTGTCAGCGTGTTCCCCGCGAGCGCGGGGATGAACCGAACCGGGCGGTGCGCGAGCTCGAGCAGACCCGGTGTTCCCCGCGAGCGCGGGGATGAACCGAAATGAGCTTGGATGTGATGCTGACGAATGCTGTGTTCCCCGCGAGCGCGGGGATGAACCGGGTCACCTTCGTCTGTCGGGCGTCCTTGAAGCGTGTTCCCCGCGAGCGCGGGGATGAACCGTGGTTCACCTCACCGCTTTGACCACCTTGACCGTGTTCCCCGCGAGCGCGGGGATGAACCGTTGTCTCACGCAGTGCTACTGATTGAGACAGCGTGTTCCCCGCGAGCGCGGGGATGAACCGCCGATCGATTTTGAGGTCCGCGAAAAGCTCCCGTGTTCCCCGCGAGCGCGGGGATGAACCGACCCACGGGGCAGCCGTGAGCCGCACAGCCTAGTGTTCCCCGCGAGCGCGGGGATGAACCGACAATCATCCGATTGATGGGTTGCTGTCAGCGGTGTTCCCCGCGAGCGCGGGGATGAACCGTTCCTGGCGTACCAAACGGCCACGCTCACCGGTGTCCCCGGAGCGC
>NZ_BADL01000259.1 GCF_000333615.1 Ideonella sp. B508-1 | reverse complement strand
TGCCCCAGCGCGGCCACATCTTTCGCAAGCTGATGGAGAACGCGGCGGCCCTGGCCGGGGTGCCGCTGGATGTGCGCTGGGAGGTCTCCAGCGTGCCGGCCATCCTGGACCTGGTGGCCGCCGGCCTGGGCCACGCCACCCTGGGCGAGGCTGCGCTGTCCGTGCCGGGCGGCACCTCGCAGCGCCTGGTGGTGAGCCCGCTGGACCACCTGGGTCTGCAGGCCACGCTGTGCCTGGTGACGCCGGCGCACAAGCGCTCCACGCCGCTCACCCAGCGCACGGCAGCGCTCCTGATGCGGCTGATCCGCCAGCGCTGAGTCGCTGCGGGCGGATCGGCCGGGGGCCGCTCAGAGTGGCAGGCCCACGTAGTTTTCAGCCAGGGCGGTGGCCGCCGGGGCCGAATCGGTCAGGTAGTGCAGCTCGGCGTGCTGCATCTTCAGGGCGAAGTCGCCGCCGTCCGGGAAGCGGTGCATCAGGCTGGTGAACCACCAGGAGAAGCGTTCGGCCTTCCAGATGCGGGCCAGGCAGCGCTCCGAGTAGGCGTCCAGGCCCGCGTCGCTGCGCGCCTGGTAATGCTCGGTCAGGCCGCTGGCCAGGTAGCCCACGTCCGATGCGGCCAGGTTCAGGCCCTTGGCGCCCGTGGGCGGCACGATGTGGGCGGCGTCCCCGGCCAGGAACAGGCGGCCGAAGCGCATCGGCTCGGTCACGAAGCTGCGCAGCGGCGCGATGCTCTTCTCGACCGAGGGGCCGGTCACCACGGAGGCCGCCACTTCCGGGGGCAGGCGGCGGCGCAGCTAGTTCCAGAAGGCCTCGTCCGACCAGTCGCTCACCTGGTCGGTCAGCGGCACCTGGATGTAGTAGCGGCTCAGGCTGGGGCTGCGCTGGCTGCACAGGGCGAAGCCGCGCTCGTGGTTGGCGTAGACCAGCTCGTCCCGGCAGGGCGGCACATGGGCCAGCACGCCCAGCCAGCCGAAGGGATAGACCTTCTCGTAGGTCTTGAGCACCTCGGCCGGGATGCTGGCGCGCGAGACGCCGTGGAAGCCGTCGCAGCCGGCCACGAAGTCGCATTGCAGCGTGTGGGTCTGGCCCTGGTGGGTGTAGTGCACCACCGGCTGCGCGCTCTCCAGGCCTTCCAGGCGCACGTCCTGGGCTTCGTAGACGGTGGTCAGGCCGGCGGCGGCGCGGGCCTGCATCAGGTCGCGGGTGACCTCGGTCTGACCGTACACCACCACATGGCGGCCGGTCAGGCCCTCGAAGTCGATGCGGTGCAGCGTGCCGTCGAAGGCCAGCTCGGTGCCATGGTGGATCAGCCCTTCGGCGTCCAGCCGTTCGCAGACGCCGGCCTGGCGCAGCAGCTGCACGGTGGTGTCCTCGAGCACGCCGGCGCGGATGCGGCCGAGCACGTACTCGCCGGTGCGTTGCTCGAGGACGATGTTGTCGATGCCGGCCTTGTGCAGCAATTGGCCGAGCAGCAGCCCCGAGGGGCCGGCGCCGATGATGGCGACCTGGGTGCGAGAGGGGATCATGAGGAGGTCTCCTGCTTGTCTTGTGTCAAGACAGAAGGCTACGGACTGTGACCGCCCCCCTCAATGCACGAAGCGCGCAAGCCATGGGACAAAGCGAACATCCCCATCGGGAGAACCCGCAGAGGCCCCGGGCGCCGGTCTCAGCCCTTGCGCTGGCTGCGTTCGAGCCGGTAGGCCAGCTGGGCGCGTGAAAGCCCCAGCCGACGCGCCGCGGCGGCCAGGTTGCCCTGCTCCAGCGCGGTGGCCTCCTGCAGCAGGCGCTCCTCCAGGGCCTCCAGGCTCAGGTGGATGTCCTGCCCCTGGCCGTGCAGGGCCTCGCTCACGGCCGCCAGCAGGGAGCGCGGGGCCGGCGGCTGGCTGGCCGGCGCCAGGCTGCCATGGTCGTTGATGGCCAGCAGCGTCTCCTCGCTGAGCTGCTCGCTGCGGAACATGTGGGCCACGTCGACCGGGGCGCCGTCCTCGGCCGAGATGACGCCGCGCTCGATGAGGTTCTGCAGCTCGCGGATGTTGCCTGGGAAGGGGTAGTTCAGCATGGCCCGCAGCGCGCGCTGCGTGAAGCCGGTGGGGTGGCGGCCGTGGCGGGCCGATTCGCGCCGCAGAAAGTGGTTCATCAGCAGCGGGATGTCATCGCGCCGCTCGCGCAGCGGCGGCAGGTGGATGGGGAAGACGTTGATCCGGTAGTAGAGGTCTTCCCGGAAGCGGCCGGCCCGCACCTCGGCCTGCAGGTCCACATTGGTGGCGGCCACCACCCGCACGTCCACGTTCAGCGTGCGGGTGCCGCCCACCCTCTCCAGCTCGCCTTCCTGCAGGGCGCGCAGCAGCTTGCCCTGGCTGACCAGGCTGAGCGTGCCGATCTCGTCGAGGAACAGCGTGCCCCCGTCGGCCCGCTCGAAACGGCCCGGGCGCGACTGGTGCGCCCCGGTGTAGGCCCCGCGTTCCACGCCGAACAGCTCGCTCTCGATCAGGGTGTCCGGGATGGCGGCGCAGTTGACGGCCACGAAGGGCTGCCCGGCTCGCGCGCTGATGCGGTGCAGCCGGCGCGCGAAGGCCTCCTTGCCCACGCCGGACTCGCCGGTGAACAGCACGGTGGCCGCGGTGCCGGCTACGCGGGCCAGCTGGTGGCAGGCCGAGGTGAAGGCCGAGGAGGCGCCGACGATCTCATGGCGCGGCGTGCCGCCGTCGGCCTGCGCTGGCGGCTCGGGCAAGGGGCTGGCGGCGGTGTCCGTGTGCGCGGGGCTGTTCGCGGGCCTGCCCGGCTGCGTGGTGCGCAGGCGCTCGAAGTCCTGGGCCTGCAGGTAACGCAGGTCCTCGCTCACATCGCCCCAGGCCGGGGGCGTGGCGGCCCACCACCCGGGCAGGCCTGGCCGCCCATGGCGCGGCACTCCAGCTCCCGGAAGATCACCAGCTGGCCGAACAGGCTGGTGACATAGCCGGTGGCATAGCCCACCTGGGACCAGCAGGCCGCCTTGGTGCCGATGCCATAGGCGGCGATGTGCTCGTCGTCTTCGCTGGAATGCTCCCAGAGGAATTCCCCCTCGTAGCGGCCCTGGTCGATGTCGAAGTCAAAGCGCAGCGGCGTGACCTTGACCACCCCCTCCAGGGCGTGCAGCCGGGTGCCGGCCATGAAGACGCCGGCCGGATCACCCTGCGGCCAACGCTCGCGCACCAGCTGGGCGTCGCGCGCGCCCGCCACATAGCCGGCCCGGGTGAGCAGGCCGCGTGCGCGGGCGATGCCCAGGGTGTCGATCAGCTCCCGCCGCAGGTGGCCCATGGCCGAGCTGTGCATCAGCAGCATGCGCTGGTCGTTGAGCCAGATGCGACCGTCGCCGGGCGAGAAGAACAGCGACTCCGTGAGGTCCGCCATGGTGGGCGGGCAGCCGGCGTTGAACTGCTTGCTGTTGCCCCGGCCCAGCATGGCGCCGGTCTGGCGGGCCACCTCCGCCAGCGAGATGCGCGGTGGCGCCGTGGGGGTCACCGGGGCCGTGGCAACGGGGGGGGCGTGCTGCAGCGTGTCCATGGGGGTCCAGTTCATGAATTCATGAAGTGCGGTGGGAGGCTTCGTTCGAATTGTTTTCAATTCATAAGTAATTTCTCCCCGGTGAAACCCTGTGCTGCACAGCGCAAAGATGGCCTAGGGAAAGCACGGGGAAAGGGGGTGGTCTTCCCAGGGCGGCAAGGGGGTGCAAGAGGCGGTGTGCGGCCAGCGCGCGGGGGCGGGCCGGGCGGCAAGGCATGTGGTTTGCGCAAGAGAGGCCACCCGACGCGATCGGCGCGGGTTTCCAAGATCTTCCGACCCATCTGCACAACACCATGAACATCCTGGCCTCCGAACCCTGGCAGGGCTGCATCTACAGCGAGGGCTGGCAGCCGGCGCCTGAACGACTGGACGTCATCGAGCCGGCCACCGGCGTCTGCCTGACCCACAGCGGCCTGGCCGGCGTGGCCGACGTGGCGGCCGCGGCGCAGCGCGCTGCCCGCGCCCAGGCCGACTGGGTCGCCATGCCCCCGCGCGAGCGCGCCGAGATCTTCCACCGCGCCGCCGACCTGTTCCGCCAGCATGCCGACGAGCTGGCGCTGTTCGTCACCCGCGAGTCCGGGGCCATCCTGCCCAAGGGCCAGCACGAGCTGCGCGAGGCGGCGGTCTTCTGCCAGCAGGCCGGCGCCATGCCCATGCAGGCCCAGGGCCAGCTGCTGCCCAGCCCCTCGGGTCGGCTGTCCATGGCGCGGCGTGTGCCCCATGGGGTGATCGGCGTGATCTCGCCCTTCAACTTTCCGCTGGTGCTGACCTTGCGCGTGGTGGCGCCGGCGCTGGCGCTGGGCAACGCCGTCATCATCAAGCCGGACCCGCGCACGCCGGTCAGCGGCGGCTTCATGATCGCCCGTGTGTTCGAGGCGGCGGGCCTGCCCGCCGGCCTGCTGCATGTGCTGCCCGGCGGCCCGCAGGTGGGTGAGGCGCTGATCACCGATCCGGGCGTGGCGATGATCTCCTTCACCGGCTCGGTGGGGGTGGGGCGGCGCATCGGCGCGTTGGCGGGCCAGCACCTGAAGAAGGTCTCCCTCGAGCTGGGCGGCAGCAATGCGCTGGTGGTGCTGGACGACGCCGACCTGGACCGCGCCGCCAGCGCCGTGGCCTGGGGCGCCTGGCTGCACCAGGGACAGATCTGCATGGCCAGCAACCGGGTGCTGGTGCACGAGGCCATCGCCCCTGCGCTGACCGAACGCCTGGTGGCCAAGGCCGGCCATCTGCCGGTGGGCAACGGCGCCACCGCGCAGGTGGCGCTGGGCCCGCTGATCGACGCCCGCCAGCGTGACCGGGTGCACGCCGCCGTCCAGGCCAGCGTGGCCGCCGGCGCCCGCCTGCTGGCGGGGGGGCGCTACGAGGGCCTGTTCTACCAGCCCACCGTGCTGGCCGATGTGCGCCCCGGCATGCCCACCTTCGAGGAGGAGACCTTCGGCCCGGTCATCAACCTGGTGAGCTTCCGCGACGACGAAGAGGCCGTGCGCCTGGCCAATGCCCACCAGGGCGGCCTGGCGGCGGGCGTGCTCTCCGCCTCGGTGGGCCGCGCCCTGGCCCTGGGCCAGCGCCTGCGCGCCGGCATGGTCCACATCAACGACCAGACGGTCAACGACGACGCGGTCAATCCCTTCGGCGGCCCCGGCGTGGCGGGCAACGGCAGCTCGCACGGCGGCCCCGGCGACTGGGAACAGTTCGCGTCCTGGCAGTGGCTGACCGTCCGAGAGCAGCTGCCCACCTATCCCTTCTGAACAGGAGACACCGACATGAACGTCGCCAACAAGACCATCGTCATCACCGGGGTGAGTTCCGGCATCGGCGCGGAGACCGCCCGCTGCCTGCGCGCCCACGGGGCCCGCGTGATCGGCGTGGACCGCAACGAACCCAGCATCACCCTGGAAGGCTTCGTCAAGGCCGACCTGTCGGAGCAGGCCGCCATCGACGCCGCCTTCGCCCAGCTGCCCGAGCGCTTCGATGCGCTGTGCAATGTGGCCGGCGTGCCCGGCACGGCGCCGGTGGACCTGGTGGCCCGGGTCAACTACCTGGGCCTGCGCCACCTGTGCGGACGCGCGCTGGAGCGCCTGCCCGAAGGGGGTGCCATCGTGAACATCGCCTCCATCCTGGGGGCGCAGTGGCCCGAGCGCCTGGCGCAGCACAAGGCGCTGGCCGAGGCCGCCAGCTTCGAGGCCGGCCTGGCCTTCCTGGCCCGTCATCCGGTGCCGCAGGAGACCTGCTACCAGTACTTCAAGGAAGCGCTGATCGTCTGGACCGTCACCCAGTCCCAGCGCTGGTTCCTGGAGCGCGGCGTGCGCATGAACTGCGTCTCGCCCGGCCCGGTGTTCACCCCCATCCTGGGCGACTTCGTGCAGATGCTGGGGGAGCAGCGTGTGCAGCAGGACGCCCACCGCATGAAGCGTCCCGCCCTGGCCGACGAGGTGGCCCCGGTCGTCGCCTTCCTCTGCGCGCAGGAGTCCCGCTGGGTCAGCGGCGTCAACCTGCCCGTGGATGGCGGGCTGGCCTCGACCTACCTCTGAACCCGACGGCGCCTTCCCGCCCAAGCCCGGCGCATCGACCGGGCCCATTCACCACAAGCACAGGAGACATCCCATGCATTTCCCCCGTCATCCGCTGGCGGTGGCCGCCGCACTGGCCTTGCCGGTCGCGGCCCATGCCTTCGCCGTGGACATGCCCGAGGACAGCGACCTCAAGCTGCGCCTGGACCTGACCCCCAAGTACAGCACCGCCTACCGGCTGCGCGACCCGTCCGCCTCCCTCACCCGCCTGGACGTGGCGACCGACCCCGGCACGGTCAACGAGGACGACGGCGACCACAACTTCAAGAAGGGCCTCATCTCCAACCGCCTGGACCTGCTGGGGGAGCTGGACCTGACCGGCCCCAGCTACGGCCTGCGCATCTCGGGCAGTGCCTGGCGCGACGGCGCCTACCTGCGCTCCAACGACTACAACGGCACGCCGGTCTATGCCGGGGGCCAGCCGGTGGGGGCCAATGCCAACACGTCGAACGTGGCCCCGGGGCAGGCCCCCAATGCCTTCCTGCGCGACACCGTGCGCCAGCAGGGCATGGGCCACGAGCTGCTGGACGCCTTCGTGTACGTCAAGGGGGAGATCGGCGACATGCCCGGCACCCTGCGCGTGGGCCGCCACACCCTGCAATGGGGCGAGAGCGTGTTCTTCGGCCAGAACGGCATTGCCGCGGCCCAGGGCCCGGTGGATGTGGCCAAGATCCTCTCGGTGCCGGGCTGGCAGTTCAAGGAGGTGCTGCTGCCGGTGGAGCAGGTCTCGGGCTCGCTGCAGGTGGCCGATGGCGTGTCGCTGGGGGCCTATTACCAGCTGCGCTGGCGGCCCAGCCGCATCCCCGGGGTGGGCAGCTATTTCTCCAACCAGGACTACGTGGGCACCGGCGTCGTGAACTTCGGCAACGACGCCAACGGCAACCCCATCCTGCTGCCCTACGACAAGGACAAGGACCTCAAGCCGCGCAACAACGGGCAGGGCGGCCTGCAGCTGCGCTACAGCCCCGAAGGCAGTGACTTCGAGTACGGCTTCTACGCCGCGCAGTACCACGACAAGACCCCGGGCGCGCCGGTCTTCGACTTCGCCAACGGCAATGTGCACCTGGCCTATGCCTCCGACGTGCGCACCGTGGGCATGAGCGTCACCTCGTCGGTGGGGCAGCTCAACTGGGCGGCCGAGACCTCGCTGCGCTGGAACGCGCCGCTGGCCAGCGACCCGGCGGTGGTGGGCACCGGCGTGGTCGCCACCTGCGGCCAGTCCAGCGCCGACCCCTGCTTCGCGGTGGGCCGCACCGCCCATGCCCAGGTCTCGGGCATCTATGTGCTGCAACCCGGGCCCTTGTGGGGTGGCGGTGCCGTGGTCTCCGAGCTGGCCTACAACCGCACGCTCAAGGTCACGCGCGACATCTTCGCCGCCGCCGACGGCGGCAGCCAGGGCGTGGGCGGGCTGGACCCCAACACCACCCGCGGCGCCTGGGCCTGGCGCATGCTGTTCGAGCCGCAGTACTTCCAGGCCCTGCCCGGGCTGGACCTCTCGGTGCCCCTGAGCCTGGGCTACAACTTCGGCGGTCGCTCCTCGGCCATCGGCAACTTCGCCGGCGGCGTCTCCGATGGCGGGGACTACAGCGTGGGCCTCAAGGGCACATACCAGACCGACTGGAAGGTGGCCCTCACCTACACCAACTACTTCGGCAAGCCCAAGACCTTCACCGAGACCCTGATCCCGGGGGCGGGCTCGCCGCGCCAGCTGACCTTTGGCCAGACCCTGGCCGACCGCGCCTACGTCGCCTTCAGCCTCTCCCGCACCTTCTGAACTTCCAGGACGGAGTCACCATGAACCGCAAGCAGTTTTCCCTGTCCCTGAGCATGGCCCTGGCCACGCTGGCCCTGGGCTGGCCGGCCTGGAGCCAGGCCGCCGTGTCCGCCGAGGAGGCGGCCAAGCTCAAGACCACCCTGACCCCGGTGGGTGCCGAGCGCGCCGGCAACAAGGACGGCAGCATCCCCGCCTGGGACGGCGGCATGACCAAGGCCCCGGCAGGCTTCAAGAATGGCCAGCCCCGGCCGGACTTCTTCCCCACCGAGAAGCCGCAGTTCAGCATCTCGGCCAAGAACATGGCCGGCTACGAAGCCCGGCTGAGCGAGGGCGTCAAGGCCCTGCTGCGCAAGTACCCCGACTTCCGGCTGGACGTCTACCCCACCCACCGGGTCGCCGCCGCGCCGCAATGGGTCTACGACAACACCTTCAAGAACGCCACCCGCGCCAAGCTGGTCGACGAAGGGCAGGGCACCGAGGGCGCCTATGGCGGCATTCCCTTCCCCATCCCCAAGGACGGCTACGAGGTGATCCAGAACCACCGCCTGGCCTGGCTGGGCACCAATGTGCAGGCCCCGGTGCGGGTCTGGGTGGTCACGGCTGACGGCCGCCGCGCCATGGCCTCCGGCGGGGTGCAGACCCTGCGCCGGCCCTACTACGACCCCGAGGGCAGCCTGGAGAAGTTCGACGGCTACTACCAGATGGGCAAGTTCGTGGTGGGGGAGCCCGGCTCCAAGGCGGGTGAGGCCATCCTGGCGCAGGACGCCATCAACGCCTCGCAGCCGCGCGGCATCTGGCAGTACCTGGTGGGCCAGC
This sequence comes from Ideonella sp. B508-1, assembly GCF_000333615.1. Taxonomy (GTDB): domain Bacteria; phylum Pseudomonadota; class Gammaproteobacteria; order Burkholderiales; family Burkholderiaceae_C; genus Ideonella. The sequence continues at coordinate 41,022 of NZ_BADL01000259.1, read as the reverse complement.
GCCGGGTGCGCAAGGCGCCTTCGGTGGCTTACGACACGCCGGACTCCGTGACCTCGGGCATCGGCCTGTTCGACGAGGCCTTCAACCTGTTCGGCCCGCTGGACAAGTACAAGCTGCGCCTGGTGGGCAAGCGCGAGCTCTACGTGCCCTACAGCAACAACCGGGCGGCCCTGGCCAAGGTGGACGAACTGGTCACGCCGCACACCCTGAACCCCTCGCTGGTGCGCTGGGAGCTGCACCGGGTCTGGGAAGTGGAGGCCACGCTGGCCGATGGCAAGCGCCATGTGGTGCCCAAGCGCACCTACTACATCGACGAGGACAGTTGGCAGATCCTGCTCTTCGACGGCTGGGATGCCAAGGGCCAGCTCTGGCGCACCAACTACACCCTGACGCTGCTGGCGCCGGACATCCCCGCCCTGGTGGGCAATATGTTCTGGGGTGGCTATGACCTGCAGACCGGGGCCTACTACCTGAACATGGCCAGCAACGAGCTGCCCGAGCAGTACAAGACGCTGCCCAGCCTGCCCCGCGCCTTCTTCAGCCCCGAGGCCCTGGCCAACGAGGGGGCGCGATGAGCCGGCCCCGGCGGGCCGTGGTCACCGGGCTGCTGCTGGCGGTGTCGGGCATGACGGGCGCCCTGGCCGCACCGATGCCGCCTGCGGCCCTGCGCAGCCCGGCCGTGCAGACCCCGCGGGCCCTGCGCGCGGTCACCCTGGCGGTGGCCCGCGCCGGCAGCCGGCTGGTGGCCGTGGGTGAGCGCGGCACGGTGCTCTGGTCCGACGACGGCGGGCGGCAGTGGCACCAGGCGCAGGTGCCGGTGCAGAGCACGCTCACCGCGGTGCGCTTTGCCGACGCCCGGGTGGGCTGGGCGGTGGGCCATCTGGGGGTGGTGCTGCGCACCGAAGACGGCGGCCAGCACTGGACCCGCCAGCTCGACGGCATCCAGCTGGCCCAGACCCTGCTGGCCGCCGCCACCGACGAGGCCAGCCGCCATGCCGCCGAGCGCCTGGTGCAGGAGGGGGCCGACAAGCCCTTCTTCGACCTGGCGGTGCTGGACGGCCAGCAGGCGGTGGTGGTGGGGGCCTATGGGCTGGCCCTGGTCACCCGCGACGGCGGCGCCCACTGGGCACCGCTGCCGCTGGCGGCGGTCAATCCGCGCGGCCTGCACCTGTACGGCGTGCAGCTGCAGGGGCCGCGCTGGGTGATCGTCGGCGAGCAGGGCCTGGTGCTGCGCTCGGAGGACGGCGGGGCCAGCTTCAGCGCCCTGGCGTCGCCCTACAAGGGCAGCTTCTTCGGCCTGCTGGGCAGCCCCGAGGGCACGCTGCTGGCCTACGGCCTGCGCGGCAGCGCCTTCCGTTCGGACGACGCGGGCAGCCACTGGAGCCGGGTGAAGATCGACACCCCGGTCACCCTGCAGGCCGGCCTGGTGGCCCAGGACGGCAGCCTGCTGCTGCTGGCCCAGAACGGCGAGCTCTTCCGCAGCCGGGACCAGGGCGAGAGCTTCGACTCGCTGCAGATGCCCGCCGGCCCCCTGCCGGCCGCCGGCCTGGGGCAGGCCCCGGATGGCGCCTGGATCCTGGCCAGCCTGCGCGGCGTGCGCCGCGCCGACCCGACCCCTCCCACTCCCTGATTCCGGATCTGCCATGCATGCCCCCGATGCGTCGGCCACCCAGCCCGTGGTGGCCCGACTCGAAGACTTCGACACCCGCTCCGGCAACTGGGCCGAGCGCTTGCTGTTCAACCACCGGCCCTGGGTGCTGGGCCTGTGCCTGCTGCTCACGCTGCTGCTGGGCAGCCTGGCCACGCGGCTGACGCTCAATGCCAGCTTCGAGAAGACCATTCCGAAGCTGCACCCCTACATCGCCAACTACCTGGCCCACAAGGACGACCTGGGCGGCCAGGGCAATGCGCTGCGCATCGTGGTGGAGGCCCGCCAGGGCACCATCTACGACGCCCGCTACCTGGCCACGCTGCAGAAGCTCAGCGACGAGGTCTACCTGCTGCCCGGGGTGGACCGGCCGTTCATGAAATCGCTGTGGACCTCCAACACCCGCTGGGTGGCCGTCACCGAGGACGGGCTGGACGGCAACACCGTGATGGGCGACAGCTACGACGGCTCGCCCCAGGCCCTGGCCGAGGTGCGGGCCAATGTGGAGCGCTCCGGCGAGATCGGCCAGACCGTGGCGGCCGACGCCCGTTCGAGCATCATCTTCGTGCCACTGCTGGACCACAACCCGCAGACCGGCCAGGCGCTGGACTACGGCGAGCTGGGGCGCCAGCTCGAAGCCCTGCGCAGCAAATACGAAAGCGATCGCGTGGCCATCCACATCACCGGCTTCGCCAAGGTGATGGCCGACCTCATCGACGGCATGCGCCAGGTCCTGCTCTTCTTCGTGCTGGCCCTGGGCATCTGCGCCGCGGTGCTGTACGGCTACACCCGCTGCGTGCGCAGCACGGTGCTGGTGGTGGCCTGTTCGCTGGTGGCCGTGGTGTGGCAGCTGGGCCTGCTGGCCGGCCTGGGCCACCCGCTGGACCCCTATTCGGTGCTGGTGCCCTTTCTGGTGTTCGCCATCGGCATGAGCCACGGCGCCCAGAAGATGAACGGCATCATGCAGGACGTGGGGCGGGGCACGCACCGCGTGGTGGCGGCGCGCTACACCTTCCGCCGCCTCTTCATGGCCGGGCTCACCGCGCTGCTGTGCGACGCCGTGGGCTTTGCGGTGCTGGCCCTGATCCGCATCCAGGTGATCCAGGACCTGGCCCTGGCCGCCAGCATCGGCGTGGCCGTGCTGATCTTCACCAACCTCGTGCTGCTGCCGGTGCTGCTGTCCTATGTGGGCGTGAGCCCGGCGGCGGCCCGGCGCAGCCTGCGCGACGACCCGCAGGCCAACCCCGCGCTGGAGCAGACCGGCAGCTTCACCAGCCAGGGCTGGCTGTGGCACATGCTGGAGCGCTTCACCCGCCGCGGGCCGGCGCTGGCCGCGCTGGGCGTGGCTCTGGTGCTGGGGGCGGGCGGCTGGGTCATCAGCACCCGCCTGGCCGTGGGCGACCTCGACCCCGGTGCCCCCGAGCTGCGGGCCGATTCGCGCTACAACCGCGACAACGCCTACATCACCGCCCACTACGCGGCCTCCAGCGACATCCTGGTGGTGATGGCCACCACGCCGGACGACCAGTGCACCCGCTACGGCACGCTGGCCAAGCTGGACCAGCTGGCCTGGCAGCTCGAACAACTGCCCGGGGTGGAGGCCACCAACTCGATGGCGGCCCTGTCCAAGCTGGCCATGGTGGGCTACAACGAAGGCCAGCTCAAGTGGTATGAGCTGATCCCCAACGACAGCGCGCTGGGCGGCGTGCAGACCCGCGCGCCGCGCGAGCTGTTCAACCAGGCCTGCTCCTTCCTGTCGCTCTACGTCTACCTGCAGGACCACAAGGCCGAGACCCTCAGCCGCGTGGTGAGCACGGTGGAGGACTTCATCGCCCACCACCCCGCACCGGACGAGCGCTTCATGCTGGCCGCGGGCTCGGCCGGCATCGCCGCGGCCACCAACATCGTCGTCCACCAGGCCATGCACGAGATGCTCTGGTGGGTCTACGGCGCGGTCGTGCTGCTGTGCTGGGTCACCTTCCGTTCCTGGCGCGCGGTGGTGGTGGCGGTGCTGCCGCTGGTGCTCACCTCGGTGCTGTGCGAAGCCCTGATGGTGCTGCTGGGCATGGGCGTGAAGGTGGCCACGCTGCCGGTCATCGCCCTGGGCGTGGGCATCGGCGTGGACTACGCGCTCTATGTGCTGAGCATCATGCTGGCCCGGCTGCGGGCCGGGGAGTCGCTGTCCAGGGCCTATCTGCACGCCCTGCAGTTCACCGGTCGGGTGGTGATGCTCACCGGCGTCACCCTGGCGCTGGCCGTGGCCACCTGGGCGCTCTCGCCCATCAAGTTCCAGGCCGACATGGGCATCCTGCTGGCCTTCATGTTCGTCTGGAACATGGTCGGCGCGCTGGTGCTGCTGCCGGCCCTGGCCCACCTGCTGCTGCGGCCCGCCCCGGTGGCGGCACCGGCCGCGGCGGCAACGCACCCGTCCGAACCACTGGGCCACCAGGCCTGAAGCCATGAACCTTGGGAGATCGATGATGCTGGATGCACAGATTGCCGCCCTGCTGGCGCAGGCCCAGGCCGCCGGCCTGCCCGATCTGGCCGACCTGCCGCCGCCCGCGGCGCGGGCCGTCTACCGCCAGATCCTGGCCGCCGCCGACGTGCCGCCGGCCGATGTGGCGGTGCGCGACGAGGAGGGCACATGGGGCGGGCTGGCGGTGCGGGTGCGCTGTTACCGGCCACATGGCCTCACCCAGGCCCTGCCGACGGTGCTGTACTTCCACGGCGGGGGCTACGCCCTGGGTGACCTGGACGGCTACGACGCCGTCTGCCGCCAGCTCTGCGCCGACAGCGGGGCCATGGTCGTCTCGGCGGCCTACCGCCTGGCACCGGAGCACCCCTTCCCGGCCGCGCCGGAGGATGCCTGGGCCGCCCTGAACTGGGTGGCTTCGGTGCTGGCCCAGCGCGGCGGCGACGCGGCGCGGCTGGCCGTGGCCGGTGACAGTGCCGGCGCGGCGCTGGCCGCCAGCGTGGCCCTGCGGGCCCGTGATGCGGGCGGGCCGGCGCTGTGCCTGCAGCTGCTACTCTACCCGCCGGCCGCGGGCGGCCATGAGGGCGACTACCCCTCGCGCCAGCGGCATGGGCAGGGGCCCACGATCACCCTGCGCACCATGGCCTATTTCAACCACCACTGTTTCGGCGAGGCCGGTTGCGCACCCGACGAGCGCGGCGCCCCCCTGCTGGCCCGCGACCTGAGCGGCCTGCCGCCCACCCTGCTGATGCTGGCGGGCCACGACCCCCTGCGCGACGAAGGCCTGGCCTACGGCGAGGCCCTGCAAGCCGCTGGCAACGCCCTCACCGTGGTGGAGTACCTGAGCCTGCCGCACGGCTTCGTGAGCATGGGCGCGGTGCCGGCCGCCCGGCTGGCGCAGTGGCAGATGGCCGCGGGCCTGCGCCAGGCCTTTGGGGGCTGAGACCCCGGTGCACAGCGCGAGACCAGGGACCGCAGTTCATCGGGGCACGTCGGTGGAGGTGGCGGGGCATGCCCTTACCATGCCGGCATGCGAGACCTCAGCCTGACCCCGACCGGAGCATCCTCTTGAGCGCTGACGCTCCCTCGGAACGCGCGCCCCATCCGGCTGTGCCGGGATCGGTGATCGACGACCGCTGGCGCATCTTCCTGCGGGTGGCCGACGCCGGCAGCCTCAGCAAGGCCGCCGCCGTGCTGGCCCTGCCGCAGTCGATGGTCAGCCGGGCCATCGCCCACCTGGAGCGGCAGTGCGGCGAGCGGCTCTTCGTGCGCACCGGGCGCGGCGTCGTGCCGACCGAGTTCGGGGCGCACCTGCTGCCGCGCGTGGCGCGGCTGGCGGCCGAGGCCGACACCCTGGTCGAAGACATCCGGGCCGCGCGCGGCCAGCCCATGGGCGACGCGCTCGTCGGCCTGCTGCCCTCCGCGGTGCCGCGTTTCGCCGGGCCCTTGGCCGCGCTGGTCCGCGATCGCATGCCCGGCGTGCGCCTGCACCTGGTCGAAGCGGCGAGCGCTCAGCTCGAGGAGCACCTGCGCGAGGGGCGGCTCGACATGGCGGTGGTGCTGCGAGAGGACGCTGCCGCGGTCGGCGACGGCCGGGTGCTGGCCCAGGTGTCGCTGTACCTGATCGGCCGCGAGGAGGTGCCGGCCCTCCAGGCACCGACGATCGCTCTGCGCCGCCTCTCGGGGCTGCCGTTGGTGCTGCCTGCGCGGCCGCACCTGCTGCGCGCGCGGCTCGACCATCTGGCCGCCGAGCACGGCCTTCAGCTCGAGGTCGCCGTGGAAGCCGATTCCGTGCAGCTGCAATACGCCGTGGCGGCGGCCGGCGGCGGGCTGGCCATCGCCTCGGTGGCCGCGGGGCCGCTGCAGGCGCCGCTGAGGGCCGCGCGCATCGTCGAGCCCGAGCTCGACCGCTGCGTCGTGCTGGCCGAGTCCCCACGCCGCCCGCACACGCGCGCCACCCGCGAGGTGCACCGCCTGCTGTGCGAGCTGGCCGGTCGCCTGCAGGGTCGCTGAAGCACGGCATCCAGTTTCTGCAAGGCTGCTATGCGCGGCAGGCAGTGCCCGCGGCGGCACCTCGGGCCTAAGGTGGCGGTCATCGTCATCCCCCGGCCACCGCCGCCGCCTTCATGTTCCACGCTGCTGCCGCCTCTCCGGTCCCGCCCACCCTGTTCCTGAGCGACGCCGACGTCGCCGCACTTGCCGACTGGCGTGCCACCGTCGATGCGCTGGCGCTGGCCTACCGCGCTCCCTGCCCGCCAGCGATGGTGCCGCCGCGGTCGATGGCGCGCGGCGACGGCCTCTGGCTGCGCAGTCTGACGGCTGTGTCGCCCACCGGCACGACGATGGGCTGCAAGCTCATCGCGGCCTCACCGCGCTCGCGTTGCGCCAGCTACCTGATCTCGCTGTTCGACCAGCAGACGATGGCGCTGTCGGCCCTGATTGACGGCAACCGCGTCACCGGCCTGCGCACGGCCGCCACCGCCGCGCTGGCGGTGGACCACCTGGCACCTCAGCGCCCGCTGTCCGTGGCCGTGATCGGCGCCGGCTTCGAGGCGCGGGGCGCGCTGCAGTGCCTGGCGGCCATCCGCACGCTGGCCACCGTACGGGTGTACAGCCCCACACCCGCCAGCCGCGAGCGCTTCGCCGAGGGCTTCCGGCCTGCGCTCGACATCCAGGCCGTGGCCTCGCCGCAGGACGCGGTGCGGCAGGCCGACGTGGTGTTGTGCGCCGCCCGCAGCCGCGATGAATCGCCCGTCTTGCGCGGCGCCTGGCTGACCCCCGGCACCACCGTGGTGTCGCTCGGCTCGACCCTGCCCGAACAGCGGGAGGTCGACGAAGAGACGCTCGCGCGCGCCGCCTGCATCGTTGCCGACATGCCCGAGGAAGTGCTGCACGACACCGGCGACGCGATCGCGGCCGCCCGGGCCGGAGTCGACCTCGCCGCGAAGACGGTGGCGCTGTCCGAGCTTGTCGCCGGCCGCGCCGCGCCGCGCCGCGCCGCGGACGACATCGCGGTCTACAAGTCGGTGGGCTCGGCGCTGCAGGACATCGCCGTCGCCGAGATGCTGCTGGCGCGGGCGCGCCAGCTCGGGCGGGGTGTCGAGATGCCCACCAGCATCCTTCCCGTGTCCAAGTGATTGACCCATCCTCTACAAGGAGACTCCATGCCTCAGTACAAGAAGGCCGATGCCCGCGCCTGGGCTCGCCAGCACCTCGTCGGCTGTTCCGCCGTCACCATTCCCAGCTACAGCGCCGACTTGAAGCGCCTGAACGAGCGCGGCATTCGCCACGACATCGAGCGCACCGTGGCGCTGGGTTTCAGCTACACGCTGCTGTGCTCGGAGGTGGCGATCACCGCCGAAGAGAACGCGCAGTTCACCGCCATCGCGCGTGACACCGCGGGCGGCAAGCTGGGCCTGTTCTTCCATGCCGCCTTCGGCACGCTGGCCGACAACATCGAGGCCGTGGCGCTGGCCGAGAAGGCAGGCGCCGACCTCGTGCTGTTGTCTTACCCGTCGACCTTCTGGCCCACCAGAGAGCAGGAGATCTACGACTACACCAAGGCCTTCTGCGACGCCACCCAGCTGGGGGTGATGCTGTTCCCCATCCCCACCTGGGGCTTCGAGCGCGTGCACCCCGCCGGCATGTCGCTGGCGTTGATGCGCCGCCTGGTCAAGGACTGCCCGAACGTGGTCGCCATCAAGTCCGAGCAGGGCTTTCCGCTGCCGGCCGGCATCTGCGAGATGTACCACCACTTCCGCGACGAGGTGGTGATCAGCTGCCCCATCGAGGCCGACGCGATCCCGCTGATGAGCCTGATGAAGCTGCAGTTCTCGGGCACCAGCAACACCCAGTGGATGGGCGACTACTACCCGAAGGCGTTCGAGCTGGCGCGCAGCGGCCGCTGGGAGGAGGCGATGCAGATGTACTGGAAGGTGAACCCGGCCCGCCAGGCCAACACCGCGGCCTCGGCCGCGTCGGCACCGGCCATCGGCAGCCTCAACCGCACGCAGTGGAAGTACCAGGACTGGCTGGCCGGCTTCAACGGCGGCCCGCTGCGCGCGCCGATGCTGCGCATCCCCGACCGCTTCATGAAGTCGCTGCGCCAGGCCCTGGCGGCCTCGGGTTGTGAGGTCACGTCCGATCCCGACTCGGCCTTCATGGTCGGCCGCCATCCCTGCTGAAGGAGACCGCGCGATGAAGCACCTGTTGAAAGACCCCGCGCTGTGGCGCGAAGCCGCCTGCATCGACGGCCAGTGGCTGGCCGAGACGCCGCACGGCCGTTACGCGCTGCACAACCCGGCCGACGGGTCGGCGCTGGTGGCGCTGCCGCGCTGCCGCGAGGACGAGACGCGCCGCGCCATCGAAGCCGCGCAGGCCGCCTTCGGCCCCTGGCGGCGTCTGACGGCCAAAGTGCGCGGCGAGATCCTGCGCCGCTGGTACGAGCTGATGGTGCAGCACAAGGACGACCTGGCCACGCTGATCACGCTGGAAGAAGGCAAGCCGCTGGCCGAGGCGCGGGGCGAGATCGACTATGCCGCGGGCTTTGTGCGCTGGTTCTCCGAGGAAGCCACACGGGTGCGCGGCGACGTGATCCCGGGCGCCAAGGAGACGCAGCGCATCGTCGCGCTGCGCGAACCCGTCGGCGTGTGCGCCGCGATCACGCCCTGGAATTTCCCGGCGGCGATGATCACGCGCAAGGCCGGCCCCGCGCTGGCCGCCGGCTGCACGATGGTGGTCAAGCCCGCCAGCCAGACGCCGATGACCGCGCTCGCCTTGGCGGAGCTGGCCGAGCGCGCCGGCATCCCGGCCGGCGTTTTCAGCGTGCTCACCGGCAACGACACACGCGCCATCGGCGGCGAGCTGACGTCCAACTCGCTGGTGCGCAAGATCACCTTCACCGGCTCCACCGAGGTGGGGCGTACCTTGCTGGCCCAGTCGGCGCAGACGATCAAGAAGTGCTCGATGGAGCTGGGTGGCAACGCGCCCTTCATCGTCTTTGACGACGCCGACCTCGATGCGGCGGCCGACGGCGTGATCTCGGCCAAGTTCCGCAACACCGGCGAATCCTGCATCGGCGCCAACCGCGTGCTGGTGCAGGCCGGTGTGTACGAGGCGCTGGCCGAGCGCATCGTCGAGCGCGTGAAGAAGCTGCGCGTGGGCAACGGCCTGGAAGAGGGCGTGAACCTCGGGCCGCTGATCGATGCCGGCGGGGTCGAGAAGGTCGAGGCGCACGTCGCCGATGCGCTGGCCAAGGGGGGGCGCCTGCTGCACGGCGGGCGCCGCCACGCGCTCGGCGGCAACTTCTATGAGCCCACCGTGCTGGCCGACGCCACGCCCGCGATGCGCATTGCGCACGAGGAGACCTTCGGCCCCGTGATGCCGCTGTTCCGCTTCGAGAGCGACGACGAGGCCATCGCGATGGCCAACGACACCGAGTTCGGACTGGCGGCTTACCTCTACAGCCGCGACGCGGCACGCATCTGGCGCAACGCCGCACGCATCGAGTCGGGCATGGTGGGCATCAACTGCGGGCTGATCTCCAACGAGTTCGCGCCCTTCGGTGGCGTCAAGCAGAGCGGCCTGGGCCGCGAAGGCTCGCACCTGGGCATCGACGAGTACACCGAGGTCAAGTATCTGTGCTGGGACGGCCTCCAGCCGGCCTGAGCCCCCCGTGCCTGATTCACGTTCACCGCAGGAGACGTCCATGATCAAGATGATGGCGGCCATTTGCCGCAAGCCCGGCATGACCCACGCCGAGTACCTGGCCTACGTGCAGCATGTGCACGGCGCCATTTCCAACGAGCAGCCGCTGACGCTGCGCCGCTACGTGCAGAACCATGTGTTCGACGCGGCCTTCGGCAGCAGCCGCGAGGCGGTGCACGCGATGACGATGGCGCGCGACTCGGTCACCGAGCTGTACTGGGACAGCCCCGCCGACATGGGCGTCAATTTCGCCCATGAGCATGTGCGCACCAAGGTCGGGCCCGACGCGGCGAACTTCGCCGACGCCAGCCGCACGCTGAGCCTGGTGGCGGTGGAGGCCGAGCAGCCCGTGCCGCAGCCCGGCCGCGTGGCCGGCGCCAAGGTGCTGCACTACCTGCGCGCCGCGCCCGGGATGACGCTGGAAGCGTTCTTCCAGGCCTGGGCGGCCGCACACGCACGGGCGCTCGACGCGGCGCCGCAGGCCGCCGCCGCGGTGCGCCGCTGCGTGCACAGCCGTCAGCTCGCGGAGTTCAACCCGATGCTGGCCTACTTCGGCGCCAAGGACGTGCCGATCTACGAAGGCGTGGGCACGCTGTGGTTCGACAGCCCGGCCACCGTGGGCGCGTTTCGCGACTACGAACGCGCACTGCTGGCCGTCAATGCCGAGGCCCCGTTCTACGACCCGGCGCAGTCCTTCTTCGTCTACGCCACCGAAGTGCTCATCTACGAGCGCTTCGACCGCTGAGCGGGCCCCGGCCCCTCACAGATCCAGCACCAGCCGCCCCCCTCGCGCCCGCGAGCAGCACAGCAGGATCTGCGTTCCGGCTGCCCGCTCTTCAGGCGTGAGGTAGCTGTCGCGGTGGTCGGGCTCTCCGGCCAACACGGGGGTCAGGCAGGTGCCGCACACGCCCTGTTCACAGGACAGCAGCGGCTCCATGCCGGCCTGGGCCAGGGCGCGGGCGATGGTCTGGTCGGCGGCCACGGGGATCACGCGGCCGCTGCGGGCCAGTTCCACCTCGAAGGCCTGGTCGCCTGCGGCGGGGTCGGACGGGCCGGTGCCGGCCTCGGCGCCGAAGCGTTCGAAATGCAGCTGGGCCGAGGGCCAGCCGGCGGCCTGGGCACAGGCCAGCGCGGCGTCGATGAAGCGCTGGGGCCCGCACAGGGCCACGTGGGTGCCGGGCTGCGGTTGGCTCAGCACCGCCGCCAGGTCCAGGCGCTGGCCCGCGTCGCCCAGGTACAGGTGGGTGTGGGGCGCGAAAGCCGGCTGGCCCAGCAGGTCCAGGAAGGCGGCCTGGGCCCGGCTGCGCGCCGCGTAGTGCAGCGTGTAGCGCCGGCCCTGGGCCTGCAGGGCCTGGGCCATGCTCAGCAGCGGCGTGATGCCGATGCCCGCGGCCAGCAGCAGGTGCTGCTCGGCCTGGGGCGCCAGGCCAAAGCGCTGGCGCGGTGCGCCCATGCGCAGCGTCTGCCCGGCCTGTACTTCGTCATGCACCTCGCGCGATCCTCCGCGCGAGGCCGCATCGCGCAGCACGCCGATGCGGTAGCGCGGCTCGCCCGGCGCCTGGCACAGCGAGTAGGGCCGCACCCGTCCGCTGGGCAGGTGCAGGTCGATGTGGGCCCCGGGTTCGGCCGGGGGCAGCGGCCGGCCATCGGCGCGCACCAGGTCCAGGGTGCAGATGTCCTGGGCCACCAGGGTCTTGGCGGCCACCCGCACCTCGAGCGGGGAAGCCTCGGGGCTGTTCATGCGTCGGCTCCGGTCAGGGGGCGGTCGGGGCAGGGGTGGAGGCGGCGGATGCGGCGCGGTCGGCGGCCAGGTGGCGTTCGATCACCCGCCGGGCCTGCACACCGCCCGCGTCGATGTTGAGCATCAGCAGCCGGCGCTGCGGCCAGCGCAGCAGGTTCTGCTGCTGGCGCTCCAGCATCTCGCGGTCCTCGGCGAAGATGCGGCCCTGGCCCTCGCGGATGCGGTCGGTCAGCGCGGCGTCGTCGGGCTTGAAGTGGCGGGCCATGCCCCAGAAGTACCAGTGGCTGGTCTCGGTTTCGGGGGTGATGAAGTCCACCACGATGCAGGAGGCCTTGGCGGCGTCGGGGGCCTCGTAGCCGCCCTGGCCGGCCAGGGCCACGCCGACTTCGATCTGCACATGCGAGGGCGGGTTGAAGTGGCAGATCTGCCAGCGGTCCACCGGCTGGTCATGGGGCAGGCCGTTGGCCTGCAGCGCCATCTGCCAGAACGGCGGTGGCTCGATGCCCTGCATGAAGCGGCTGGTGATGACCTCGTCGCCGTTCACCCGGGTGGTGCAGGGCGTCTCGTCGATCTCCTTCTGGCCGATGCTGCTGGCGTGCACATAGGTCTCGTGCGTCAGGTCCATAAGGTTGTCGATCATGAGCCGGTAGTCGCAGCCGATGTGATAGAAGCCGCCGCCATAGGCCCAGGCCGGGTTGTCGGGCCCAGGGCAGGGCGGGCATGAGCCGTTCGTCGGCCCGCTCCGGGGTCGCCCGGCCAGACCCAGAGAAAGCCGTGGCGTTCCAGCAGGGCAAAGCGGCGCACTGGCGGAAAGCCGCCCACGCGCTGGCCGGGCATGGCCACGGTGCGGCCCTGGCAGCCCATCTCCAGGCCGTGGTAGCCGCAGACCAGTCGGTCGTCCTTGACGAAGCCCAGCGACAGCGGCGCGCCGCGGTGGGGGCAGAAGTCCTCCAGGGCATGGGCCTGGCCGTCGCTGGTGCGGTAGAACACCATGCGCTCGTTGCAGACCGTGCGCCCCAGGGGTTTGTCGGCCACCTCGTCCGAGGTGGCTGCGACGTACCACGCATTGGGGGTGAACATGAGCGTGTCTCCTTGTGTCTGGAACAGGGAAAGGGGGCCGGACGGTGCCGGCCCCAGGGCTCAGAAGTCGGGGTTTTCCACCAGCAGGGCCATGCCCTGGCCGCCACCGACGCAGGCCGATGCAATGCCCCAGCGCTGGCCGCGCCGGCGCAGCTCGCGCGCCACCGTCAATGTCAGGCGCAGGCCGGTGGCGGCCAACGGGTGGCCCAGGGCGATGGAGCCGCCGTTGACATTGAGCTGCTCGCGTGCGAGCCCCAGCAGCTGTTCGCAGGCCAGCACCTGGGCCCCCTGGGCCTCGTTGATCTCGACCAGGGCCACGTCGGACAGGGCCAGGCCGGCGCGCGCCAACAGGGCCTGGATGGCCGGCACCGGGCCGATGCCCATGATCTCCGGCGGCACACCGGCCGCGGCGGCAGCCACCAGGCGGGCCAGTGGGCGGCGGTCCTGGCGTGCCAGCGCGCGGCCGCTGGCCACCACGGCCGCGGCGGCGCCATCGACCAGGGCCGCGCTGTTGCCGGCCGTCTGCACGCCGCCGGGGTAGACGGTGCGCAGGCCCGCCAGGGCCTCCAGCGGGCTGGGGCGGGGATGGGTGTCCTGTGTCACTTCGCTGACCTTGCCCGCCAGGCGGATGCCGCGGGTCTCATAGCCGGTCAGCTCGAAGCGTGCGTTGCGCACGGGCACGATCTCCTCGGCCAGGTGGCCGGCGGCCTGGGCGGCCAGCGCGCGCTCGAAGGACTGGGCGGCGTAGCGGTCCACCGCCTCGCGCGTGATGCCGTGGCGCACCGCCAGGTTCTCGGCCGTCTGAATCATGCTCACCTTGGCGGCCGGGTCGTCCAGGGCCTCCCAGAGGAAGTCCTTGAACTCCACCGGTGCGCCCAGGCGGAAGCCGCTGCGGTGGGTGTAGGCGGCGATGGGGTTGCGGCTCATCGACTCGGCCGCCACCACCAGCGCGGCCTCGCAGTAGCCCAGGCTGATCTGGTCGGCGGCCTGGCGCAGCAGCTCGAAGCCGGTGCCGCAGATGCGCGCCGCCAGGATGGCGGGCACCTCCAGCGGCACGCCGGCGTACAGGCCGATGTGGCGCGGCAGCATGTAGGCGTCGAAATCGGCCTGGGCCATCGAGCCGGTGATCACCGAGCCGATCCGGGCCGGGTCCAGCTGCGCGCGGGCCAGGGCTTCGCGGGCGACCTGGATGCCCAGGTCGGTGGGCGAGACCGGTGCCAGTGCGCCGCAGTAGTCCACCCAGGGTGTGCGAACCCCCTCGAGCAGCCAGATGTCGTTGAACAGGGCGGAAAAGCTCATGCGGCCTCCTGGGCCAGGGCCATGTGGTGGGCCAGCCCGCCCCAGTGGGCGCGGAACAGGCCAGGGTCCATCGGGCGCAGCTCGCGCACCCGCGGGGCGAAATCCATCTGATCCAGCACATCGCGCTGCAGGTCCACGCCCGGCGCGATTTCGATCAGCTCCAGGCCTTCGGGGCCCAGCTGCAGCACCGCGCGTTCGGTGACGAAGAGCACCTCCTGTTGCCGCTGGGCCGCGTCCCGGCCGTTGAAGGTGATCTGCTCGACCTGGCGCACGAACTTGCGCGAGCGGCCTTCCTGCAGGATGCGCAGCTGCCCGTCCTGCACCGCCACCTGCAGGCCCCCTGCGGTGAAGGTGCCGCAGAAGACCAGCCGCGGCGTGGCGCGGGTGATGTTGATGAAGCCGCCGCAGCCCACCGGGCGGCCGTTGAACTTGCTCACGTTGACGTGGCCCTGCGCATCCACCTGGGCCAGGCCCAGGAAGCTGGCGTCCAGGCCGCCGCCGTCGTAGAAGTCGAACTGCGCGCTCTGCTCGATGATGGACTCGGCGTTGTAGGCCAGGCCGAAATCGCCGCCCTGGGCGGGGATGCCGCCGTTCACGCCCGATTCCACGCTCAGGCTGAGGCGGTCGGCCACGCCTTCCTCGGCCGCCACGGCCGGAATGCCCGCGGGCACGCCGATGCCCAGGTTGGTCAGCGCGCCGGGCCGCAGGGCCATGGCCGCGCGCCGGGCGATGACCTTGCGCTCGTCCAGCGGCAGAGGCTCGATGCTGCTGAGCGGCACCCGCAGGTCGCCGCACAGGGCCGGGTCGAAGGCCGTGGTGATGGTCTGCATGTGGTTCTCGGGCTGGGCCACCACCACGTGGTCCACCAGAAAGCCCGGCACCTTCACCGACTTGGGATGCAGGCTGCCGGCCTGCACCACCCGCTCGACCTGGGCGATGACGATGCCGCCCCAGCGCCGCGCCGCCTGGGCGATGGCCAGTTGCTCCAGCAGGATGCCTTCCTTGTCCAGGCTGAGGTTGCCGTGCTCGTCGGCATAGGTGGCGCGGATGATGGCCACGTCCACCCGCGGCGACGGGTAGTAGAGCCAGTCCTGGCCCTCGAAGGACACCCGCCGCACCAGGGGCTCGGTGGAGCGCTCGTTCATCCGGCCGCCTTCCTGGAGGGGGTCCACGAAGGTGCCCAGGCCGACCTGGGTGAGCAGGCCCGGCGAGCGGTTGGCGATCTGGCGCGTCAGGTGCGAGAGCGAGCCCTGCGGGAAGTTGTAGGCCTCGACCTCGCCGCTGAACACCATGCGCATCATTTCGGCGCCGGTCTGCCCGAAGTGGCCGGCCACCACGCGGCGGACCATGCCCGGGTGGGCGAAGTGCTTCATGCCGGCACTGCCCGCATTGCCGATGGCCCCGCAGGCCCAGGTGCTCAGTTCGCGCGGGTGGCCGGTGGCCAGGAAGTGGCGCTCCAGCCCCTGCAGCACCTCTTCGGCCAGCCCCATCACCGCCAGCCCCCCCAGGAAGATGGTGGCGCCGTCCGGGACCAGGGCGCCGACCTCGTCGGCAGAGATGACCTTCATGGTGGACTCCGGTGTAGATGTCTCAACATCGTTATATGACATAACAATTCTGCCGGCAGATCACGGCGTCGTCCCGCTCTTCTCATAGGTGTAAACCCGATTTGGCACAGAAGACCATTGCAAGCCGGTGGCCAGGGGACGCATCATTGCGCCGAAGATAGTTAAAGTAAATAACTAATGAGCGCCCGACAACCCCTGAACTTCATGCCGGTGGACGGCCCGCTGGCGGCCCTGGATCTGCTGCAGGTGAGCCGCTGCGGCCCGGTGCTTCAGGTCTGTCTGAACCGCCCGGCCAAGCGCAACGCGCTGTCCGACGCCCTGATCCGCCAGTTGCACACCGCCTTTCTGAACCTGCCGCAGGACATCCGGGTGGTGGTGCTCAGCGGCGCGGGCGAACACTTCTGCGCCGGGCTGGACCTGGCCGAGCTGGTGGAGCGCGACATCCACGGCGCGGTGCTGCATTCGCGCAGCTGGCATGCCGCTTTCGAGGCCATCCAGTTCGGCACGGTACCCGTCATCGCGGTGCTGCAGGGGGCGGTGGTGGGCGGCGGGCTGGAGCTGGCCGCGGCCTGCCATCTGCGGGTGGCCGAGGACAGCGCCTACTTCGGCCTGCCCGAGGGGCAGCGCGGCATCTTCGTGGGCGGCGGGGGCTCGGTGCGCCTGCCCCGCCTGATCGGCACCGCCCGCATGATGGACATGATGCTCACCGGCCGTGTCTTCGACGCCGACGAGGGCGAGCGCCACGGCATCGTCTCCTACCGCACCGCGCCGGGGGGCGGTCTGGCGCAGGCCCTGGCCCTGGCCGAGAAGATCGCCGGCAATGCGCCGATGACCGCCTTCGCCGTCATGCACGCGCTGCCCCGCATCGCCGAACAGTCGCCTGCGGAAGGGCTGTTCACCGAGGCCCTGATGGCCGCCGTGGCCGGCAACACGCCGGAGGCGCAAGGCCGTCTGAAGGCCTTCCTGGCCGGCAAGGCCGCCAAAGTGGTCAAGCCATGAGGAGCCCGGCCATGTCATCTCCGCTTTCCGAGCGGCCCTTCCGCGAGGTGCGGGTGGGGGGCTGTGTGCAGGCCACGCTTTGGCACGCGCCGGGCGGGGTGATGCGCCTGCGCTCGACCGAGGACCTGCAGCTGCACCCGCAGCGCATGTCCGATGTGCTGGCGCACTGGGCCGAGCAGGCGCCCGAGCGCACCGCGCTGGCCCGCCGCGCAGGGGGCGATGGCGAGTGGCAGCGCCTGAGCTACGCCGAGCTGGTGTCGCTGGCCCGCGGTCTGGGGCAGGTGATGCTGGACCTGGGCCTGTCGGTCGAGCGCCCTCTGGCGCTGCTGTGCGAGAACAGCCTGGAGCACGCGGCCTGGATGATGGCCGGCTTCTGGGTGGGCGTGCCCACCATCAGCATCTCGCCGTCCTATGCGCTGCTGTCCAAGGATTACGGCAAGCTGCGCCACCTGCTGGCCACCACCACGCCCGGCGCGGTCTTCGTGGCCGATGCCCGCTTCGAACCGGCGGTGCAGGCCCTGCTGGCCCCCGAGGTGCCGGTGATCGTCGGCCAGGGCACGCTGGCGGGCCGGCCCTGCCTGTGCTGGGACACGCTGCGCCAGACCCGCCCCGGCCCGGCCGTGGAGGCGGCGCGGGCGGCCACCGGGCCGGACACCGTGGCCAAGCTGATGTTCACCAGCGGCTCCACCCGGCTACCCAAGGCGGTGATCACCACCCACCGCATGCTCTGCGCCAACCAGCAGATGCTGCGCCAGTGCATGCCCTTCCTGATGGACGAGCCGCCGGTGCTGGTCGACTGGCTGCCCTGGAACCACACCTTCGGCGGCAACCACAACCTGGGCATCGCGCTGTACAACGGCGGCACGCTCTACATCGACGACGGCAAGCCCACGCCGGCCGGCATGGTGCAGACCATCCGCAACCTCAGCGAGATCGCGCCGACCGTCTACTTCAACGTGCCGCGCGGGCTGGAGGAACTGGCCCATGCGATGGACCGCGACCCCGCCCTGCGCCAGTCGCTGTTCAGCCGCTGCCAGGCCTTCATGTTCGCGGCGGCCGGCCTCTCGCAGGCCGTCTGGGACCACCTGGACCGCCATGGCGAGGCCGCCCTGGGCCAGCGCCTGCGGGTGCTGTCCGGCCTGGGCATGACCGAGACCTCGCCCACCAGCATGTTCCTGGTGGGCACCCACGCCCGGGCGGGCTACATCGGCCTGCCCTGCCCGGGGGTGGAGGTGAAGCTGGTGCCGGTGGGCGACAAGCTGGAGGTGCGCTTTCGCGGCCCCCACGTGATGCCGGGTTACTGGCGCTCACCCGAGCAGACGGCCCAGGCCTTCGATGAGGAGGGCTTCTACTGCACCGGCGACGCGGTGACCCTGGTGGACCCGCAGCGCCTGTCGCTGGGCCTGCGCTTTGACGGCCGCATCGCCGAGGACTTCAAGCTCTCGACCGGCACCTTCGTCAGCGTGGGGCCGCTGCGGGCCCGCGTCATCGCGGCCGGCGATCCCCTGATCCTGGATGTGGTGCTGGCCGCGCCCGATCGCGACGACCTCAGCGCGCTGGTCTTCCCGCGGCTGGGCGACTGCGCCGCGCTGGCCGGCCTGCCGGCCGGCACGCCCGCCGACGAGGTCTTGCGCCACCCGGCGGTGAAGGACTTCTTCCAGGCGGTGGCCGACCGTCTGTGGCAGGAAGGCACCGGCAGCGCCAACCGCATCGCCCGCCTGCACCTGCTGCGCGAGCCGCCCTCGGTCGACGCGGGCGAGATCACCGACAAGGGCTCGATCAACCAGCGCGCGGTGCTGACCCACCGGGCGGACCTGGTCCAGGCCCTCTGTACCGGCGACCCGGCCGTGGACATCCTGCGTGCCCGCCACGCGTGAACCCTTCCCGACCTTTCTAGGAACAAGCATGCAGATCTCTCAACAAGCCGCCCTGGTCACCGGCGGCGGTTCGGGCCTGGGCGAGGCCGTGGCCCGTGCCCTGGCCGCACAAGGGGCCCGCGTGGCCGTGCTGGACCGTCAGGCCGAGGCCGCCCAGCGCGTGGCGGCCGACATCGGCGGCCTGGCCTGTCCCTGCGACATCACCGACACGGCGGCGCTGACCGCCGCCCTGGCCCAGGCCGAGGCGGCCCACGGGCCGGCGCGCATCCTGATGAACATCGCCGGCATCGGCACGGCGCGGCGCATCGTGCAGCGCGACGGCAGCCCGGCCCCGCTGGAGGACTTCGAGCGGGTGGTGCGCATCAACCTGATCGGCACCTACAACGTCACCCGGCTGGTGGTGGCCCGCATGACGACCCTGCCGCCCTTGCCGGACACCGACGGCGAGCGCGGCGTGGTGGTGAACACCGCCTCGGTGGCGGCCTTCGACGGCCAGGTGGGTCAGGAGGCCTATGCCGCCTCCAAGGCGGGCATCGCCGGCATGACGCTGCCGCTGGCCCGCGATCTGGCCCAGTTCGGCGTGCGGGTCTGCACGCTGGCGCCGGGCCTGTTCGCCACCCCGCTGATGAAGGAACTGCCCGAGGAGGTGCAGCAGCGCCTGGCCGAGAGCATCCCCTTTCCGCGCCGCCTGGGCCGGCCCGAGGAATTCGCCGAACTGGCCTTGCACGTGGTGCGCAACGGTCACCTCAACGGCGAGGTCATCCGCCTGGACGGGGCCTTGCGCATGGCGCCGCGCTGAGCCTGTCCACAGGAGGGCCGATGTTAGAGTCCAGCCCCATGTCCCGACGCGCCCCTTCCTCCCGCCGGTCGGCCGCTCCCGCGGCGCAGGAGCCGGCCGAAACCGAGCTGGCGCCGGGCGAGCCAGAGGCCGCCGAGGCGGAGATGCTGGACCAGGCCGACCTCGGCGGTCTGGCTGGCTACGCGATCACCCGGGCCCAGGTGCAGCTCAAGCGCAATTTCCAGCGCAACCTGGGGCAGCCGCTGGGGTTGAAGGCGGTCGAGTTCTCGGTGCTGGTGCTGGTGGACGGCAACCCCGAGGTCAACCAGAAGCAGCTCGGAGCGGCCCTGGATGTGTCGCCACCGAACCTGGCCGTGATCCTGGACCGCATGGCGGCCCAGGGCTGGCTGCGCCGGGAGCGTTCCGAGCGCGACCGCCGGGCCCAGCAGATCGTGCTCACGGCAGCCGGGCGCAGCCTCTGCCAGAAGGCCCGCAAGATCGCCGCCACGATGGAGCAGGAGGTGCTGGGCGTGCTCAGCGCCGCCGAGCGGGCCCTGCTGATCGAGCTGCTGCACCGCGTGGCCAAGCAGCGCGGCCGCTGAACCTTCGTCCCCCACCGCCACCGCCTGCGTGCCCAGCCGCCGTGTCCCAGCAGCTGCCGACCTACCCGCTCTACGCCGACACCCGCGGCATCGGGCCGCTGGACGTCATGCACTGGGAGTCGATCGCCGAGCGCAGCCAGCTGCACGACTGGGAGATCCGTCCCCACCGCCATGAAAGCCTGCTGCAAGTCCTGCTCATCGAGCAGGGCGAGGCCGAGGTCTGGCTCGATGGCCTGCAGCAGCAGGTCCGGGGGCCGGCCCTGGTGGTGGTGGTGCCGCTGTGCGCGCATGGCTTCCGCTGGGCACCGGATGTGCAGGGCCATGTGCTGACGTTGCAGGCCGGCCATGCGCGTTCGCTGCTGGAGCGCGAGCCCGCGCTGGCCGAGGCGGTGCTGCGCAGCGGCTGCCAGCTGCTGGACGGGCCCAGCTGCGCCGGCCTGCAGGCGGCGCTGCAGGCGCTGTTGGAGGAATACCGCCGCCATGCCCCCTGGCGGGCCACCGCCATCGATGCGGCGCTGCTGCGCCTGCTGGTGACGCTCTGCCGCGCCCGGCCCGTGGCGCCGGTGCTGCCGGCCGGGCAGGGCGGACGGGCACTGGCCCAGGTGCAGCAGTTGCAGGAGCTGGTGGAGCAGCGCTTTCGCAGCCAGCCCAGCGTGGCCGACCTGGCCGCCTGCATCGGCATCACGCCCACCCAGCTCAACCGGGTCTGCCGCAAGGTGCTGGGCCATTCGGCGCTGGCGGTGCTGCACGCCCGGCTCAGCCTGGAAGCCCAGCGGGAGCTGGCCTACACCACGCTCAGTGTCAAGCAGGTGGCGCTGGGCCTGGGCTTTGCCGATGCCGGCTATTTCAGCCGCTTCTTCCAGCGCGCCACCGGCTACACGCCCAGCGCCTGGCGGGCCAGCCGGCGCTGAGTCCGGCGCCGGTCGCTCGGAGGGTTCGGTGGGGTGGGCCGGGGCGGTTCAGACCCCGGGCATGGGCAGGAAATCCGGCAGGGCCTTGACCCGCTGGATCCAGGCCCGGATCTGCGGCCAGGGTTCCAGGTCGACCCCGCCCTCGGGCGCCAGCGCCACATAGGGGAAGACCGCGCAATCGGCGATGGTGGGCTGCGCGGCGGCCAGCCAGGCGTGCTGGCCCAGATGGGCTTCGAGCAGCGGCAGGATGCGCGCGCTGCGGCGCAGGGTGTCGGCCTTGTCGATCGCATAGCCGAACTGTCGACCAGGCGGGCGGAGGCCGGGCCGTTCTGCACCTCGTTGGCCGCGGTCGACAGCCACTGCACCACGGCCGCCAGGCCTGCCGCATCCCGCGGCAGCCACTGCGGTGCGGCGTACTTCTGCGCCAGATAGACCAGGATGGCCTGGGAGTCCCGCAGCACCACCTCGCCGTCCACCAGGATGGGCAGCTCGCCCCAGGGGTTCAGGTCGATGAGCGGCGAGCGCTTGTGCTCACCGGCCAGAAAGTCCACCGGCACGATCTCCAGCGGCACATGGGCCAGGGCGGCGAACAGGCGAACCTTGTAGCAGTTGCCAGACAGGACGAGGTCATAGAGCTTCATGCATGTCTCCTGATGCAGGGGGTTGGAAAAGGGGCGAAAGAGGGGCCGTGAGGGGGCTCACAGGTCGGCGGGCAGGGCCAGGCCGTGGGCCAGCAGCTCCGCCTCGCTCCAGCGGCGGGTGATGTGCTGGTTGCAGTTCCAGTCGAAGGCCGCGACCTGCATCACCATCACCCGCTCGGCGCCGGGGGCGTTCGCCAGCGGCTGCAGCCCGGGCAGCAGGGCGACCGGCACATCGGCGGGCAGCTCGCCTGCGCTCAGCTCCGGCGCCTCGAGCACCCGCATGTGGCCCAGGATCTTGAGCCGTCGGCGCGCGGCCATGTCCAGCAGCAGCAGCGCGGCGCGGTCGTTGTCCTGCAGATTGCCCACGCTGACGAACTGGCGGTTGCCGCCCAGGTCCGCGAAGGCGAGCGTGGTCTCGTCGAGCACACACAGA
Organism: Ideonella sp. B508-1; assembly: GCF_000333615.1. Lineage (GTDB taxonomy): Bacteria > Pseudomonadota > Gammaproteobacteria > Burkholderiales > Burkholderiaceae_C > Ideonella. The sequence goes on along the minus strand of NZ_BADL01000259.1, from coordinate 19,266 downwards.
AAGCCCGGCGGGCCGCCGCGGTGCTGCACATGGGGCCAGCCCTGTGCATTGACGGTGGCGAGGAAGGCGGTGTCGCGTGCGGCGATGAAGCTGGCCTCGCGCAGGCCCAGCCGGGGAATGGGGTCGCCGGCGCCGGGTGAGAGTTCCTCGCCGTGGCGGCGGCGCTGCTCGGCGCGCACGGTGGCGGTATAGGTCAGGTTGGCGAAATGGCGTGACATGGGCCCATGCTGACCCGGGGGCGCCGAGAAATGAAGAACCCAGGACGCACTGGATTGATGCGTTTGCCGGTTTAATCCGGGCATGGACAAGTTCAAGGCCATGGAGACCTTCGTGCGCATCGTCGAGGCCGGCAGCCTGTCCGGGGCGGCCGGGCGCCTGGGCACCTCGCTGGCGGCGGTGGTGCGCAGCCTGGCGGCTCTGGAACGCAGCCTGGGCGTGCGCCTGCTCAACCGCACCACGCGCCGCATTGCGCTGACCGAGGAGGGGCGGGAGTACCTGGAACGCTGCCGCCGCATCCTGGCCGAGGTGGAGGAGGCGGATGCCGCCCTCAGCGACCGGCGCCTGCGGCCCAGTGGCCGGCTGGCCATCACCGCGCCGGTGATGTTCGGGCGCCTGCATGTGGCCCCGGTGCTGACCGAGTTCCTGGTGGCCCACCCGGAGATGCGGGCCGATCTGCTGCTGGTTGACCGGGTGATGGACCTGCTGGAGGAGGGGCTGGACCTGGCGGTGCGCATCGGCGCCCTGCCGGATTCCTCGCTGGTGGCCAAGCCGGTGGGCAACTGCCGCCGCGTGCTGTGCGCCAGCCCGGATTTCGTGGCGGCCCATGCCGAGCAGCTGCGCCAGCCCGACGGCGCGCAGCCGCTCAAGGCGGTGCACTTTGCCGGGCTGGACAGCGGGCACGAATGGACGTTTGCGCGCGGCGGGCCGCCGGTGCGCATCCCGCTGGCGGAGGTCTTCTCGACCAACCACGTCGATGCCGCGCTGGAGGCCTGCCGCAAGGGCCTGGGCTGCGGCCGCTTTCTGAGCTACCAGGTGCGCGACGACCTGGCCGCCGGTCGCCTGCTGCGCCTGTGGCCCGAATGGGAGCCCGAGGCCGTGCCGGTGCAGCTGGTGTTCCCGCATTCGCGCCTGCTGTCGGTGCGGGTGCGGGCCTTTGTGGACTGGGCCGAACCGCGGTTGACGGCCCGGCTCGGTGACGAGCTGATTCAGGCGGGCGTGGGCTCGCCGTCCACCCCGAAGGTGTGACGCAGGTAGCGCAGGAAGCGGGCGTCCTCGCACACCGTCTTGCCTTCGGCGTCCGACAGTTTGGCCGTGGGCAGGCCGTTGCAGCTCAGCAGCTTCATCACGATGTTGAGCGCACCGTGCGGGCTGTCGTTGGTCAGCGCGGTGCCGATGCCGAAGCCCACCACCTGGTCGTCACGCCAGCACAGGGCCTCGTAGATGTCCAGGGCCGTGGTGTCCAGCCGCAGGCCGTCGGAGAAAACCTTGCGCTTGGTGCGCGGGTCGATGCCCAGGCGCCGGTAGTGCGCGTCCACCTCGGCCGCCCAGGCCAGCGGGTCGCCGCTGTCGTGGCGCAGGCCGTCGAAGAGCTTGGCGAAGTAGAGGTCGAAGTCGTGCAGAAAGGCCGGCGTGGTGACCACATCCGTCAGGGCGATGCCCAGGTCGCCGCGGTACTCGCGCACCCAGGCCTCCAGCGCGGCCACCAGGGACTGGCGCAGCTGCACCCCGGGCATGGCCTGGAAGGTCTGCAGCCATTCGTGGGCCATGGTGCCGATGGGCGTCAGGCCCAACTGGCGGGCCAGGTGCAGGTTGGACGTGCCCTTGAACTGCTCGGGCAGGCGCTCGCCCAGGGTCTGCAGCACCTCCTGTTGCCAGGCCGCGCTGTAACGCCGCCGCAGGCCGAAATCGAACAGCGAGAAGGGGTGGCGGGGCGGCTGCGGTGAGCGGGCCATGGCCGCCAGCCGTTCCTGGGCGCGGTCGATCATGGCGTGCAGGCGGCGGCGCATCTCGGGCACGGTGTCGGGCGTGCTCAGCCGGCGCTGGTAGAGCGCCTGCACGATGGGCAGCACATAGAGCTCGAAGGGCATCACGTGCAGCTGCGGGCCCTCGGCCTCGATGACGAGCCGCTCGCCTTCGGTGCGCACCTGGATGAAATCGCGGTTGAGCTGGAAGAGACGCAGGAACTCGATGTAGTCCGGCTTCATGAAGCGCAAGGCGCGTACGAAGGCCAGCTCCTCGGGGGTGAAGCGCAGGGTGCACAGGGCGTCCAGCTCGGCATTCACCTCATCGGCCAGCTGCGCCAGCGGAAAGGCCGGGGCGTTGCGACAGGCGAAGACATAGCGGGCCGTGTTGGCGGGCATCTGGTGCAGCATGGCCTGCTGCATCGTGAGCTTGTAGAGGTCGGTCTCCAGCAGGGACTGGACAAGGGCATGCATGTGGCCATGCTATCCGAGCGCACCCTCGCGCCGCCGCCGACCTGGGGCGGCCGACCGGCTGGCCGACTGACAGCAGGCGGGCTCTCAGCCGCGGGCCGACTCGGGCAGGCCGAAGACCCGGTCGAAGGCCCAGGTGAAGCCCACGGCATAGAGGAAGAACAAGGCCAGCAGGCCGATCTCCGCCACCAGGGCCTGCCACAGCGGGATGTTCAGCCAGACCGCCATCAGCGGCACCAGCATCAGGCCCAGGCCGCCTTCGAAGCCGATGCCGTGCAGTAGGCGGTGCCACACCGTGCGCTGGCGGTGGGCCTGGCGTCGCTCCCAATGCTCGAAGCCGGCGTTGAAGACGTAGTTCCAGGCCAGGGCGATGGTGGACATGATCACCGCCAGCAACAGGGATGAGCCCGCCCCCGCATCGAAGGACAGACCCACGATGGGGCCGGTCATGGCGACGGCGCCGGTTTCGTAGAGCACGGCCTGGAGGACGCGGCGCTGCAGGGGGGTCATGGAAGGCATGGGGCCGAGAGCATAGCAAGCTCTGCGGCACCGTTTCAGCCGATGCGGCGTGCGTAAGCCAGGAAGACCTCGTCGCGCACCCAGCCCAAGGATTCGTACAGCGCCTGGGCGGCGTGGTTGCTGCGGGCCGTGGTCAGGTCCATGCGCACCTTGCCGTCGGCCGCGGCCCGGGCTTCGGCTGCCAACAGCAGTGCGCGGCCCACACCGCCCTGGCGGGCGCCGGGCCGCACGAACAGGTCGTAGAGCACGTAGATGGGCGCGGCTTCCACCGAGCAGAAGCTGGGGTAGAGCTGGCAGAAGCCCGCCAGTACGCCGGTGCCGCTCTCGGCGACCAGGATGACGGATTCCTGCCGGGCCTGGCGCGCGGCGATGAAGGCGCGCGCGCCCTCGGCATCGGGTGCCTGCTCGTAGAACTGCCGGTACAGGTCGAACAATGCGGCCACCTCGGCCAGGTCGGCAGGCTGGGCTTCTCGGACGGTGATGTGCATGGACTGACGATACACAAGTCGCCGGTCGGTGCGGGAGTGGCCGCTCCTCAGTCCCACTGCCCGCGCAGCCGGGCCCGCAGGTCTAGCAGGCCGGCCGGTGGGGCGGTGGGCAGGCCGCCATCGGCGCGGGGGCTGATGCGCTCGAAGTGCTCGGCGGCCATCGTGTCGGGGATGAAGCGGCTGCGCGGGCCGTAAAGGTGGCGGTCGCCGTGGCGGCCCTGCTGGGTGACGTAGAAGCGCTGCGGCACCATCAGGTCCAGGTGCTGGCGGGCGCGGGTCATGGCCACGTAGAGCAGGCGGCGTTCCTCCTCGATCTCCTCGGGCGTACCCACGCCCAGGTCGCCGGGGATGCAGCCGTCCACCACATTGAGCAGGTACACCGCCTGCCATTCCTGGCCCTTGGCCGAGTGGATGGTGGACAGGATGAGGTAGTCCTCGTCCAGCAGCGGGTCTCTGGCGGTGTCGCTGCCCGCCTCGGGCGGGTCCAGCGCCAGCTCGGTCAGGAAGCGCTCGCGGCTGCGGTGGCTGCCGGCGATGGCCACCAGCTGGGCCAGGTCGGCCAGGCGCGGCACCGGGTGGTCGTTCAGCCGCTCCAGGTGCGGGGCGTACCAGTCGACGATGCGCTGCAGCTCGCCTGGCCAGCCGGTGCCCGAGTCCTGACGCAGGGCCAGCCAGAGCGTGGCCAGGGCCTGCCAGTCGGTGGCCGCGGCCGCGGGCGGCACGTAGGCGCGCAGCGCGGCGGCCGGGTTGCTGGCGGCGTCCATCGCGTCCAGCAGGCGGCGGGCATGGGCCGGGCCGATGCCGGGCACCAGCAGCGCGGTGCGCAGGCCGGCCAGCCGGCAGCGCGGGTTGTCGGCCCAGCGCAGCAAGGCCAGCACGTCCTTCACATGCGAGGCTTCCAGGAATTTGAGCCCGCCAAACTTGACGAAGGGGATGCGCCGGCGGGTGAGCTCCACCTCCAGCGTGGCGCTGTGGTGCGAGGTGCGGAACAGCACGGCCTGGCGCTTGAGCGTCATGCCTTCTTCGCGCCGGGCCAGGATCTGCTGGGCCACCCAGCGGGCCTGGGCGGCATCGTCTTCCACCGTCACCAGCCGGGGCTGGGCGGAGGAGGCCTTGTCGGTCCACAGCGTCTTGGCAAAGCGCTCGGGCGCCAGCGCCATCACTGCGTTGGAGGCGTCCAGGATGGGCTGGGTGGAGCGGTAGTTGCGCTCCAGCGTCAGCACCCGGGCCGGCGGCGTGAAGTGGGCCGGGAAGTCCAGCATGTTGCGCACCTCGGCGGCACGAAAGCCGTAGATGGACTGTGCGTCGTCGCCCACCACGGTCACGCCCTCACCCGTGGGCTTGAGGGCGTGCAGGATGCCGGCCTGCAGGCGGTTGGTGTCCTGGTACTCGTCGACCAGCACATGGTCGAAGCGGGCCGACTGCGCCGCGGCCAGCGTGGGCTCCTGCAGCATCAGCAGCCAGGACAGCAGCAGGTCGTCGTAGTCCAGCGCCTGCTGGTCCTGCTTGGCCGCGGCATAGGCCTTGAACAGGCGCTTGAGCTCGTCTTCCCACTCGGCGCACCAGGGAAAGGCCTGGGCCAGCACGGCCGCCAGCGGGGCCTGGCTGTTGACGCAGCGCGAGTAGATGGACAGGCAGGTGCCCTTCATCGGAAAGCGCCGCTCGGTGGTCGACAGGCCCTGCTCCTGGCGCACCCAGCCCATCAGATCCTCGGCGTCGCCGCGGTCCAGGATGCTGAACTGCGGCGACAGGCCCAGGGCCTCGGCCGATTCGCGCAGCAGCCGGGCGCCCACGCTGTGGAAGGTGCCGGCCCAGGGCAGGGCAGGGGCGGCCTGCGTGCCCTTGAGGCCCAGGGCGCGGTGCAGCAGGTGGCCAGTGCGGCGCTGCATCTCCAGCGCGGCCCGGCGCGAGAAGGTGAGCAGCAGGATGCGCTGCGGGTCGGCGCCCTGCAGCACCAGGTGGGCCACCCGCGCGGCCAGAGTCATGGTCTTGCCCGAGCCGGCGCCGGCCACCACCAGCAGCGGGCCGCCCTGGTGGCAGGCGGCGGCGCGCTGCTCGGGGTTCAGCGTTTCCAGCGGGTCGGCAAGGGCGGCGGCGGGGTTCATCAGGGCGACAGAATACTGGATGCAACACCAGTTCCGTCATCCGGCGCGCTCAGCGCACCGCTGCGCGCACTCAGAAGTCGTGGCGGATGCCCACCTCGTAGGCGCTCGAGCGCTGCCCGCCGAAGTAGTTGGCGGCCGAGGGCTTGGCGCTCACGGCCGGGCCACCGGCGATGGTGAAGACCGCGTCCCCCTTGTTCTGGATGCGGGCCACCGTGCCATAGAGCGCCGTGCGTTTGGAGAAGTTGTGGACATAGCCCAGGCCCAGCAGGTTCGCATCATTGGCGCTCAGGGCCGAGGTGGCCCCGGTCTGATTGGCGTTGAGGAAGGTCAGCTTGACCGCATCGGCGCCCACCGGGATGACGGCGCCGACCAGGAGGTTGTCCGTCCTGTCGGAAGCGATGGCCCACCGCCGTTGCGCGACGCTGAGCTTGACCACCCCGAAGTCGTATGAGGCACCGATGACCTGGTCCTTGAAGGCCGGTCCGGCCACGGTGTTGCGGGTGATGAACTGCGCGGCCCCCACATGCAAGCCGGCGCCCATCCAGCCCAACCGAAAGCCCCGGCCCTGGGTGAACCCGTTGGCGGTGGACCCACCTTCGCCGGCCGTCGCGATCAGCGATCCGTAGACCCCGGCCAGCCCGGAGGGCAGGAAGTACTCCACCGCATTGCTGACCCGCAGCGTGGGATTGGCGGCCTGCTTCTCCGGGGCGGTGCCAAATGCCTGCCCCAGGGCGCGCGAGGCCGACATGGAACGGAAGGTGTTGGCACCGGCGATGCCCAGGGTCGCGAAGGGATCGAAGCCGCTCCACACCGGATGGGTGGGCACCCAGTCCCGCCCGAGCCGGACCTCGCCCCATGGCGCCGAGCTGAGGCTCACCGTGGCGCGCCGGTCCCAGAACTGCCCGGCCGGTGCGCTGGCCCCCGCGCTGCCGGTATCGGCCAGCAGGGTCCCGTCCAGGTAGAACCCGGCGCTCAGGTCCGAGCCCAGCGACTCGGTGCCGCGGATGACCAGCTTGCTGGTGGCATTGCTGCCGCTGACTTCGGACCTGTCCGAGCCGAGCGAGCCGTTGCTCACCTGGCGCAGGCCCACGTCCACGGTGCCTCCGATGTCGACCGAGCCTTGTGCCGCGGCACCTGCACAGGCACCTGCACAGATACCGGCCAGCACCGTCATGCCAAACCTTGTTTTCATGATGTCTCCTCGCAGAGTGGGGTGTCGACGCGCGTCTTCAGCCGCCAGGGGCAGGGACGTGCGTGTGCCTGGCCGCCGACGGAGTTCGTCGACATCGGCGGCCGGCCATGGGGGGAAGGGGCGCCTCAGCGGCTCAGGGTGAGAGTTCTTCGAGCACGCGACCGCGGGTCTCGATGGCCATGAGCAGCGTGACGATGCCGCCGACCAGTGCAACCGCGGCAAAGGCGGCGAACACGTAGCGGATGCCGAAGTCGCCGACCACGAAGGCCACGAGCAGCGGCCCCAGGGAGGACCCGGCGCGCAGCCAGGCGCTGCCGAAGCCGGTTCCGACGGCCCGCAGCCGGGTGGGATAGAGCTCCGAGGAGTACAGGTACAGCGAGAAGGTGACCGTCTGCAGAATGGCGTAGGCCGCAGTCGCCAGCACCAGGACTTCAACCGGGTTCGTCGCGCCCAGGGTTGCCAAGCCCATCAAGGGCAGGGTCGCCAGCAGGAAGGCTGCGGAGTACCAGCGTCGGCGCCCCACCTTGTCGATCAGGAGCGCACACAGGATCGAGGCGGCGACCCCGAAGCCCGAGGTCATCCAGCCATAGGCCAGCGCGGTTTCCAGCGGCAGCTTGAAGAACTGCTTGTACAGCGTGGGCAGCCAGGTGATCAGGCCGTTGTTGACCAGGTAGGCCGTGAACCACAGGGCCCAGATCGTCAGCGTCCGCTTCAGGTAGATGCCGCGGAACAGCTCGCGCCAATCCGAGGCTGCACCGGCCTTGGGGCTGGCGGGCTGGACCACCGGCTCGGGCAGCGTGATGCCTCGCCGGGTGGCGCTGCGCTCCAGCAGCTGGACCACGCCGTCGGCCTCGGCCATGCGCCCTTTCGAGGCCAGCCAGCGGGGCGATTCCGGCATCAGCCAGCGCAGCGGGATGGTGAGCACCGAGGGGATCAGGCCAACCACGAACATCGCCTTCCAGCCGAAGATCGGGACCAGGAAGTAGCCAGCCATGCCGGCGAACATCAGGCCGACCGGGAAGATCACTTCGTACAGCAGGAAGAAGCGTCCCCGTCGCTCGGCCCCCACGAATTCATTGATGTACGCGCTGGCCACGGGCACTTCGCCCCCCGTGCCCACGCCCTGCAGAAAGCGGAACAGCATCATCGATGCGCCACTCCATGCGAACAGGCAGGAGATGTCCATCGACACGAACAGCAGGATGGTGATGAAGAGGGTCTTCAGGCGACCGATGCGCTCGGCCAGCGAGCCGAACAGCACCGCGCCGAAGATCTGGCCCACATAACCGGCCGAGAAGATCAGGCCGACCTCGGTGGGCGAGAGTTTCCATTCCGCCACCAGCTGGGGCATGGCGAAGGCAATCGCCAGCACGGTGTAGGCATCGAAGAAAGTGGCGATGCCGACGATCACGCGGATCAGCATCAGCCGGGGGGTGACGGGCAGTCTTTCCAGGCGGGCGACCAGCTGGGCGTGCCCCGCCGTGTCGATGGGCCGACTCGCGGCCCGGGAGGTGCGCGAGGGGTGAGCCTGCGCGGCAATCACAGCCATGGTTGTCTCCTCTGGCTCTCTTGTCAGTGCGACGGTCCATCGCCCCGAAGGGGGCGATGGACCATCTTGGATGCCGGGGCGCTGTGCCGCGCCCTCGGACGTCTCTCAGGTCGGTGCGTTCAGGCCACGCGACCGAGGCCCGCCGCGCGGACGGCTTCTGCAATCTCCTGTTCCGCCCCTGCGGCCAGCGGCAGCAGCGGGGAGCGAACCGTGGCGTGTTCGAGGATGCCTCGCGCCACCAGGGCCCACTTCAGCGCCACCGAGCCTTCCATGTGCGAACCGCGATGGTAGACATTCGCCGTCACCGGCAGCAGGCGATCATGCAGCTCGCGGGCCTTCTTGTAATCCCTGGCCTTGCCTGCCGCGATCATCTCGACCAGCAGTTCCGGGGCGATGCAGCCGTAGCCCACCAGCGCGCCGTCCACATCGAACATGGTGTGCAGCAGGTATTCGTCGTGGCAGGTCAGGATCTGCAGATCGGGGCGCTCCTGGCGGATGACCGGGATCTCGCGGTCCCAGCGCTTCATGTTGCGCACGCCGTTCTTCATCGCGAAGACGCCGGGCATGGCCGCGATGTCCAGCTGCGTTTCCAGGTCGTAGGTGCACTTGGTCGCGTCCGGGTACTGGAACAGGATCAGCGGCAGGCCGCTGGCTTCGTAGATGGCCTTGTACTTGTCCTGCGGTGCGCCCTTCTGGTAGCCGAAGCGCAGCCAGCCGTGGGAGGGATAGACCAGGCCGGCCTTGGCACCGGCCTTGACCGCGCGCTTGGCTTCCTCGGCGGCCACCTGCGTGCCCTCCAGCGTGATGCCGGCGATGATGGGGATCTGATCGCTGACCGACTCGCGGAAGGCCTCGATGACCCGGCACTGCTCGTCGCGCTCCAGGAAGGTGCCTTCGCCGGCGTGGCCGAGCACGGTCAGGCTCTTGACGCCCGGAACGCTGGACAGCCAGCGCCCGATGCGGTGGATGGCGGCGTAGTCCACGGCGCCATCGCGGGTGAAGGGAGTGACCGGAGCGGGGTTCAGGCCGCGCATGTCGAAGCCGGGCTTGTTCATCAGAGTTTCTCCTTTGCAGTGAGCGGTTGGTGAGGCGATGGACTCACTGTAGGCAGCCCTGGGCTATGCTGGTAGATACACTTCATGCCTTTCAGACTTGCCTACCAAGGCAAATCGATGCAGGAGAACCCTGATGAACATCGCGTCCGTCCAACTCTTCCTCGAGGTGGCCGAGGCCGGCAGCCTGAACAAGGTCGCTGCGCGGCGGCAGATCGTTCAGTCGCACGTCAGCCGGCAGATCAGCGAGTTCGAGCGACAGTGCGGTGGGCGCCTGTTCCGGCGCACCGGACGGGGCGTGGAACTGACGGAACTGGGCAGGCATGCCGCGGCCCGGCTGCGCCCCTGGCTGCAGGCGACCGAGCAGCTTGAACAGGAGCTGCGCCAGGAGTCCGGGCAGGTCATGGGCGAGGTCCGCCTGGGCATCATTCCCTCGGCGGCGCATCCGCTGACGACGCGGCTCTTCACCGAGCTCCAGGCGCAGCACCCGGCCATCCGCCTGAACATCATCGAAGCCCAGGGGGTCGAGCTCGACAAGATGCTCGACAGCGGCGCCGTGGACCTGGCCATCCTGTTTCGCCTCAGCAAGCCCAAGGGCAGCGACGAACACCAGCTGGGCGTGGCATCGACCTATCTGGTCTCCGCCCCGGGCGACGCGCTGACCAGCCGTCCCACCACGGACTTTTCACAGCTGGAGGGCTTGCGGCTGGTGCTGCCACGCCGGCCGAGCCACTGGCGCACCGCGCTCGACGACACGGCGCGCAGCCTCGGCTTTCGTCTCTCGCCCGTGGTCGAGGCCGACTCCCTGATCGTGCAGACCGAGCTGGTGGCCTGTACGCCAGGGCTTTACGCGGTGCTGGGGCCCTATTCCATCGCCGAGGACCTGAAGCGTCAGCGCGTTCAGGCCAGCAAGCTGGTGCGCCCCGAGCTCTGCCGCCACGTGACCCTGTCCTTTCCCAAGCAGGGCAAGCTGTCTGCGGCCAGCCGCGTCGTGGCGCAGACCGTCGAGCGCCTGGTGGAGTCCTGGGGCCATCAGCTCACCGAGCCTTGAGGGGCCTGTCCATCGACGATGGGCTTTCCGGGCCGGCGCGGCTTGGGTGATATCGCACAGAGAAGTCGGCCTGCGGGTTCCCGGGCTTGTGCAACACTTTGCCGGCGCCCATGCTGCATGGGCCTTGGTCGTCTGCCTGGAAGCCGCTCTGCATGCCCATCTGGTCTGCTGCTGGTGCCCGCGATGCCTCGCGCCGCCCCCTGGTGCTGGCGGCGGCCATCGTCACGTCGGTGGTGGCTGTGCTGGTGGTGGCGCTGGCGGCGGTGTCGCTCTGGCAGGAGCGGGTGCGCCAGCGCGAGCGCGCCGCGGCGGCCACCCAGAACCTGGCCCGCCTGCTGGAAGGGCGCGTGGACGACCTGCTGGGGCGCGTGGACATGCTGCTGCGCCTGGTGGCGGTGCGCGTCCAGGATCAGCCCTTGCCCGTGGCCCCGGACCTCGGGCGCGAGATCCAGGCCATGATGAATGCGGCGCCGATGGTGCAGCGGCTCTACCTGACCGACCCCCTGGGCCAGTTGCGCGGCGTCTGGCCGGCCTCTGCGGGGGCCGCCACCGCCCTGCCCGATGTGGGGCGGCTGGACTGGCGCCGCAGCGAGGACCTGCTGCAGAGCGGGCCGGTGCGCCGACCGGGCGATGGCGCTTGGGTGCTGGTGTATTCGCTGCCCTGGCACACCGCGGCCGGGCGCCTGGCGGGCATGGTCCATATCGAACTCGCGGTCGACGCGTTCGGGGCGGTCTTCAAGGGCATCGACCTGGGCCGCGACGGTGCGGCCACGCTGCGCACCAGTGACACGCTGGCCCTGGTGTTCCGCCGGCCCTGGCCCGATGGCTTGCAGGCCGGCGTGGGCCGCAGCGAGGTGTCGGCCCAGTTGCGCCAGGCGGTCCACACCGCCCCGGAGCAGGGGGAGTACGTGGCCGTGACGGCCGTCGACGGCGTGGCCCGCATCAATGCCTACCGTCGGGTGCAGGGGCACCAGCTGTACCTCCTGGTGGGCTTGCCCGAGACAGACTTCCCCAAGGGCTGGAACCGGGTGGATGCCAGCGTGCTGGGGCTGGCGCTGGCGGCCATCGTCGTGGCCTTCCTGACCATCCTGTCGCTGCTGCAGCGCTCGCGCCGGGCCATCGACCTGATGGAGGGGCGTTGCGAGGCCATCGTGAATTCCTCGCGCGACGCGATCATCTCGACCACGCCCGAAGGCCTGGTGACGAGCTGGAACCCGGCGGCCGAGGCCCTGTTCGGCTACCGGGCCGAGGAGATGCTCGGCCGGCCGCTGGTGCGCCTCTTCCCGGTCGACAAGCTGTCCGAGGAACTGGCCTTGCTGGAGCGCCTGCGCCAGGGCGAGACCATCGAGCCCTTCGAGACCGAGCGCCTGAACCGGGCGGGCCAGCGCATCCCCGTGTCGGTGGCCTTGTCACCCGTGCGCGATGGCCTGGGGCGCGTGCTGGGCACCTCGCGCATCGCGCGCGACATCACGCGCCAGAAGGCCATCGAGAAGGAGGTGCGGGATCTGGCCTTCCTGGACCCGCTGACCCGCCTGCCCAACCGGCGGATGCTGATGGAGCGCCTGCACCGCGCCCAGGAAAACACGCGCTGCACCGGCGATCACGCCGCCGTCGTGTTCGTCGACCTGGACCACTTCAAGGACCTGAACGACCGCCACGGCCATGCGGTGGGCGACCGCCTGCTGACCGAGGTGGCGGCCCGGCTGCAGGCGGTGGTGCGCGAGAGCGACACCGTGGGCCGCCTGGGGGGCGACGAGTTCGTCATCATCTGCGAAGGCCTGGGGCAGGCCGAGCCCGATGCCCGCGCCGCCGCCCAGGCCGTGCGCGACAAGGTGCAGCGGGCCCTGGGCCAGCCCTTCGAGTGGGGCGAGGTGCGCCATGCCCATGGGGCCAGCGTCGGGATCCGCCTGTTCTGCGGCGGTCACGAAGACCTGGAGCAGCTGGTGCGCGACGCCGATGGCGACATGTACGAGGACAAGGCCCGGCGCCGCGGCGGCCGCTGCGGCAGCGACGCGGGCTGAAACCCACGTCGCTGCAGGCTCAGCGCGGTGCGCGCGCGGGCAGCACCGTGCCCCGGCATTCGCCCAGACCGATGCGTCCCCAGCCCGGCCGCTGGCAGAAGCCGCGCAGGATCACCGTGTCGCCGTCCTCCAGAAAGCTGCGCTGCTCGCCGTTGCTCAGCAGCAGCGGCTGCTTGCCGCCCGCGCTCAGCTCCAGCAGCGAGCCGCCCTGTTCGGGCGCGGGCCCCGAGAGCGTGCCGGTGCCCAGCAGGTCCCCGCTGCGCAGGTTGCAGCCGTTCACCGTGTGGTGGGTCAGCAGCTGGGCCGGGGTCCAGAAGGCATCGGCCGCGTTGCTGGTGGACAGGCGGTCTCCCGCATGGCCGGCGGCCCGCATGGCCGCCGTCTGCAGCCAGACCTCCAGCGTGATGTCCAGCGCGCCGTGCTGCTGGTTCTCTTCGCTGCTCAGGTAGGGCAGGGGGGCAGGCTGGTTGTCCGGGCGCTGCAGCGGGGCGCGGAACGGCGCCAGCGCCTCCAGCGTCACCACCCAGGGCGAGACGGTACTGGCGAAGTTCTTGGCCAGGAAGGGGCCCAGCGGCTGGTATTCCCAGGCCTGCACGTCGCGCGCGCTCCAGTCGTTGAACAGGGTCACGCCGAACAGGTGGGCCTCGGCCTCGGCCAGGTCCACCGCCTCGCCCAGCGCGTTGGGCGTGCCGACGAACAGGCCCAGCTCCAGCTCGTAGTCCAGCCGGGCGCAGGGGCCGAAGCGGGGCTGGCTCTGGCCTTCGGGCGGACGCGTCTGCCCCACCGGGCGGCGCACCGGCTGGCCGCTGGCCACGATGGACGAGGCCCGGCCGTGGTAGCCGATGGGCACCCAGCTGTAGTTGGGCAGCAGCGGCTGCTCGGGCCGGAACTGGCGGCCCACCGTGGTGGCGTGGTGGATGCTGGCGTAGAAGTCGGTGTAGTCGCCGATCTCGCAGGGCACGCCCAGCTCCAGGCCCGCCACCGGGTGCAGCGCGCCGGCCCAGGCCGCCTGCCGCGGGCTGCCCTCGCGCAGGCCTTCGAACAGGGCCTGGCGCAGGGCCTGCCGCTCCGCCAGCGGGGCGGCCATCAGCCGGTTCATGTCGGCATGGGCCAGCAGGCCGGTCTCGGCCAGGTCCAGCACCTGGTCGCCAATGGCCACGCCCAGGTGCCAGGCCGTCTCGCCGGGCCGGCGCCAGCGGCCGTAGGGCAGGTTCTGCAGCGGAAAGTCGCTGTCCGGGGCATTGGCGCTGGCCACCCAGCTGCGCGCGGCCGGGTCGTGGGTGGCGTTGGTCAGAGGGGTGCTCATCGGCCGGCCTCCGCAGGCGAGCCCAGCTCCCGTTCGTGCAGGAAGGCGGCATGGCGCGGTGCGCGCCGGGTCTGCGACCACTCCTCCAGCATGGCCCACTTCACCTCGTCCAGCCGGGCCTGCAGCGCGGCCTCGTCCGGGTCGGGGCAGGACAGCTCCAGCCGGTGGCCGTTGGGGTCGAAGAAGTAGATGGAGTGGAACAGGCTGTGGTCGGTCACGCCCAGCACCTCCACGCCCTGGGCTTCCAGGTGGGCCTTGGCGGCCAGCAGCGCGGCGCGGTCGGCCAGCTTGAAGGCGATGTGCTGCACCCAGGCCGGCGTGGCCGGGTCCCGGCCCATCGGCGCCTGGGTGGGCAGCTCGAAGAAGGCCAGCACATTGCCGCCACCGGCGTCCAGGAAGACATGCATGTAGGGGTCCGGTGCCTTGGTGGAGGGCACCCGGTCCTCGGCGATGGCCAGCACGAAATCCATGCCCAGCATGCGCCGGTACCACAGCACCGTCTCCTTGGCGTCCTTGCAGCGGTAGGCCACATGGTGCACGCCGCCCAGCCGGAAGGGCAGCGTGGGCAGGGGCGGGGCGTTCACGGGAGCGGGGCCGTTCATGCCGTCTCCAGCACGCCGCGGCGCAGTTGGTCGCGCTCGATCGACTCGAACAGGGCCTTGAAATTGCCTTCGCCAAAGCCCTCGTCGCCCCGGCGCTGGATGAACTCGAAGAACACCGGGCCCAGGAGGGTTTGCGAGAAGATCTGCAGCAGCAGGCGCGGCGTGCCGCCGGCCGTGCTGCCGTCCAGCAGGATGCCGCGGGTCTGGAGCTCGCTCACCGGCTGGCCGTGGCCGGGCAGGCGCTCGTCGAGCATCTGGTAGTAGGCCTCGTTGGGCGCGGTCATCAGCGGGATGCCGGCCAGGGCCAACTGGTCGATGGTGCCCAGCAGATCGTCGGTCAGCAGGGCCACATGCTGGATGCCCTCTCCGTTGAACTGCATCAGGAACTCCTCGATCTGGCCCGAGCCCTTCTTGGATTCCTCGTTCAGCGGGATGCGGATCAGCCCGTCCGGCGCCGTCATGGCCTTGCTGGTCAGGCCGGTGTACTCGCCCTGGATGTCGAAGTAGCGGATCTCGCGGAAGTTGAACAGGCTCTCGTAGAAGCGCGCCCAGAAAGCCATGCGGCCGCGGTAGACGTTGTGGGTCAGGTGGTCGATCACCTTCAGGCCGAAGCCCACGGGGTGGCGGTCCACGCCTTCGAGGAACTCGAAGTCGATGTCGTAGATGCTCTTGCCGTCCTCGAAGCGGTCGATCAGGTAGAGCGGCGCACCGCCGATGCCCTTGATGGCCGGCAGGCGCAGCTCCATTGGCCCGGTCGGGATCTCGACGGGCTGGGCGCCGCGCGACAGGGCCAGGGCATAGGCCTGGTGGGCGTCGCGCACGCGAAAGGCCATGCCGCAGGCCGAGGGGCCGTGCTCGGCCGCGAAGTAGGCGGCCTGGCTGTGCGGCTCGTTGTTGACGACGAAATTGATGCCGCCCTGGCGGTACAGCAGCACCTGCTTGGACCGGTGGCGGGCCACCAGCGTGAAGCCCATGCGGGGGAAAAGCTCTTCGAGCTGGCCGGGGTTGGGCGAGGCGAATTCGACGAATTCAAAGCCCATCAGGCCCATCGGGTTGCTGTCATGAGAGGTCATGACCACTCCTTGTGCGTGTGTTCAGAAATCGGGTGAGGGGAAACGACTGAACGACAGGCAGGGCGGCGCACCGGGGCGACCCCGCACGCTGCGGGCAAGGTGTTCGCCAAGGGTGGAGTGGTGGCGCAAGGCAGGCATGAGTGCGAATGCCGGTCTTGTGGACCGGCATCCGTCCTCAGCATAGCGGCCCCCTGCCGTGAACGCACGGGGAGTTTCCCTGCCGTGGGCTGACGGGGCCACGGCGGGTGATGGGCGCTGTCTGACCTGGCGCAACAGTTGACGGCGCACCTCCCCAGGCTTGAGGACATGGATTCGCCCGATGGCCGGATATCCCTTCGGGCTGTGGTGTGATTGGTAACAAGGTGTTGTCCGCCTGGGGGTGCAAGACGGTTTTGTCTCTGTGGCTCATCCCATGAGCCCCAAGGCGACCAGGATCCTCTCCTGGGGGCTTCACGGGGTGGTGAGCATGTCACTGAGCTATTCAACTCTGTCTTCAGCGGTACGCCAGCTTTGGGCCAAGAGCGGCGACCCTCATGGGCATGGCCTGCTGGCCCACATGCTGGATGTGTCCACGGTGGTGGAGGCCCTGCTGGCGCGGGAGCCGCTGACCACACGTCAGTGGGCTGCACAGGCCTTTGGCTTGCCCGAGTCTGAGGTGGTTCGCTGGCTGGCCGCGCTGGTGGGCTTGCACGACTTTGGCAAAGCCATTCCGGGCTTCCAGGCCAAGTGGGAGCCTGGCTGGCAGCGGCTGCTGGCCTGCGGCATGCAGGTGCCGGCCCCGGTGCTCGGCGCTTCCGACCATGCCTGCGCCACCGCCGCGCTCCTGGGGCCGGCGCTCCAGGGGCTGGTTGAGGCCGATCTGCCCTGGCTGCGCGCCGTCATCCAGGCCATCAGCGCCCACCATGGCTACCACTACCAGCCCGTCGAGGTGAAAGGCGGTTCCCCCCTCAGGGAACCCGGGCCCTGGAAGTCCGCCCGGCAGGAGTTGCTGGCCACCTACTGGGCCGTGTTGAACCCGCAGGGCCGCCCCCAGTGCTCGTCGCTGCCGCTGTCGGCCGTGAATTGGTTGGCGGGGCTCACCAGCGTGGCCGACTGGATCGCCTCCAACACCGCCTGGTTCCCGCTGGGCGAGCGGGCAGACGCCCTGGCCGACCATCGGGTGGCCGCCCGGGCGCTGGCCGAGGCGGCACTGGACGACATCGGCTGGCGCTCCGCACAGGCCTTGCTGCCGACGGGCGATACCGCGTCAATCAATGCGCTGCTGTCCACGATGGTGGATCGCCCCGAGATGGAGGCGCGCCCCCTGCAGCGCGTGGGCGATGCCCTGCTTCGACAGGCCAGCAGCCCTTGCCTGATGCTGGTGGAGGCCCCCATGGGAGAGGGCAAGACCGAGCTGGCCTTTCTGGCCCATCTGCGCCTGCAGGCCGCGCTGGGGCACCGGGGGCTCTTCGTCGCCCTGCCCACCCAGGCCACCGGCAATGCCTTGTTCAGCCGGGCACACACCTTTCTGCGGCAGTTCAGCCCGGGGCCGGTCGATCTTCAGCTCGCCCACGGCGGCGCGGCCATGAATGAGGAGCTTCGCCACCTGCGGGACATCAACCACTCGGCCGACGACAGCGTGTCCGCCTCGGTGTGGTTCTCGCAGCGCCGCCGCCCGCTGCTCTCGCCTTACGGCGTGGGCACGGTGGACCAGGCCCTGTACGGCGTGCTCAACGTCAAGCACCATTTCGTTCGTCTGTGGGGCCTGGCTAACCGCGTGGTGGTGCTGGACGAGGTTCACGCCTATGATAGCTACACCAGCGGTTTGATCATCTCGCTCCTGCGCTGGCTGCGCGCGCTGGGCTGCTCGGTGGTGCTGATGAGCGCCACCCTGCCCAGGGCGCGGCGTGACGAGCTGGTGCGCGCCTGGGGCGGCCAGCCGAAGGACCTGCCGGCCTTGGCCTATCCCCGTGTGGCCCTGGTGGATGCCCATGCCATTCACGGCGCCCACTTTGAAGCCCGACCTCTGTCACCCATCACCCTGCGGGGCCTGGGCGACAGCCTGGACGAGCTGGCCGCCCAGGCCATGGCTCTGGTGGCCGAGGGCGGCTGCGGCGCGGTGATCGTCAACACCGTGGACCGCGCCCAGCAGCTCTGCCAGCGCTTGCAGGCGCAACTCGGCCCCGACGTGCCGGTGCTGCTGTTCCATGCCCGGTTCCCCATGGACGAGCGCCAACGCCTGGAGACCGAGGTCATCCAGTGCTTTGGCGTGCAAGGGCCCCGGCCGGCCCGGGCCCTGCTGGTGGCCACCCAGGTCGCCGAGCAATCGCTGGACATCGACTTCGACTTCATGCTCAGCGACCTGGCACCGGTGGACTTGCTGTTGCAGCGGGCCGGGCGCCTGCACCGGCACGCCCGCGCACGGCCGGCCCAGCATGCGCAGGCCTGCCTGTGGGTGGCCGGCCTGCTGCCGGGCCAACTGCCCGAGCTGAAGAAAACAGCCTGGGGCTTCGTGTACGACCCCTACATCCTGGGCCGGACCTGGGCCCTGCTGACCCAGGAGCACACCCTGCAGCTGCCGCAGGACATCGACCGCCTCGTCCAGGCTGTGTATGACATCGACACCCCCTTGCCCGATGGGCTGGAGGAGTCGATCCAGGTCTTCATCGAGGTCGAGTCCTATGGGGCTCATGTGGCCAAGGTCAACAAGCAGCGCACCGAGTCGCGCCAGGTGGCACTGGACCCGCAGGACGCGCCTGAAGACGCCTACGCCCACAAGCCGCGCGGGCACGAGGTGGAGGAGGGCGGCATCGGCCTGGAAAACTGCACCCGCCAGGGCGATGACGCGGTCACCCTGGTACCCGTGGCTGTGCTGCCCGATGGCCGCTGGCAGGCCGGGCCCGCCGGCCCGATCTTCGCGCCCGACCAGGCGCTGGACGACGCCACGGCCCGGGCCCTCTACGCCCGGCAGCTCAAGGTGTCCAGCAAGGCGCTGGTCAAGCACTTCCAGCCGCAGGAGCCGCCGCCGGCCTTTGCCGGGCATCCCCTTCTCAAGTACCTGCGTCCGCTGCCCTTGTGCGAGGGGCGGTGTGCCGCCGGCTCGCTGCAGTTGCGTCTGGACGCGGCCTTGGGCCTGGTTTATGAAAAGGCCGCCAGCCCGGTGGCCTCCAAGGAGGAGAGTGCATGAGCAAGGATTTCAGCCTGCTCGACGAACCCTGGTTGCCTGTGCGCCTGGCCGATGGCCGGGTGGTGGAACTGGGCCTGCGCGAGGTGTTCCGCCGCAGCCGCGAGATCGTCGCCCTGGCGGAGACGGCGCCGCCCAGCCTGGTGGCCCAGTACCGGCTGCTGCTGGCCATCACCCACCGCGCGCTCACCCGGGCCCTGGGGCGCTGGGCGCCTGCGGACCGCGTGCGCTGGTACCGGGAGGGCTTGCCCCAGCAGGCGCTGCAGGACTATCTGGACCATTGGCAGGACCGCTTCTGGCTGTTCCACGCGCAAGCACCGTTCCTGCAAGCGGCGGCCCTGGCCGAGGCGCAGGCCACCCGGGACAAACGCAAGCCCTGGACCCAGATCGCCCTGGCCAGCGCGAACGGCAACACACCGGTGGTGTTCGACCATGCAGTCGATGCCGAACCCACGGCGTTGGCGCCCGCACAGGCCCTGGGCACCTTGCTGGGCTACCTGCAGTTCACGCCCGGCGGCTTGGTCAAATGCCTGCGCGATGCCGACAAGGCGGGGCCTCTGGTCAATACCGCAGCCATCTTGCCGCTCGGGGCCACCCTGAACGAGACCCTCTGCCTGGCCCTGCACCCGGCGCCCCGCCCGGGCGAGGAAGAGGTCGACCTGCCGGCCTGGGAGCGTCCGCCGCTCACCATAGCCCAGCTGCAGGGCGAACCG